>DATNAC010000092.1:0-48473 GCA_035573035.1 Terriglobales bacterium
GCGTTTTGTACGCCGCCGCAGGTTAGAGCACCTCATTCGCGAAGCCCCGGTTCTTGCCCGAAACGCTGACAGTCCCTCGGAATAACGGGACAGCAATCTTGGCGGTGTCGGGCGGCGGCAGCGCAATCTTTCCCACGCGCTCTTTCACCCGGTAGACTCGCCCCAGGATCTGTGTCTTTCTCCGGGTCGGACTACTTTTGCCGGGCGATTCCATCGGAAGGCCGCAGCGGACGTTCGACGAGTCCGTTGCCATCAATGAACACAAGTCGTACATGTGTTACGCTGGCCGAAAGCATGGACACGACCATACGAAACCTGGATCCGGTGCTGTACCGGCGGGCGCGGGCGCGCGCGGCGACCGAAGGCAAGACGGTGGGAGCGGTGATCAACGAGGCGCTACGCCAGCATCTTCGGCCACAGTCGCGGACAGACGCCAAGCCGCACTGGTGGGACGTGCCGGTGGAGAACTGGGGGCCAGGCACAGAGAACCTCTCGAACGAGGTGGAGGACATCCTCTACGGCGAAGACCAATGATCGTTCTCGATACCAGCTTCTTGCTCGGGCTCGTCAACCAGCAGGATGTGCATCATGAGGCGGCGCGCCGCCTCCAGTCGGAATTGCGGTCAGGCCGGTGGGGGCAGGGGGCGTTGCTGGAGTACGTCATGGTCGAGCTGATGAATATGATGGTCAAGCGCCGGGGCGCCGAGCATGCGGCGCGTACCGGTCGCTACCTGCTGGGCTCGGATTTGCATTTCGTGGCGTGCAGTCCGCTGTTCGGGTCGGCGTTTGTGGCATGCTGCGCTCAGTCTGGGACGAGGGCAGGCTTGGTAGACATGGCTATCGCTACCTATGCCCGCGCCCACGCCGACGGGCAGGTGGCAACCTTCGATCGGGAGTTAGCGCGACTGCCGGGGATAATCGCTGTGCCGGCGGAGGGGGCGTAGCCCGCTATACTGGGGCGGCTGAGGACCGTGGGTATGCCGATTTCGCGTCGCGCGTTGATCAAGGCCGCCGGGGCCGCGCCGCTTGCCGGGGCCGCGCTGGCGCATGGCCTGAGCTGGCCGGAAGTGCCGCTGAACCCGCCGGCCCAGCTTCCCGATAAGGCCTCGTTCCGGTTCCCGGGCACGTATTTGAACGCGGCGTACACCCATCCGATGAGCCGGCAGGCGGCCGCCGCTGGGGAGGCGCATCTCGAGCTGCGGCAGCGGGATGCGAGCCGCGCCTGGCCGGGGGACAACCCCCGCAACGCCGCCGTGCGCGCCTTTGCGGAGCTGATCCATGCCGAACCTAGTGAAGTCGCGGTGGTGCCGAGCACGATGGAGGGCGAGAACCTGATCGGCCAGGCGCTCGGACTGGGCCCCGATGCCGGCGTCCTGACCGATGCCTTTCACTACGACGCCTCGCTCGCCATGTACGGCGAGTTGCAACGATTGCGCGGGGTGCCGGTGAGCGTGGTGAAGCCGCGCGCCAACCGCATGGACCTCGAGGATTTTGCCGCTCTGCTGCAACCGTCGACGCGCTTGATCGCGGTGTCGCTGGTGGCCAGCATGGCCGGGTTTGCCCACGATCTCAAGGCGCTGTGCGACCTGGCACACGCGCGGAACGTGCTGGTTTATGCCGACATTGTGCAGGCGGCCGGCGCCGTTCCCATCGACGTGAAAGCCAGCGGGGTCGACTTCTGCTGCTGCGGAACTTACAAGTGGCTGATGGGCGACTTCGGGACGGCGTTCCTCTACGTTCGCGGCGACCGGCTGGAGCGACTACGGCGGGTGCAGTTTGGCTGGCGGCAGTTCAGCGGCGAGCAGCAGCACGTGTATCCCTTCGATGCGCCCGGGCCGGTCATCGGCGACTGGAAGCTGGGCAACAGCACCGCCGCGCATTTCGAGGTGAGCACGCCCGATTGGGCGGCGCTGGCGATCGTCACCGCTTCCCTGGGCTACATCCAGAGCATTGGAGTCGCGGCGATCCAGCAGCACCGGCAAGCGTTGATCGACCGGCTCCAGCAGGAGCTGCCGCGGCGCGGTTTTCTGCCGCTGACGCCGCAACCCAGCCGGGGTCCGGTGGCGGCCTTCGCCTACCGGGATGCGCCAGCCCGGCTCGGTCCGCGTCTGCGCCAGGCCGGCATTACGATCACCATGTACGACCACATGATTCGTATTTCCCCTTCGGTGTACAACGACGAGGACGATATCGAGCGGCTTCTGCGGGCGCTGCCGGCGTCATGAAGCGGGCAGTGGCCGCACTGCTATTGGGGTGTGTGACCCTGGCTGGAACGCAGGACCACGCGCTAGCGCCTCGGGATGCCCATGCTGAGCTGAGCAAGCTGGCCGATGTCCTGCGGGCGAGCGGCGGGGCCTACGAGTACGATCGCCAGCTCGCCGATGGAATCGGTCCCCGCCTCACCGGTTCGTCCAACTATCGCCGGGCGGCCGATTGGGCGGTAGCGCAATTTCAGGCGCTGGGCCTGACCAACATTCACCGCGAGCCGTGGCCGCTGCCCGACAGCTGGGAGCCGGACGGAGCGGCGACGGCACGGATGACCGCACCCCGCGAGCAAACGCTGCACATGGTCAGCGAGGGCTGGAGCCCGTCCACGCCACCCGGCGGCGTGCGCGGCAAGGTGGTGTACCTCGCAGATCTGCGCCCGGCGGCGGTGCGCGCGCAGGCCCGAGAGCTTGCGGGCGCGATCGTCCTGGTGGACGAGGCCTCAATCGGCGCCGCCTCCACCATGGGCGAGGGGACGCTGTTTGACGGCATCCGGCTTATCGGGCGTGAGGGGGCGCGCGGGGTGATCTTCGGCGTGGGCAACAGCAACGGTGCCAGCGACATGTTCGGGGACACGGGCTTTACCGGAACGGTGGCCGATCTACCCGCGGGGAACCTCGGGCGCGAGGACACCCTTCTGGTCAAACGCCTCTTGCAACGCGGGCCGGTGGAGGTTGCCTTCCGCTTTCAGAATCGCATCCGGCGTGGGGTGGCGGTGGATAACATCGTCGCCGACCTTCCCGGGCGGGACAGCCGCGGCGGATATGTGATCGTGGGCGCCCATCTCGATTCCTGGCAGGCGGGAACGGGCGCGCAGGACGACGGCACCGGCGTGGCCTCGCTGCTGGCGCTCGCCCAGGCCCTGCGGGCCACCGGGCTGCGGCCGCGGCGCACGATCCGCTTCGCGCTGTTTGGGGGCGAGGAGGAGGGCTTGCTGGGCTCGATTGCCTACAGCCGGCGGCACGAGGCCGATCTGTCCCGGTGTGCGGCGGTGGTGATGACCGACACCGGCGGGGGCGCGCCGGATGGGTGGTTCACCCTGGCCCGTGCGGACGAGCAGGAGGCATTGATGCCGCTGGCGCCGGAGTTGAACGCCCTCGGCGCGGGCAAGACGACCGACGGCGGGCGGTTCGTGTTCAGTTCCGACAGCGCGCCGTTTCTGGTGGCTGGGGTGCCTGGATTTTTGCTCTCGGCGCCCATCGGACCCTATCTCCGGATTCATCATCAACCGGGCGACACGTTCGACAAGGTCAATAAGCACGATCTGGGCGTGAGCGCCGCCGTGTTCGGCGTCACCGCCTACGGTTTGGCGGACATGCCCACGCGCCTGCCGCGATTCACGCCGGCGGAAGTGCGAGACGAGTTGCACGCGCTCGGCCTGCTCGGCCGGTATCAGGACATGCGGTCTCACGGAATATTCTAATTAACTGTGGGGACCGCCGGGCCAGCAACAGGGCCGGCGCTTGCCTTCCTTTGGCCCCACCCCGGGGCGGTCACGGTTGGCCGGGCCGGGCCCCGAAGTGGAGCCCGGTTCGCAGACCACGTTTAGCACCGGCGTCAATCTGTCTGCGGGCGATGGAATCTTCTTCATTGCTGCAGCTCAACATTTCCCGTTCTACCTAGCTACAATATACGAGCACAAGTCAAGCGGAGGATCGAGCCATCCTCCAGGGTTCCGAATCCCGCCTCTCCGCCAGTTTCCCAATACGGCGGCGCTGCTAGAGGGCGCTTTCATACCAGCGATTAGTGATTTGGCTTGAGCGTGATCACGCGCGAGAGGACCGGTGTCTGGCTTTTAGGACGTTGCAGGCAGAAGGAGCCGTCCGGGGCGGCCCAGCACGCCTCGGACTGGAATCGGAAGCGGAGTTCGTGGGTTCCTGGCGCGTCGAGCGGGGCGGCGTCATAGAGTGGCGCCAAGCTGGCAATGGAGAAGTCGCCTTCGGCCTTCTGGCCGGGCATGATCGGCGTCTCGACGACGAAATTGCGAGAGCACTCCATGAGACGGGAGCTGAGAGGGGCCCAGGCGCCGCCCTTGGCTCGATGCTCGGGGATGATGCTGAAATCGCTGCAGGTCCACCGGCCATTTCGAATGGGCCGGCTGCTCAAGTTGTGGATTGCGTAATGGAATACGGTGCATGCGGCGCTGGTGTCGGACGGCGACGCACATGAACCGCCAGCCCGCTTTCGCTCCGCGGCGGCCTCCGTTTCCGTGGCGAGCGACACTTCGAATCCGATCCTCAACGGTCCGAGGTCGGGCAGCGAGGGGGAGCTGACTTCGATCTGGTTGGACACGACCTGGATCGGAGATTGGAGATCCACGTCGGGAGCCGCGGAGTTCGATGTCGGAATCCGCGGTGGCGCAAGACAGTCCGTTCCCTCCGATTCTTCGGTGCAGCCATAGAGCGACCAGGTGGCGCGGATGGTGTATTCCCCGGCATCTGTGGGCGCCGTCACCGGAAGCCGGTTCGGGGAGACGAGGCGTGTCTCGTATTGGGTTTCGTCGCCAGGCCGCAGGCGGAGATCTTGAAAAGTCAGGGGATCGCAAAGAGTGGAGTACGACGGCTGACTGATTGGCCACCAGCCGGTTGAGGAATTTGCCTGCTTTTTGCTGAATCCGACATTCGGCTCACGGCAGTTGGGCCTGCTCAGGTGGACGGTGCGCCCGCCGACGTTCTTCAGGGTGACGATGAACGAGCGACAGGCGAGTGTAACCGCCGCGTCGCCTCCGCACGATGGGCCCAGAGGCAATTTGCTGCCGGGGTTCTCGCGAATCGTGAGAACGAACGCGTCGGGATCGGGTAAGAGTTGCGGGAACTGTCCCGCCGCAACTACGGGAAGCGTGCCGAAGATGAGAAGGGCTCCGATCAGCGTGACTGTTCTGAAGTTGCGCATCGAGAACTCAATCGCATCGCAGGGCGACCGCGGCATCGGTGCGGGCAGCGCGGATCGCCGGTAGGGCGCTCGCCGCAACGGCGGTGATCAAAACTGCGAGGACGCCGAGCCCAAAGACCCTGGGGGCGACAGGACTAAGGCCGAACAGTTGGGCGCGCAGCAGGCGCACCGCAAACAGGGCCACGATGGCGCCTGTTATTACGCCGGCTGCGGTGAGCCCGAGGGATTCGACGATCACCAGGCGAAACAACGCCGCCGGATCGGCACCCAAAGCCAAGCGAACGCCCAACTCGCGGCGGCGGCGATTCAGACGCCAGGATTGAACGCCATACATTCCAAGACAGGCGAGCATCAAGGCAAGCCAGGCGAACAGGCCGTACAGGCGGGCGATGAGGTGCTGATTCACAAGACGGCCTTCAAGGTTGGCTTCCACCGTCTCCATACCGCTGACGGGCACATTCGGGGCGGCAGCATCCAGGGCGCGGCGCAGAGCCGGAATCAGCGCCGCCGGATCACCCGCAGTGCGGATTTCCAGGGCGCGCACGGTGAGGGGGTTCTGGTCGAGATCGAGATAGACCATGGGCGGAACGCGGCTAAGCAGCCCGTCCACCTGGGCATCGGCGACAACGCCGACAACGCGGGGATTGTCAAAATCGTCGAGCGTGAGCTGCGAGCTCACGGGATCGCGATTGGGAAAATACCGGCGCAAGAAGGCTTGGTTGACCAAGGCAACGCCCGGCGAGGCAGCCGTATCTTCGCGTGTGAACCCGCGGCCGCGCAGGAGGTGCAATCCGGCGGTGGCGAAAAAGTCGCGGCTGACGATATCGACCTGCATCCTGGCGGCAGGATTCGAGAAATTACCGCTGGCGGTAATTCGGTAGCTTCCCGTGATGTCGCAGTACCATCCGCAAGCGGCCACGGCGGCGGAGCGTACGCCAGGCAGCGCCAGGATGTGGTCTAGCAACGTGGGGTAGAGCTCGACAAACTTCACGGGCGAGTAACCGGCGGCGGCGGGGTCCATACGGGCGGTCAACACGTTACGGCGGTCGAAACCGGCCTGGGTGGTCAGCAGGTGTTGAAGGCTGCGGGTAAGCAAGCCGGCGGAGACGGTCAGAACGAATGCCAGCGCAATCTGACCGGTGATAAACCAGCGTCCGCCGCGGCCAAAAATCAGCGAGGATGAACCTCCGCCGCTCAACGCGCCCGAACGCAAGTCATTCAACGGGTCGTCGCGGCGCCTTCCGATCCAGGGAGCCAGCGCCAGCGCCAGCGCGCAGAGGAACGCGACGGCCAGCGTAAACGCAAGAACCCGCCAGTCGAAGCCGGCCGCAGCCGGCACGGAGCCGGTACTGAGCGCGCCGGGAAGCGCGATGACCATCCAGCGTGCCAGGAGTAGGCCCAGGCCGGCTCCGGCAACGGCAAGGATGAGGATTTCGGCGAAGCGGCGGCGGAACAGGCGGGCATGGCCGGCGCCCAGCGCGAGGCGCACGGCATCCTCCTGGCGGCGGGCGGCGTCACGCGCCAGCACCAGCAGCACAAGATTGAGGCAAGCGATCAGCAGCACCGCTTCCACCGCGACCGTCAGAATCAGGAGCGGCGAAGAGAACAATTTGCCCGCCGCGCCGCCCGAGGCTTGGGCGAGAGGGACGAGCCGCATCTGTGTCTTCTCGATTAGCGCGCGGCGGTCGGAGGGACTGGCGCCGGCATAGCGGTTCCGCAAGGACGCCAGGCCGATCGCGCTGGCGGCGCTGGCGACGGCCGCAGGCGCCACCGGGGGACGGACGCGGGCGTAAAGCTGGAGCCAACCGATCCCGGACTGCGTTGCCCAGGGTTGGGAAGGATCCACCCCGCCCATGCCGCTGTCGAGCGAAGCGGATTTGTCGTAGCCCAGCAGGTGCTGCAGCGGGAGAGGCGACCAAACGTCCACCGACTTGAACTTGTCGAGACCGCTAAAGCCGGGCGGTGCGATGCCAATGACGTCGACCGCCTGCCGATTGAGCACGAGCGCGTGGCCAAGCGCCGGGGCGCCGTCGTACTCGCGCCGCCAGAAGGCGTAACTGATCACGGCAACTCGGAGTGGCGCCGAGACCAGGGTATCGTCCGGGTTAAAGAAGCGTCCGCGCCATGGCTGCACGCCAAGTGCTGCAAAATAATTTGCCGATGTCAGTTGCGCGGTGACGGCCCGCGGTGTAGCACCGGCCACTTGCACGTGGACGGGAAAGGGATGGGCCTGCGCGATAAGATCGCTGCCGACAGGCAGACCCCCGCGGAGCGCATGATAGGCTGCGGTCGAGGAATCGCGCTGATTCAGGCGAATAAGGGCGTAGAGCTGGTCTTGATGGGATACCGGCAGAGAACGCAGCAGGGCCGCGTCGACCAAGGAAAAGATCGCGGTATTGGCGCCAATGCCCAGGGCCAACGAGAGTATGGCGACGAGAACAAACCCAGGCTGGTGGCGGAGGCCGCGCAAGACGGGAAGCATTTTCCCTCCTGTGCATCAATGTAGATGATTTGGTTCCGTTCCGCACGCCGTCGAGGTTGGCCAACCGACGAGGCAGCCGGACCGGATTCCCCGCGCCTTGGTTTCCTTGGACCCGAAACGCACTGGCCAAACGGCAGGGCGCCGGGTCTCGTCAGGGCCGGCGCCCCTCGCTGTCCGAGTCCCCAAAACGGTTCGGGGTGGTAACTCGGAAAGGTTCGCCGTCCCTCACGGGACCTTTTTGGTTTATGAAATCAGAGTGTACACGCAAGGCGATCGCTGTGGATAACCGACAAAGCGCGATTCGCAATCTGGCGCGACGCATTGCCAGTGGGGTGTGTTCTCGTTGTAGGATCGAATCGCCATCGAGGTGTGCATCGAATCGGTACTCGTCAGATGGCCGCACAGCTTGAGCATCGTGAAGCCATTTTCGATATGGCCGTCTTCGGCAATGTTCACGTAGCCGAGGTTCGGTGTGAAGTACCGCGTACAGCCTGGCGCGTCACAGCGCCAATAGTCCTGGTGCCAAAAACCGACCAGCTCCGACCGCAACCCAAGTACCACAGGAACCATTGGCCGTCTGTGCCGATTGCATAGGACAATAGATGTTGGGTCGATGTCTTCGTGCCGCATCTGGCTCCTCCTTGACCTTTCGCGACCACACCGCAAGTGGCGCTAAGCCTAATGTAGCATTTTCGGTGCATCTTTGCGACAATCTCTTCGCTTTTTCTTTGGTCATAGTCGCTCGATCCGCCAGTCACGTCCGTCTTGTCCCCATGCCATCAGAGATCATAAGGCCGGCTATGTGGATCGCTTCGGCGGGCATGAGGGGCGAGCCTTGGTAGCCGAACCGCACCTCTGGCCTCGTCCCGCGTTGATGTGCCGTTGAACTGAAGCACGCCGAAGGCCGGGATGCCGTTGCTATCCGGGCGCACGATGTTGACGCCCTGGCTCTCGCTCACGATCAGCGCCTCGATATCGGCCACGTTCTTGAACTCGAACGGGACCGTATGCGCCCAGCCGTTGCCCGAAATCGTCGTCTGGACGGCCGGAATGGCTGGCGATACGGCAGTGACCCTGCTGGACGCGAAAACGGCTCCTAGTGTAGTGTCTCAAACACTTTGAACATTAAGCAGGGCCCGTTGGCCGCGCGGGTGACCTTGGCGAGGATGTCGCTGGCACGGCGGTCCCAGATGAAGGGGTTGGGAGCGGCGTTGTGGTGATCGAGGTAGTCGTGTATGGCTTCGATGAGCTCGGCGACATCGCGGAAGACGCCGCGGGCGGATGCGGTTCTCGGTCAGATCGCGAGAGAAACGCTCCACCATGTTCAAACAGGAGGAGCTGGTGGGCGTGAAGTGGATGTGGAAGCGTCGGTGCCGTTTCAGCCAACGCTGGATCTTGAGGTGTTTGTGGGTTGCATAGTTATCGACGAGCTGCGCTTCCTGTACGGCGCGACCCCGCGAATGGTGGTCCCGTTGCGGCTCCGTGGTCGGGTGAACGAAACTTCATGTCCGGTTCCGTGTTTTAATCTTTGGCACAGTAGTTGCTCGGGTTGTTGCGGGAGAGAGTCCTATGCGAAAAGTTTTCCCGGTTGTGGTGCTCGGGCTGATGGCCGCACTGATGGTTGGCGTGGCGCCGGCCGCGTCGGCGCAGGTAGCGGTCGGCGTGTCGGTGCGGATTGGGCCGCCGCCGCTGCGCGTGGTGGCGGTGCAGCCGATTGCCCCCGGCCCTGGATACCTATGGACGCCGGGATACTGGGCTTACGGTCCGGCGGGCTACTACTGGGTTAACGGAGCGTGGGTAATGGCGCCGGCGCCGGGAATGCTCTGGACTCCTGGCTACTGGGGTTGGGAGGGCGGCCTGTACCGCTGGCACGTTGGGTACTGGGGACCGCACGTGGGTTTCTACGGCGGCGTCAACTACGGCTTCGGCTACTTCGGCACCGGTTTTGCCGGCGGGCGCTGGACCGGCGGGCGATTCTTCTACAACACCGCGGTCTGGCATGTGAATGAGACCGTGATTCATACCACCTACGTGGACCGCACGGTGGTGCGCAACGTACAGGTGAACCGCGTCAGCTTCAATGGCGGTCCCGGAGGCATCCATGCCCGCGCGAGCGCCGAAGAAATGCGGTACGCGCAGGAACGGCACATGGACGCCACCCCGATGCAGGCCCGCCACGAGGCAAGCGCCCGGACCGTCGCGGCGCGCCATGGCGGCTTCCGTCCCGCGGGTACGCCGGACCGCGCCCCCAACCGGCAGGCCCAGGCTGGCCGCCGCGGCAACGCGGGTCGCAGCCAAGAGCGGCCGAATGCGGCTGGAGCGCGCGGGGAACGCGGGAACCGCAAGCCGGCCCCCAACCGCGATAAGCGTCCCGACGGGGACCGCGGCGGCAGAAACGGCGGCGGATTTTAATACTCGCCAGCAGCCCGGCGTCTTATGGCTTGACCCACTTCCCGCTGAGCGGCTGGGCGCTGTCGATCACCACCGCTTTACCTTATTGATGGGCGCGGGCCCAGCGCGGTAGAGCACGTGGCGCGACAAGCGGTGGCCGGGGGGCAGACTGGGGTGATCGAAATCGTCGGCGGGATCGTGGGTCATGCGGAGCTTTTCCATGATGCGCCGGGAGCGCGCGTTCTCGGGCACGGTCCAGGACAGCAACTCGGGTAGACCGAGCGCCGCGAAGGCGTGATGCACCACGGCGCGGGCGCCCTCCGTCGCCAGGCCCAGCCCCCAGTGCGACGGCGCCAGCCGCCAGCCAATTTCGACGCAGGGGGTGAACCGCGCCTCGAAGGGCGGGACGACCAGCCCGACGTAGCCGAGAAACCGCGGGGGCTCCAGCAGCTCGACGGCGAAGAGACCGAACCCATGTTCCCGCCAGTGGCGCTCGATGCGGTCCACAAACGCGTCGCTGGCCTTCGAGTCGAGAGGCGTGGGCAGGAACTCGCTGACGCGGGGATCGGCGTTGAGCGCGGCGAAGGGCGCGCGGTCGGAGACGCGCCAAGGGCGAAGACGCAAGCGTGCGGTGATGAGTTCGACCTGTGACACCGTCGGGGTCCGCGGTCTTAATGCTGGATGTCGCTGATATGAATCTGTGTGCCGGCGCCGCCGGCGGCCGCCGTTATGGTCAGGATGTCCCCGCCTTGCATCAACACCAGGCGGGCCCTGGCGCCGTCTTCGGAAATATGCGCCGGGGGATATAGGGGCCGGTAGAACTCGATCACTTGGCGCGGCGAGTCGGCGGTATGGAACCGCAGGGTGGTGACGCCGTGTTGGGGTTGCCCGATGTGGCTGCCAGGATCGCTCACGGCTCCTGGGTAGACCGCAATCTTCGCCGCCTGCGCCAGCTTGGCGGAGTCGGCGTTGCCCCCGGCGTTGCCAGCGTTCCGGCGAGCGGCATTTTGCAATGACTGGAGCGCGGCCATTCCCGCCGCCACCCCGGCTGTTGCCGCATCCGCGCCGGCAGCCTGGCCGAGCGGAGCGATTGTCGCCGGCGGCGCCGCAACGGTAGGAACCGGAGCCACGGGGGCGGCGGTGATCTGGCTGGTCAGCGCCGGGGCCGGCGTTGGCGCTGCCGGCTTGACTTTGGGCCAGGCTGCCCAGGCAATGGCAGCTGCGACGAGAACGCCGGCCACAGCCGCGGCGAGCGGGAGGCCCCACGCGGGCCGGCGGGCCGGCTTTATCTCAGCCGGCGGTGGGGGCGCCGCGACCGACATGACCGAGGCTCCCGCCAGCACTTGTTGCAGCGCGAAGCTCAGGTCGCGCGCCGACTGGAAGCGCTGGCGCGGATCCTTCTCCAGGCAGCGCAGCGCGATCCGCTCCAGGCCCGGCGCCATCGCCGGCGGCGATCCGCTCTCCACCGCCGGTTCGGATTGCAGCACGGCAGCCATGGTCTCGACCGCGCTCGGCCGCTGGAAGGCGCGCCGGCCGGTCGTTATCTCAAACAGGATGGCGCCGACGGCGAACAGGTCGCTGCGCGCGTCCACGGGCTCGGCCCGCACCTGCTCGGGCGACATGTAGCCCGCGGTGCCGATGATCGAGCCGGGCAGGCTGGCGCCGGCCATGGTCGCCGCATCGGCCGTACTCTCGGGCAGCGCCAGCCGGGCAAGCCCGAAATCCAGGATCTTCACCCGCGCATCCCGGCAGACAAAGATGTTCTCGGGCTTCAGGTCGCGATGCACGATGCCGCCCTCGTGCGCCGCCGCCAACCCGTCGGTGATTTGCAGGGTCCACTCCAACGCCCGCCGCTCAGGCTGCGCGCCCGCCCGCAGCCGCTCGCGGAGGGTCTCACCCTGGAGCAGTTCCATGACCAGGTAAGGAACGTCCGCCTGATCGCGGCCGATGTCGTAGATGGCCACCAGGTTGGGATGGTTGAGCGCGGCCAGCGTCCGCGCTTCCTGCTCGAATCGCCGCAACCGCTCGGCATCGTTGGCAAAGCTGGGGGGCAGCAGCTTGATCGCCACGGTGCGCCCCAAGCGCGGGTCCTGGGCTTGGTAGACCACCCCCATGGCGCCTTCGCCGATCCGCGCCCCCAGGCGGTAGGGGCCGAGCATGGTGCCTTCTTGCAGCATCTCCGACTCTCTATATCTTAAATCCTGATTCTCGACTCATGCGTCCGGCACGCATTCCCCCCAGGCGCTGCGCGGGAACCTGGCGCCCAACTGGTTCGGAGTTGACCATTCAGGCATACTAGGCGGGACCAACGGAAACGCGTCCCCGGAACGCGCTGCCGCCCCATGCGCCGATTCGCCCCGCTGTTGCGTATTGTTAGCTGCTTGGGCGCCGTAGTAATTGGCGCCTTGGTTGTGAGCGGCTACCTGCTGCACGACCTGCCCTTGGTGCGCCTCCCCACCGGGCTCGGTCCCGAAATGGTTCTGAACACGGCGCTGGGCCTGCTGCTGGTCGGTATGGCCGTGCTGCTGCTCCCGTATGCGCCGCGGGCGTGCCGGGGAGTTGCGGGGCTGGTGACCGTGGTCAGCGTGGGCGTCCTGATTGAAGGGCTGCTGCAGGTGAACCTGGGGCTTGACGAAAGGCCATGGCACATCTGGCTGGGTCCGCCCAATTACAACCCGGGACGGATGGCGGTGAACACCAGCTTCGCGCTGGCATGCCTGGGACTGGCGGTGGTGCGCACCACCTACGCACGAGAGGATGCCGGAAGAATCGCGCGCGGTCTGACCTGGGCGGCCATGGCCGTGGGGGTCTTCGGCCTCGCCGGGTACGGGCTGCACTTCGACGCATTGTACTCCTGGAACAGCATGTCCCGCATGGCTCCGATGACCGCCGGCGGCATCCTGCTGATTGCCGTGGGGCTGGGGTTGACCTGGAGGACGGGAACCCTCGCGCAACCCGAGGGCGACGACGCGCTGGCGGCGCGCATCATGACCACGGCGACCTTGGCGCTGGCGGGCATGGCGGTGGTGGGAGGACTTACCGGATTTTTTCTGCTGCACCGGCATCTCGAAGACACCACGATCACCAACCTCACCGCGCGCCGCAACGACCACGGCACGTTCCTGGCAGGGGTGGTGCGGGACCATCTGGCGCGCGCACAAGCGCAGGCGGAGCGCGCCGATCTCCGCCAAGCGCTGGCGCGGAACGATATCGCGGCGCTGCGGCAGTTGACCAAGGCGACGATGGGATTCCGGTACCTCGCGGTCCGCGTGGTGTCTCCCAGCGGCGCAACGCTGGCGGAGATGGGAACATTCCAACCTGACTCCGTTCTCCATGTACGGCTCACGCTGCCGGACGCGCCCCAACTCCTGTGGGCGGGACGGTATCTCATGCGGGACGACCTGCCTGTGACTTCCGCCGGTCCGCATCCCCGGCTGCTGGGACGCATCGTGACGGAACAGCCGCTGTCGCTGCTCGACGACGTACTCGGCAACAACGGAGCCTTTGGCAGCACCGGGCGGATACGCTTGTGCGCCTCGGCCGCGGCGGCGGGCACGGCCGAAGTGGAGTGCTTTCCGGAGCGATTGCGGCCGGCTCCCTACCCCTCCGCAGCGCCCCGCGACGGGGTAGCGCGGCCCATGAACCTGGCGCTGCACGGCGCATCGGGATGGCAGGAGAGCGTGGACGAGAGCGAGGACCGGATCGTCGCCTCCTATGGACCGGTCGACGGTACCGGGTTGGGGATGACCGCGCAGATGGATTTGTCGGAGTTTTATGCTCCGATCCGCACGCAGTTTCTGGTGATGCTGCCGCTGCTGGCGCTCTTGAGCGCGGCAGGGGTATTTGCGGTGGACCGGCAGATTCGCCCGGTGGTGGCGGAGTTGACCGAGGCGCACCGCCGGGCGCTCGAAAGCGAGAGCCGGTTCCGCGCGGCGGCGGACAGCAGCCTCGACGCCTTCTGCCTGCTCAAGAGCGTCCCCGACCGGGACGGCGTCATCAGCGACTTCCGTTTGCGCTACAGCAACAAGCTGGGAGCGGCGCTGCTCGATCCGCCGGCAAGCCTGCTGCGGAACCGGGACTTCCGCGCGCGGCTGGCACGCGTGGTGGAGACGGGAACGCCGCTGGACGAGGAGTTTGCGATCGGGACCCCCCAGGGCATCCTCTGGCTGCATCACCAGGTCGTGCCCCAGGGCGATGGGGTGGCGGTCACGGTCCGCGATATTACGGCACGCAAAGCCAACGAAGCGAACCTGGAATTCCTGGCCCGGTTCGACGCCCTGACCGGGCTGGCCAACCGGACCAACTTTCTCACCCGCTTGCAAGAAGAGATACAGGCCGTCGCCGAGGGGCGGAGCGGTCCCATGCTGGCCGTGCTGTATTGCGATTTGGACGGATTAAAACAGATCAATGACACCCGCGGTCACGCGGAGGGCGACGCCATGCTTCAGGCGTTTGCATCGCGCCTGCGTGGGTGCGTGCGCAAGGACGACGTGGTGGCGCGCATGGGCGGGGACGAGTTTACCGCGCTGCTGCTGGGCTTGGAGCATGAAGGGGAAGCCAAACGGGCGATCGAGGCGTTCATGCAAGAGCTGTCGGCGCCGGTAGCGCGCCCCGGCGGGGACATAGCGCTCTCCTGCAGCATCGGGGTGAGCTTTTACCGTGGCGGGATCCTGGACGCCGAAGCCTTACTGCACCAGGCGGATCAGGCTCTGTACCTGGCCAAGCAGGCGGGCAGGAATCGTTTTCGGGTGCATGCCGACATTTGATGGGCGCGGGCCCCAGCGCGGAAAACCGCGCGCCCGGCGCTTCCGGGCGCCTTCGGCTTATGCTCGCACCGGCAAGGGGACCCCAGAGCCCCATGCCGGTGCTGCGCTCGCGGAAACCGCGCCTGCGGAATATCGCGGCCCTTCGCACCGACTTTGCCCACAGCGCAAACGGCGCGCCCCCCGCGATCAGCACTCCGGGCTAGAAGTGCTCGAGTTGGCGGATGACCTCGGGTGAAGTTTCGAGCGACCAGCCTTGGGTGGCGGTGATGCGGGCGGGGGCGGTCTTTTGGACGGCGCCGGCCTCGAGCGTGACGTTATAAGCGCCGAGCGGTTCGAGTTGATCCACCACGGTTTGTCCTGGCTGGACGGGCACGGGACCGCCGCGGCGGCCACCCGGGCGCGGGCGGCGGGTGTTCCACACCACCGAGTGCAGGCCGGCGTCACCGGAGCCGGTGAGCTGGGCTACTTGCTGGCCGGAGGCATCGGTGATGGCGATGGTGGGCGGGGCGGCGGCCGCTTGCTTGAGGTAGTACCAGATCACCGTGCCGTTGGGCGGGTTGGGCGTTCGTAGGTTCTGCTGGCCGAAGAGGTAGTCGTTGGCGCCGAACTGCCAGGTGACGCGTTGGACGGTGTCGGGGATGGTGAAGAGGTGGACATCCTCGGCGAGCACCGCGGGGGTGAGCTGCTCCAGCGGGGCGATGTTGGTGATCCAGACGCCGCGGCCGTAGGTGCCGACGACGAGGTCCTTTTGCCGGGACTGGATCACGATGTCGTGAACTCCGACGCGGGGGATGTTGTTGTTCATGCGCTTCCAATGCGCGCCGCGATCGAACGAGACGTACACGCCGGCATCGTCGCCCAGAAATACGAGATCGGGGTTCACGGGATCCTCGGTGATGACGTTCACCGGCGCGGCGGGCAGTCCGGCGGAGATGGGCGTCCAGGTGGCGCCGTAGTCGTCGGTGCGGAAGACATAGGCGGCGAAGTCGTCAAAGCGGTAGCCGCTCTTGGTGAGATAGGCGCGTCCGGGGACATGGGCGGAGGCGCGCACCCGGCTGACGTAGGCATCCGCCCGTCCTCCAGCGGAGGCCACGTCGGCGGTAAGATCGGTCCAGTTCTTGCCGCCGTCGCGCGTCACCCATACCTTGCCGTCGCTGGTGCCGGTCCAGATTTCGCCGGCGGTGAGCGGCGACTCCGAGATGGAGGAGATGGCGAACCAGGGAATGCCGCCCGGCAGGCCGCCTTCGGATTCGGGCAGGATCTTATCGCTGGGATGGGTGCTGAGGTCGGGGCTGATCGCCGTCCAGTGATCGCCCCGGTCGGTGGACTTCAACAGCATCTGACCGCCGGTGTAGATGGTGTGCGCGTCATGGGGCGAGAGCACGATCGGCGGTTCCCAGAGGAAACGGTAGGGCGGCTGCGAGGGATCTGAGGGGTGGGGCTGAATGGGCGTGCGGATGCCGAGCTTCTGATCCACGCGGCTGTGACCGCCGTACTCGCGATCGGTGTAGAGCCAGCGGCTGTCGGTGGGATCGACGACGGTGGCAATGCCGTCGCCGTCGCCCACGGCACGGCAGTTCTGGGGCGTGACGCGGCCCATGCCGGTGGCGGAGGGACAGCGCCAGTTTTCGTGGTCCTGCAAGCCTTCGTAGATGTTGTAGGGGTCGGCGTTATCCACGCTCAGGGCGTAGACCTCGCCCACGGGGATGTTTTCGAGGGCGTCGCTGGTGCGGCCGCCGTCGTAGGAGACGGCGATGCCGCCGTCGCTGCCCTGGATCATGCGGTTGGAGTTGGTCGGATCGATCCAGAGGGTGCGGACGTCGCCGAACATGCCGGGAAAGGGTTCCGGGGCGTCCCAGGTGCGGCCGCCATTGATGGAGTGGCGCAAACCGTCCTGGGTGACGAAGATGTTCTGGTCGTTGTTGGGGTCCACGCGGATCTGGTTGAAGTAGTACGGCCCCTTGGGGGTGACGTCGAAGCCGTCCGCGTTCATCTTCTGCCAGGTGCGGCCGCCGTCGCCGGTGCGGTAGACTTCGCCGCCGATTACCGGCTGCACGCCGGGACGGAGACGGCGGGCGCCGGCCAGGGGGGTGGTGCGCGGGTTGTCGTTCTCGACGATGGCGTAAAGGATCTGGGGGTTGCCGCGGTAGATGTCGAGCCCGATGCGTCCGATGTGGTTGGCGGGCAAGCCGCCGCCGAGCTGGGTCCAGTGGTCGCCGCCGTCGGTGGTTTTGTAGATGGCGCTGCCGGGGCCGTCGGGCACGAGCTGCCAGGGCAGGCGGGTCTTGTCGTAGGTGGCGGCGTAGAGCACGGCGGGATGAGCCGGGTCCATGACCAGGTCGATCACGCCGATGTGCGGGCCTTTGTCGAGGACCTTCTTCCAGGTGCGGCCGCCGTCGCGGGTGCGGTAGACGCCGCGCGCGTCGTTGTCGGAGAAGAGATGTCCCATAGCCGCGACGTAGACGACGTCGGGATTGGCGGGGTGAACCAGGATGCGGGCGATGTGCTGGGTGTCGGCCAAGCCCATGTTGGCCCAGGTCTTGCCGGCGTCGGTGGACTTGTAGACGCCGTTGCCGGCCAGCGAGCTGCGCGAAGTGAACGCGTCGCCGGTACCGGCCCAGACGATGTTCTCGTTGGAGGGGGCGACGGCGATGGCGCCGATGTTCAAGTTGTTCTGGGAGTCGAAAACGGGCTGGAAGGTGGTTCCGCCGTTGGTCGTCTTCCAGACGCCGCCGGTCCAGAAGGAGACGTAGAAGGTATAGAGATGCGCCGACTCGGGCGTGGTGGGGACGGCAATGTCGGAGGCGCGCGCGCCAATCCAGAACGGGCCGATGTTGCGGTAGATAAAGGGGCGCAGGAGGCTCTGGTTGAATTGGGGCGGCTGCTGGGAGAAAGCGGGCAAGGCCAGAAGCGCGATGGCCACGGCGGCGAAGGCGGGCACTCTCATCTTTGTTCCTTGAACTGGAGCGTGGCCAGTGTAGCAGGAGGGTGCGTCCCACCGCATGGAAAAGCGCGGCCAGCATGGGCGGAGCGCGAGGCGTTTTTGCCCGTGCGATCTTCTTCCCGGCTCGAAGGCGTGTGCGAGCGCCGCACAGTGCTGCGCACCCGCGATCAGCGTTTGGCCGACCGGATGACCGGCTTCACGATGATCGTTCCAACCATGCCGCTGTGCTCATGTTGCGTGCAAACGTAGTGGTAAACGCCGGGGGTATGGAAGACATAAGTGAAGCTCTGGCCCGACTGCAAAAAGGGCGAGGCGAAAGCCTGGGCGCCCACGGGCAGCGCTACGTCTTTTGCGTCCAAGGCCACCGCGGCATTGTCCACGACCGTGTGGATGGTCGAGGCGGTGTTTTGCCAAGTGATCGCTTGGCCGACCGAAACCTCAATCACGGCGGGAACAAATCCCGTATCGGTCATGGTCACCCGCGTCGTGGCCACGGCTACCAGGGCGGCGGGCGCGGGCGCGTCTGGCCGGGGTTGCGGAACGTCCGCGAGTAGGGCGTCGGCCGAATCCGCGGGCGTGATCGCGAGCGGCGGAATCGGTCCCAAAAACTCGTTCGGACCCGGGTACATGAGTTTGGCCACGTCCTCGCCGGTGACGTTCATCACGCCCACCAGGCCCTTTTGCACGCGGGCAATCGCGTGATCCACGAAGTTGAAGGAGCCGGGCATGCGGGCCTTCAATTCGAAGATCGCCGCGCCCCCGGGAGGTACCGTGGCGGTCTGGACGCCGGTGAGCGGAGCCGATACAACCGAGCCGAACTCGTAATATTTTGTGAATATCTCCCCGACCATGTGCGGCGAAGAGGTGGAATTGGGTCCGGCGTTGCCGAAGAAAATGCGGACGCTTTGCCCCACGGAGGCGGTCATGGGGTACTGCTTGGTCAGCGCGCCGATAGCGCCATTGAAGACGTAGTACCGCGGGGTTTCCGCCAGCAGCTTGGCCTGGTCCAGCCCCAGGGTTTCGCCGCGGCGGCCGGGCCCGGAAGCGTAGATTTCACCCTGCATGACGTAGTACTCGCGATCCACCGGCGGCAGCCCGCCGCGGGGCTCGACCAGAATGAGACCATACATACCGTTGGCGATGTGCTCACCCACCATGGGTGTGCCACAGTGGTACACGTAGAGACCGGGGGTGGTGGCGACAAAGCTGAACGTCCGCTCCTGTCCGGGCGGTACCTGCATCAGGGCAGCGCCGCCGCCCGGGCCCAAGGCAGCGTGCAAGTCAATCGAGTGCACCATGCGGTCGCCGGCACTGTTCCGCAAGGTTACCTCGACCGTGTCGCCGACACGCACGCGGATCATGGGACCTGGCACCTTGCCGTTGAATGTCCAATAGTGATACGACACGCCGTTGTCGGGGTCGAGCAGAGCGTCCACTTCGCGCGCGGTGAGCAGGACGCGCTGGACATGGGCCGGCGGTAGATCCGCAAGCGGCCTCTGATTCACCGGACCCGGGAGGTCGCTGGGGTCTCGCACAATAGACGACCCGACAGACACGGGCGCCTTGGCGGGTGCCTGTTGTGCTCGCGCCGGCAGTGGGATCAGCCACACGAGCAAGAGTGCGAACACGACGCCACGCGGGTATGCCCTGCCCGATGCGAATCGAGCCCGCAGGGCGGCGAGTGACGCTCTCCTAGCCCGCTCGAACCACAAAAGGCCCGGCAGCACCAAGAACGCCGCCGCCACACTCCCCGCGAAACTTGTGAGATCCGCGAAACCTCGCGCCTGGGAAACCCAAAAAGTTCTGGTTTGCATACCCGCAGGAATGCAGGCCGCGGGCCACCTGGGGTTGCGGAAAATAGGGGATTTATACGCCGCGCGTCACGTGGCTTGGGTTTCCTGGCACGGGGCTGCGCGAGTTGCCCCATGCCATCGGCGCGGGCCGCACGACCTCGTTAACCCAGGGCGGGCCGCCCTCAGGCGTTCGCGGCCCGGCGCCCACTTGAACGCGGCGCCCGCGGCGCGACCCCGCGAGCGGAACATCCGGCTGCTTGCGCCCCTTGCCTCAGGGCTGCCGGGCACTGTGGGCGGCGGCGACGTCGGCTTGCAGGCGGGTGACGCCGGCGGCGGCTTGCTGGATGTAGTCGTCGGCGACTTGCACCATGGAGGGGGTGGGCGGAACCATGGCCAATCCCACCTGGCTGGCGATCGAGGTCAGCCAGGCGCGCAGGCGGCCGGGGTAGACCAGGGCGCCCTCGCTGGATTGGATCTTGAGGTCCACCAGATCGTCAATGTCGCGGTTCAGGTTGGCGAGGGCGGTGCCGCCGCTGCCCGACTTCTCGAGCGCGGCGCGGGCATCGATCGCCTCGTTCAGGTTGGTATCGAGTTGGTTGAGGGCGGTGTGAATGCGCATCAGCAGGTCGAAGCGCTGCTGCAACTCCGCCTGCGAGGTGGCGAGGCGCGGGTCGAGCTTGACCTCGAAGGGCTGTTTCTGCGTGGCTTGGCCGACGGTGAGGGTGACGTCGTAAGTGCCGGGCACCACCTCCGGGCCCACGGGCACGGCGGCGGCGAAGCCGGAGTTGAATATCCCCTTAACCTCGGTGGCGTTGGGGTAGCGCAGGTTCCACTGGTAGCTGTTCATGCCGGCGTGCAAGCGGGCGACGCGGGCTCCGCCGCGGCCACCGGGAGCCGCGCCCCGTCCACCCGGTGCGGGACGCTGGGGCAGCGTGACGGTGTTGATCTCCTGGCCGCTGGCGGTGCTGAACGTGAGCTTGACCGGGGTGCCGGCGGTGTAGTCGGAGGGCAGATGGAAGAACACGGTGACGCCGGCGGGGCGGTTCTCCGCTCCCGCGCCGCCGCGGCCACCGCCGCCACCCCCGCCGCCGGCGGTGAGCCAGGCCTGCTGGGGCTTGAAGAGGTACGCCGTGTCGTCGGAAACGTGCGCGGTGCCGAGCTGTTCGAGGTACTGCAGGTTATCCATCACCCAGAAGGCGCGGCCGAAGGTGGCGAGTACCACGGCGTGCTGCTGGGACTGGATCTCGACGTCGTTGACGCGCACCGCGGGCAGGTTGAGGCGGAGCGGCTGCCACTGCTGGCCCTGATCCAGGCTGAAGTATACGGACTTGCTGGTGCCCGCGATCATCAGGTTGGCTTGGTTCGGATCCTGGCGGACGCTCTCCACGTACTCGTCGGCGGGCAGACCGTTGGTGAGCGCGGTCCAGGTCTTGCCGTAGTCGGTGGTCTTGTAGACGTAGGGGTGGAAGTCATCCCAATCGAAGCGGCTGGCGGACACGTAGGCGGTGCCGGCCTCGGTGTGCGAGGGCTCGATGCAGGTGACGGTGGACCACTCCGGAAGCTGGGGCGGCCGGACCTGGGCCCAGTTGGCGCCGGCGTCCTGGCTGACGTGGACCAGGCCGTCGTCGGAGCCGACCCAAATAACGTTGTCGGTGAGCGGCGAGACGGCGATCGAGGAGATGGTGTCGAACATTTCCTCGCCGGTAACGTCGGCGCTGATGGGTCCGCCGGGCCGCGCCTGCTTGGTTTTGTCGTCACGGGTGAGATCGGGGCTGATCACCTTCCAGTGCGTGCCTTCGTCGAAGCTCTCAAACAAGACGTTGGCACCAAAGAGCAACTCCTTGGAATTGCCGGGGGCGAAGACGATGGGGTGGTGGATCCAACCGAAGCGGTACTTGATCAGCGAGCCCTGCAGGCCGAACTTGTAGGCGGGCCAGGGAGCCACGTTGGTGACCAAGCCGGTGCGGCGGTCGTCGCGCCACTCATTGCTGTAGTAGCCGCTGCCGTAAGTGATCCAGGGCTTGCCCGGAGTCGGCAGCACCCAGCTCATCTCGCCGCCCTGCACCGTGTTCCACACCGGCGGCATGGCGCCACCCACGGTGGCGCTGGGGCCCTCGTTGGAGCTGCGGTCCTGCTGCGCGCCGTAGATATTGAAGGGGAACTCCTCGTCGAGGTTGGCGTGGTAGAACTGGCCGGTGGGCTGGTTGTCTTCGGAGCTGAAGGCCTTGCCGCCGTTCAGGGTGACGGTGGCGCCGCCGTCGTTGCCTTCGATAAAGATCTGGGTGTTGTTGGGGTTGATCCAGAAGGCGTGGTTATCGCCGTGCGGGGGGCGCAAGGGGAGCAGCGTCTTGCCCGAGTCGTGGGAGATGTAGACGCCGACGTTGGGCAGGTAGATGGTGTTGGGGTCCTTGGGGTCCACGTAGACGCGCCCGTAGTAGAAGGCGCGCTGCGTGATGTCCATGCTGTTGTTGATCAGGCGCCAGGTCGCGCCGGCGTCGTCGGAGCGGAACAGGCCGCCGGCCTGTCCCTTATAGTCGGCCTGGATCAGCGCATAGACGACTTTGGGATCTGTGGGTGCGACCGCGACGCCAACCTTGCCGAAGATGCCGGTGGGCAGGCCGGGGCGGTGCGAGATGTTGGTCCAGTTGGCGCCGCCGTCGGTGGATTTATAGAGGCCGCTGCCGGGGCCGCCGCTGGAGAAACCCCAGTGCGTGCGCGACATCTGCCACATGGCGGCGTAGACCACGCTGGGGTTGGTCTGATCCATGGCCATGGTGATGGCGCCGGTGTCGTTGTTGACGAACAGGATTTTTTTCCAGGTCTGGCCGCCGTCGGTCGTCTTGAAGACGCCGCGGTCGGGGTTGGGCGCAAAGAGGTGTCCCAACGAGGCCACGTAAACGACATCGGGGTTCTGGGGGTCCACCAGGATCCAGTTGATCATGTGGGTATCGCCCAAGCCGATGAAGGACCAGGACGTGCCGCCGTCGGTGGACTTGTACATGCCCTCGCCGGTAAGGACGGTGTTGCGGGGGGCGGAGTCGCCGGTGCCGACGTAGATGATCTTGGAGTTGGAGGGCGCGACCGCCATGGCGCCGATGCTGCCGGTCTTGAAGTCCTTGTCGGAAATGTTGTGCCAGTTCTGCCCGTAGTCCTCGGTCATCCAGACGCCGCCGCCGGCGGTGCCCATATAGAAGATATTGGGCTCAGAGGCGACGCCGGCCACGGTGGTCACACGACCGCCGGTAAAGGGGCCCACGTTGCGCCAGTGCAGGGCGCTGGTCAAGGGGTTGGACGGCACGGGCGGGGCGGGAGCAGCCGACACCGCCAGCAGACCCAGGGACAGACCGCAAAACAGCAGAGCGTAGCGAGTTTTGGACATGGCGGAGGGCCTCCCTCTCAAGCGCTTCCCGAACAACGGCTCAGAATAGCCGGAGTGTAGACGATTTTCGGGGAAAAATATAGTCCATTGAGCGGCATTCATCCTTGTATAATCGCGGGCCTCACTTCCCCGGCGTTTTGATGGGCGCGACCCCCGCGACTGGTTCAGCAAGCGGGCGAGGCGGAGCCCGGCTTGGTCGAGGCGCAACTCGATCACCGGAGCGGCCTCGTCCAGCATTTCCATCGGGAGAGGCTGTTGGCGGGCGGCGCAGCTCTTCACGCCGGGCTCCAGGTCCACGGCAAGGGGCGCGGGCAACGTACCGTACACGGCCTTGACGGCGGCGGGCAAAACCCGGACGGGAAGGGGAAGGAGTCCTCTCACGCGGGGTTCCTCGGGTGGATCGGGAGCCATGCGGGGAAGCGTACATGCGCAGCCATCCCCCGCGGCATACCTGGAGCCCCGGCGGCGCGGCCGTCTCAATTCGGTTACACGGATGAGGTATTCAACCTTCGGAGAGGACTCGCTGCAACCGTTCTGTAACCGGCGTGCCGCGCGGCGACGCGTGATCGAACTGTAACGCCGCCGCGCGATTGCCGCTGCCTACAATCGCTTCGTTCGCACTCACACCTTCGCGGGAAAAAAGGAGTACCGAATGAAAATGCAGCCATGCTTTCTGTTTCGTGCGCTGGGCCTTGGCGCGGTCGCGTTGTGGTTGTTCAGCGGCCTGCCGGCGGCGGCGCAACAATCGGTGGGCAACGTGTCCGGCACGGTGTTCGATTCGAGCGGCGCGGTGATTGCCGGGGCGCGGGTGGCGCTCGCGAACGCGCAAACCGGGCTGCGGGAGTCCGGAGTCTCCAACTCCAAGGGCGAATACAGCTTCTTCGGGCTGCCGATCGGCACCTACAGCCTCACCTTCAGCAAGGCCGGCTTCCAGCCGGAGGCGCACCCGGCGATCGTGGTCAGTGCCGCGGCCACAACCACGCTGCCGGTGACGCTGCATCCCGGCAGCGATGCGCAGCAGGTGACGGTGACGGCGACGCCGCTGCTGAACAAATCGGACACGACCAACGGTTACGTGCTGCCCGCGGCGGTGATCAATAGCCTGCCGCTGGGCACCGGCAGCTTCACGCAACTGGCGGTGCTGAGCCCCGGGGTAAGCGCGGACCTGCTCTCGGGCTCGGGCAGCAACGCCGGACTGGGCAACCAGGCGATATGGTCCAACGGGCAGCGCGACACCAGCAACAGCTTCAGCTTCAACGGCGTGGCCTCGGAGAATCTGTTCAACGGCAAGTCGGGCAGCTCGGTGGGCGAAGCGGCGTTCCTGCCCAACACCGGCGAGCACTTCCTGCCCGGTGGGCAGATCGAGACCAACACCTCGGTCTACGACGCCATCGGCGAAGGCCTGCCCACGCCGCCGCCGGAGACTATCGATGAACTCAAAGTGGACAGCTCGATGTACGACGCCAGCGAGGGCTCGAGCAGCGGTGCGCACGTGGCGGTGGTCACAAAATCGGGCACCAACCAGTATCACGGCATGGGTTACTGGTACTTTCAGAACAGCGCGCTGAACGCGGCGCCATTTTTCTACAATGCCTCGCCGGCAATCCCGCGGGGCCAGAAGGTACCCGAGCTGCAGCGCAACGTCGGGGGCGTGACCTTCGGCGGCCCGCTGGTCAAGAACAAGCTGCTGTTCTTTGCCTCCTATCAGGGCGTGGCCGATCACGACCAGCTCAATGGCACCTCCAAGCTCAACGTGCCGCTGGCGCTGACCAACGACCGCTCGGCAGGCGCGTTGGAGAACGACTTCGGCGTGAGCTCGATCAGCCCGGTGGCGCTGGCGCTGTTCCAGGCGAAAGTCAACGGGCAGTACCTGATCCCGACGCCCTCGGTCACCAGCGCGGCCACCGCCAAAACGCTGGGGTACGACGCCATCATCACCGGCAGGCCCGAGTTCAGCTCGAACCAGGCCAACGCCAACCTGGACTATGTGGTCA
The DNA here is from genome assembly GCA_035573035.1 of Terriglobales bacterium. Classification (GTDB taxonomy): domain Bacteria; phylum Acidobacteriota; class Terriglobia; order Terriglobales; family SCQP01; genus SCQP01. Next base: position 24,907 of record DATNAC010000092.1, read on the forward strand.
GCGCCAACGACCGCCTGGCGTTCAAGTACTACTACCAGAACGACCCCACGCTCTCGCCGTTCGCGGTCAGCGCGCTGCCCGGTTTTGCGCAGCAATTGCAGGCGGGGGGGCAGGTGGCCTCGCTGGAAAACATGCAAGTACTCTCGCCCACGATGACCTGGGAACAGAAGGCGGGTTTCATCCGGCAGATCGCCAACGCCAATGTGCAGCAGCAGTTGACGCCCGGAGCGGTGGGCATGAACCTTTTCGGCTCGACGCTTTTTCCGGGGCTGACGATTGATTCGTTTGACCCCACCTTGAAGAAAAACATCAGCCTGGGCTCCTCGGGCAACTTCACCAACGGCGGCGTTTTCCAGAACCAGTTCAGCTACACCACCGAGCTCAACTGGGTGCGGGGAGATCACCGCTTCGAGGCCGGCTTCACCTTCACCCAGGCGCAGCTGAACGTGGTGAACCGCTCCAACGAGGCGGCGCAGGTCACGGTTTCGAGCCTGGCCAGCTTCCTCGCCGGCAACGTAAAATCCACGCAAATGCTGGTGGGCTCGACCAACCGGTACTACCGCGCGCCGACCCTGGGCGCGTTCGCGCAGGACAGTTGGCAGGTGTCGCGCAACCTGAGCGTGATTTACGGACTACGCTGGGACTACGACGGCCCGCTGAGCGAAGAGCACGGCATGCTGACCAATTTCGACCCGAGCCGGTACCAGTACAATGCCACCACCGATACGGTAACCAACGACGGCCTGGTGGTGGCGGGCAACAACCCGCAATACGCCACCGCCGGCGTGAGCGACTCGACGCTGACGGCGCACCAGTACGGCTTCGCGCCGCGGCTGGGGGTGGCCTGGACTCCAGGGGCGAACTCGAACCTGGTGATTCGCGCCGGCGTGGGGATGTACTACGACCGGGGCGAGTTCTTCACCGACTTCTCGCCTGGCGCGGGCTACGGCATCAGCGGACCACTGGGGGTAACGCAGGAGCTGCCCTTCGTGGAGCCCTTCCACAGCCCGGGCGGATCGACGCTGGCGAGCCCGCTGGGACCGACCGCGCCGGCGCTCACGCCCGGCAACCCGGCGCTGTTCGCCGCGACCATTCCGAACCTGACCGCCACGGCGGGCTGTCCCGCGGGGCTGCTGCCGAACCCGTTGGGTTGCGGGGCGAACCATGCCGCGCCCAACACCTTCGACGGCGGCGCCGTGGCGGCGCAGATCGGGGGCTACGACATGAACAACAAGCTGCCCTACTCGGAGAACTGGCTGTTCGACATCCAGTGGCAGCCGGTCAACGACCTGGCTCTGACGGTGGGGTACACCGGCAATCATGGCGTACACGAGTTGCTGCCCATCCCGATCAACCAACCCGCGCTGGCCTCGCCGACGCATCCGGTGAACGGACAGATTTACAACTACGGCTTCAATCCGTGCCCATTGGCGGATAGCAACTGCAGCCCCTACGGCCCCTCGACGCCGAATTCCCCCAGCGCCGGCCTGGTCACCGAGCCCTACAGCAACTACAACAGCAGCTTCGACGGCGGCAACGTGGACTTGCGCGTGCCCTTCATCGGCTACAGCCCCAACCTGGCGCTGTGGGAGGCGGAAGGCGTTTCGCACTACAACGCGCTGCAGTTCTCCGCCACCAAGAAACTCGGACATGGTTTGCAAATCAACGGCTCCTACACCTACTCCCATACCCTGGACGAGGGCAGCGGGCTGGGTCTGTTCTACAACGGCAACGATCCGATCAACCCGCGCAGCGCCTACGCCACGGCCGACTTCGACCGCACCCACGTGCTGGCGTTCAGCTACCTGTATCAACTGCCCACGCTGGGCGCGGCCAACTCCCTGCCCGGACGCCTGGTCAACGGCTGGGGCGTGAGCGGCATCGTCACCTTCCAGAGCGGGCTGCCGTATAGCGTATGGGACTACTCGGGCGGCGCCGCCTCGAACTACTACAGCTCGAACGACGTGATCACCAACCCGCTGATCCCGCTGGCGCCGGGGCAATCGGTGGCCTCGGCCCAGACGACCATCAACGGGCTGCCGGGGTTGAACCCATCCGCATTTGCGCCACCGCTGCTCGGGGCCGGCCAAGCCGGCGTCCCGCCCTGCGGACCCACGGCCGATGGCTCCAGCGCCAACTTCTGCGACACGGTGGAGAGCGGCTACGGAGCGGCGGGGCGGAACAACTTCCGCGGACCATTCCAGTCGCGCGTCGACTTCTCGCTCCGCAAGGACTTCAACCTGAGCGAACGGCTGGGGCTGCGGGTCCAGGCCGACGCGCTCAACCTGTTCAACACGCCGAGCTTCGACGCCCCCAACGTCAACTCGGAGTTCAACGCCAGCTACAGCGACTTCCCGACCAACGGCAACGCGCCGGGGTTCACGCAGGGCAACTCCAGCTTCGGGCTGATCCAAGACACGATCGGCAGCCCGCGGTTCATCCAGCTGTCGCTGCATTTGTCGTTTTGAGGCGGGGCGAAACCGTCTGGCGCCTTGCGATCGCGGGGCGCCAGCACCTGACGCGCGACCCGCGCCGTTTTGATGGACACGGGCCCCAGCGCGGAAGGCCACGCGCCCGGCGTTTCCGGGCGCCTTCGGCTTATGCTCGCACCGGCAGGGGACCCCGGAGCCCCATGCCGGTGCCGCGCCCGCGAACATGGTAACAGGAAGGCACAATACCTTGCGCTCACTCCATTTCTGGGATACTTTCAGCCCATACGTCCATGTCGCGCAGGCAGATACTGAAGATCGGCGCCGGATTGAGCGTGGCGCTGTGCCTGGCGGCAGCCGGCGTGGCTTGGCGAGCACAGCAGGCGCTCCAACGGGCCGCAGTGCAACTGACGGCGGAAGGACAGCTGGGAGTCGAGGCGCGGTCCCTAACCCCGCTGCCTAATCCCGGATTCCAGAGCATCAGCGCGCCGGCGGTTTTTGCCAGCGCCGCCTACTTTGACGGCCGCTTCTACCTGATGGGGCCGGCCGGAGTCTTTGCTTGGACGTCCGAAGGCGCTCTGGAACATGTGTATCGGCCGGGGCAGGATTTTCCCGCCAGCGCGGCGGGAGCGGCGACGGTGGGGACGCTGGCCGACGCCCGGCAGCCGGAATTGTTGTTCGGCACCGACCGGGAGGGCGTCATCGCCTTCGACGGCAAAAGCTTCCGCCAGATTCGACCCGCCGATTCGGCGGCGCGGCAGGTTACGGCGCTGCTGGCGCTTCGAACCGGGCAGCTGCTGTGGGGTACCGCCAAACGCGGACTGCTGATCTATGACGGCCGCACGCTGCGTCCCTTCCACCCGACGACCAGTTCCGTCTACGTCACCGCGCTGGCGGGCACCGACGGCGATTTGTGGGTGGGCACGCTGAATCACGGCCTACTGCACTGGCACGGCGGCGAGACGGAGGCGATCGGCGTGGCGCAGGGATTGCCCGACGCGCGCATCGAGGCGATCGCGATCGCCGGCGGCAGGGTGTATGCGGCCACGCCAGTGGGCGTCGCCGAGATGCGGCAGGGCCGGGTTAGCCGTATTCTGGCACCCGGGCGATTTGCCCGCGCCGTCCAAGTAGAGGCCGGCCATTTGCTGGTGGGGCAAGTTGAGGAGGGCGTGTTCGAAGCCCCCCTGGCCGGGCCCGGGCCCAGTGCGGATGCCCGGCGGCCCATCGCGGCACAGGCCGAGGCAGGCGTGGATCAGCCGTCCGGTACCACCGCGGAGCAGTTCCTTTCCGCGGGTGGGCACACCTACGCCGTCGCCGAGGGGGGCCTGTTGGAGCGGGGGGCGGATGGAACATGGAACCCGGTGCTGAAGGCCGGGGGGGCGCTGCTGGGGGCGCGGCACATCTCGGCGCTGCTGCCAGCAAGCGACGGACGGCTCTGGGTAGGTTACTTCGACCGCGGCCTGGACATTCTGCCGCCGGGCGGAGGCATGGCACACCACATCGAAGACGACCACGTTTTCTGCATCAATCGCATCGTGGAAAATCCCCGGCAGGGAGACGTCGTGGTGGCAACCGCCAACGGACTGGTGCTGTTCGACCGCGACGGACGGCAGCGGCAGGTGCTGGAGCGCGCGGCCGGATTGATCGCCGACCACGTCACCGACGTCGCCCTGTACCGGGGCGGGCTGGCGGCGGCAACCCCGGCGGGAATTACGTTTCTCGGGCCGAGCGGCACCGCCAGCGTGTATACCTTTCAAGGGCTGATCAACGATCACGTGTACGCGCTGGGCGTACAGGGCGAGCAGATGCTGGCTGGAACGCTGGGCGGACTTTCTCTGCTCCAGGGCGAGAGCATCCGGCGCAACATCACCATGACCGACTCGGGCTTGCGGGACAATTGGATCACCAGCATGGTGCGGGCCGGCGACAGTTGGCTGATCGGCACGTACGGCAGCGGGGTCATGCGGATGGAAGCCGATGGGACCATTGCCGCCACCGAGGCCACCCGCGCCGGCACGATCATAAATTTCACGGCCATGCTCGCCGACGGAAAACTGGTACTCGCGGGCACGCTGGACCAGGGCTTGCTGGTGGGCGATGCGAGCGGGCAACACTGGAGGACGGTCACGGCGGGATTGCCCTCGCTCAACGTGACGGCGTTGGCGGCCGCCAATGGAACCATCTATGTCGGCACCGAGAGCGGCTTGGTGAAGATCGAGGAAAGCCGCCTTGAAGAGTAAGATCAGGCGCCGAACGTATCGGCTGTTGGCAGGTCTCCTGTCGCTCGGAATCGCGGCTTGGGGCGATACGGGAGTATTGATCCCGATGAACCGGAGATCACCCGATCCGGCCATCCTCTCCCTGCGCGAGATGAACGTGGATGTCCACGTCGACAACGGGGATGCGCGGGTGCGCATGCGCCAGATCTTCGCCAACCACACCGGCAGTCCCGAGGAGGGAAATTATCAATTTGCACTGCCCACGGGCGCGCAGGTGTCCGATTTCGCGGTATGGGATGGGCCGGTGCGGATTCCGGCGGTAGTGCTGGCGCGCAAGAGAGCGAGCGAGGTCTACCAGGCGCTGAAAAGCCAGGCGATCGATCCCGGCCTGCTGCAACAAGGAGAACAGTCCGAGGCGGAGGCGCGGCGGAGCGGCATTTTCAGCGCCGACATCGCTCCGGTCCCGGCCTGGGGCACCAAACGGCTCGAAATCGAGTATCACCAGCCGGTGCCGGTGAGCGCGCGCAAGAGCTATTTCGTCCTGCCCTTAAAACCCAGCGCCTACGGCGTGCAGCACGTCGAACACTTGACCATTCATTTCGACCTGGACACGGCGGCGAGAGTGCAGGACTTCACCTACCAGGGGAAGGTGCTGCCGTTCCATATCGACACCCAGGACGCGCACGGGTTGCGCGGCACGGTGGACGTGCAGGACGTCAATCTAACCGAAGATTTTGCCGTGACCTGGAGTGTCGGTGAGCCGGACAACGCCCTGGAGATTGTGACCTACCGGAATCCGCATCCGGTGGTTCCGCCGGGAATCGAGGCGGCTCCGGCGACACCGCAAGAGGAAGAAGCACCGGGCTATGTGGAGGGTACGGCACAGTTTGGCGGCGCCGGCGCCTTGGCGGGCGGAACCGCCAGCCCGCGCACGGTAGTCATCCTGATGGATACCTCGTTCTCCATGCAGTGGGACAAGCTGGAGCACAGTTATGCGGCGGCGGCCAAGATACTTGCGAGCTTGCGGCCCGGGGACCGCTTCAACCTGCTGCTGTTCAATACGGGAGTTGCCGCATTTCGGCCGGCGCCAGTGCCCGCGGATGCGTCCGCCACGATGGCCGCGATGAACTGGCTGCGCGCACAGCCGCTCGGGGGCGGCACCGACCTGCAGCAAGGGCTCGCGGCAGGGCTGCAACAGGCGTTGCGGCCGGGAACGGCGCTAGTGCTGCTGTCCGACGGGGGCGCCGATCGCGGCTTGGTCCAGAATGGCCACCTGGCGGCTTGGTACACGGCGAAGTGGAAGGCGCTGCCGGCGGGCCAGCGGCCGAAGACCGACATTTTTGCGGTCGGCGACGACGCGAACCTCCCGCTACTCCGCATGCTGGCCGGCAACGGCGGCGCCATGGAGCAGGTGCTTTCGAGCGAGCCGGTGGAGTATAAGCTCGCGGCCTTTCTCAACGAAATGGGACACGACGCCGTGCGGGATTTGGGTTTCGAGGCCTCGCCCGCCGGAGCGATTCACCTGGTCTACCCCCTGCAGGACTCGGTCTTCCCCGGTGGACAGGCGCGATGGGTGGGACAGTACGCGCGGCCGCAAAAGAGCGTGACCTTTCACGCGGGGGGACGCGAGGGGACGGAGACCATGGGCGCGAGCGCCAGCGCCGAGCTGCCCGAGCAGGCGCTCGAGCATGATCAACTGCCGCGTCTTTGGGCCGGGGCCCGAGTGCGGGCGCTGCTGGATCAGATCGAGCGCAACGGTGAAACCGCTGCCGCCGTGAACGAGATCATCCGGCTGGCAAAGCAGTACAAGTTCGTGACGCCGTACTCTTCGTTTCTTGCGGCGCCGCGGGCGCTGCTGCGGCCGCGGGTCATTCAGCCGGGCGACCCGCTGCTGCGGGTGCACACCGATCCGGCGATCGTTTCGGTAATCGCCCTCTTTCCCTTCGGGCCCGAGAAGCCGCTGCGGTATCTACCGGCGGGCGACGACTCGGCCATCGCCACCGGGGACGCGCACACACGGGTGTGGGAAACGCGGTTTCTGGCGCCTCCGAACCTAAGAGATGGAGCCTACACCGTCCGGCTGATTCTGCGAGATCGCGATGGGCGGGTCTACCGGGAGTCCAAGAGCTTCGTTATCGACTCGACGCCGCCGGTGGTGCGATTGCGGCTGCCGCGGACGCGGTTCCGCGCCGGCGAGATCGTGCCGCTGCGCGTGAGCGCCTCGGCGTGGACCCGGACCATCACGGCCGAGATTGCCGGGTTGGCGCCCGTGGACCTGCGGTGGAATGACGACGCTCACGCGAGCACCGGGCAGCTTTTGATTCCGGCAGGTCTGCCGCCGGGCGAGTACGCGATCCAGGTCACCGCGGAGGATGCGGCGCATAACGTCGGGCGCGCGGAGGTGAAAATTGCCGTGGTGCCGTAAGCGGATGCTGGGACGCGTGGGCCTGCTGCTGGGCTGCGCGCTGGCCGCGGCCAGCCTGCTGGCCCAAACAAACCTCTCCGCCTGGCTCGGCAACGCGGTCGCCGGGTCCGCGATCGAGGCGGCGCTTTACCGAGCCATGCCGCTGCCGGGGGGCATCTTTCTTTTTCGCCGGCCGCCGGGGGAGGCGCAGGCCGCGCTGACGCACATGGCGGGGGCCGCCGCCAGCGACCCGGCACTGTGGCAACTGCGCGCGCTGGAGGACGAGCACGCTCTCGACTTTGACGCCGCCGAGCGCGACTGGAAGACCTGGACGGAGAAGGCGCCGGACCCGGGCGCCGCGGAGCTCGACCTGGCCGGCTTCTATGCCCGCCGCCTGCGCCCGCAGCCAGAACTAGAGGCTCTGGCCGCCGTGGGCCGCTCCCCGGCCCGGGCGGCGGAACGCTGGACCGCGCCGGAACGACAGCGCGCTTGGCAGGCATGGTCGCAGTCGCTCGAGGTCGTGCGCCAATTCCATTTGCCACGCTCCGCCGCGGCTTCGGTATACCAAGCGTGGGAGCAGCGCTATCCCCAGGCACCGGGCGTCTATGCGCAAGAGTTCGCCTACCGGCTGGCGGGGGGCGAGGACCGCGCCGGCGAGGACGTGCTGGCCCGCTACCGCCGCGCGTTTCCCCGGGACGCGGCTACCGCGCTGCGGTGGCAGGCTCAACTGGCGGCGCGCCGGGGATCGCCGCGGGATGGATTGGCGCTATACGACCGGAATTTTCAGCCGCTATGGCCGCAACCACTGATCACGGCCTGGTTCCAACTGCTCACCCAGGCGGGAGAGGTGCGCCGCACCGGCGATGAACTGCGGGCAAAACTCGCGACGGATCCCCGGGATTTGTTGGACACAGCGCGGCTGTTTTGGATCGAACAGCAGCAGGGACAGACCGAGGCGGCACGTGCCGTGCTGGTGAACTATCGCACCCGACGCGAGGCCGCGGGAGGCGCCTGGAGCGGCACCGAACTCGACACCCTGGCCCAACTCGCGGACCGGGCAGGAGACATCCCCGAGGCCGCGCGTTACTACTATGCGCTGGCCACGCCGCCGGCGGGAACGCCGGACCCGGCGGAGCCGGACGCGGAAGAGAAGGGGTTGGCCGGTTTGGCGCGCCTACTGCTGAGCGCGCCGGATCAGCCACTGCGCGCCGGCGCCGCAAACCTCTCGATGTACCGCGATATCGCCACTCTGGATCGCGGTCCGGGATACCTGAACGGCATTCTTTCGCTGCTGTTGAATTCCGACTCTCCGCGGCGGGAATTGGCGCAGGAGGAGCGGCTGGCAACGCCGTATTACCATCGCGCCAAAGCCGCCGAATTGATTGCTCGAGTCGACCAACGCTATCCCCAGGCGAAGGATCGCCCGGAACTACATGCCAGCCTGATTGTGGCGTACCAGGACTACGGCGACGACGCGGACGTGGTGCGCGAGGCCAAGGCATTCCTGGCGAACTATCCGGAAGCGCCGCAGCGCGTCGAGGTGGCGCTCGAGGCCGCCAACGCCGATGCGCGGATGGGGCAGACCGACCAGGAGTTTGGACTATATCGGGACCTGCTCCAGGAGTTGGCGGCGCGGGCTGGAGGCATGCCGCTGAGCGGCGGCGGCGCGGCGGGCGCTCAGTTCCCCGATAGCGAGGCGGCACCGGGGCCGCCACTGTACGCGCAAGTGCTCGACCAGTACCTATCCCGGCTGGTGGCCCTGGGACGCATCCCCGACGCGCTCGCGGTACTGCGCGGCGAGTTGGACCGGAACCCACGGGATCCGGGTCTGTATGAACGGCTGGCGCAGTTCCTGCAACAGAACGCCCTGGATGGCCAGATCGAAGCGGTCTATCAGCGCGCCCTGCAACAGTTCCCGGACGCAACCTGGTATGCGAAGCTGGCGCGTTTTTATCTGCGCCGGAACCGCCGGGCCGACTATGCCGCCCTGACCCGCAAAGTCACCGGCATCTTTTCGGGTACCGGGTTGGAACAGTACCTGGAACAAGCGCCCGCTCCGGACCGAAGCCTGGCGCTTGAGGTGAGTCTCTACGCGAACCGGCGCTTCCCGCACGATCTGCGTTTCGTCGAGGACCTCATCGCCGACTACACCGGCGAACACCGGGATGACGCCGCCATGCAATTGCTCTGGGCGCACTGGAGCGAATCCCCGGACCTGCGCCGGCAGTTGTTCGAGAAACTGAGCTCCCGCGGGCGCTTGGATCCGGTCCTGGCCACCTTGCGCCAACAGTCTCCCCAGATCGGCAGGGGCGAGTGGAAGGCGCTGGCGCAGGCGAATCCGGCGGCGGAGCGGTTCTGGGTGGAAGCGTGCCTGTGGCAGAGCCATTACGAACAGGCCGTGGATGCCGCAGGCGCGCTCTCCAGCGCCTTTCCGGCCGAGACGGAGATCGGCGACGATGCGGCGGCGTTGTACCGTTCCTTCGCCTACTACCAGGGGGAGGACACCGCCAAAGCGGTCGGCGTCGAGAACCGGTTGCTAAGCGTGCATCCAGGCGACGTGCAAACGCTGGCGCATATCGGCGACATCTATGCGGATCGCGGAGGGATGAGCGAGGCCGCCCCGTACTGGCGGCGCATGGGGGAGGTTCACCCGGGCGACTCCGACGGTTATCTGCAATCCGCCACCGTGTACTGGGACTACTTTGAGTTCCCTCAGGCCCTCGGGGAGATCGAGCGTGCGCGGCAGGCGCTGCGGCAGCCCACGCTGTACGGCTACGAAGCCGGCGCGATCGACGAGAGCAGCGGCGACACCGCGGCGGCAATCCACGAGTACGCGGCTAGCGCGCTGCGGGATGGAGAAACCTCGCCCAGCCGCGGGCGGCTCCTGACGCTGGCCAAGCGCGCCCCGCTGCAGCCCCTGATCGAGGCCGCGACCTCGCGATGGCTGCAGGGCGCCGCGCCCACGCCGGTGGAGATCTCGCTCCGGGCCGGCATCCTGGACGCCGAGCACCGCCGGGATCAGCTAACGCGGGAACTGGTGGCGGCGGCCGGCCGCACGGCGTCCTTCGAGTCGCTCGACGCGATTCGAGCGGCCGCGCAAAGGCAGTCGCTGCCGGAGGCGGTTCAGGCATCGCTCGAGCGGCAGATCGCATTGACCACCGACCCGGTGCGAAGCCTGCAACTGCGTTACCAATTGGTTGATTTTTATGTCAGCCGCCATGATGCCGCCGCGGCGGCGGCATCCGTCGACGCGGTCGACCGCGACCACCCGAGGATTCTCGGCGTAGTGCGATTCACGGTGGATTACGACTGGAATCACCGGCGCCGGCCGCGGGCGGTCACGGTCCTGTTGGGTGCGGCGCGGACCGCCTACCCGGCGCTGCGGCGCGATTTCCTGCTGGAAGCCGCGGCCAAGCTCACCGACATGGGCGAGTACGCCCGATCCCGAAGTCTGCTGGAAGCCCTGTTGGCGGCCAATCCCGAGGCACGGGTGGAAACGGCCCTCGCCGCGAACTACGGCCGTTCCGGCGATGAACGCGGGCTGATGACGTTTTATCAGCAGCGGTTGCGCGCCGCGGAAAACTCGACTCTGACCGGCGCCGCGAAGCGGGACCGGATCGCGGAGGTGCGGCGCGGCATGATTGCGGCGGCGAAGGCGCTGGGGCAACCCGAGGTGGCGCTCGACCAGTACGTCGAGCTGATCAACGCGTACCCCGACGACGACGGGCTGACGCAGGAGGCGGCGCTGTTCGCGCTGGGCAGCGGCCAAGGCGACCGGCTTTTGGGCGTGTACGCGAAGGCGGAACAGGCGTCGCCGCGGGATCCACACCCGAGCATTGTGCTGGCGCGGCTGGCCACCACGGCCGAAAATCTTCCCACGGCAATTGACGCCTACGGAAAAGCCATCGCTTTGCGTCCTGAGCGGCAGGACCTGCTGGCCGCGCGGGCGGGGCTAGAGGAGCGGCTGCAACGTTTCGATGGCGCGGCGACCGACTACCAGAGGCTATACGCGCTCAGCTACCACGATCCACAGTGGATGCAGAAGCTGGCCGAGGACCGGGCGCGCCAAGGGCGCACCGCCGACGCGGCGCAGGCGCTGCAAACCGCATGGATCGACGGACGTGCGCCGAAGGCGGCGAACGATTTTCAAGTGGCCGCGGAACTGGACTCGTGGAACATGGTCGATCTGGCGCGACAGTACGTCCAGCAGGGGGTGCGGCTTGCGGGTTCGGACCTGCTGGTGGACAGCGCCGACCAGAGCGGAGCGGCGACCTATGGACGCATCCTGGCGCGGCAGCGTCAGGCGGACACGGCGGTCGCCACGCTGCTGGCGGCGCGTTCGGCGGCGGGAGCGGGCGGGGAGAACACGGCCCCCGCACCGGCAAATGGAAATGCCTCCAACCAACCTTGGCTGGAGCTTCGCCGGCGCGAGCGCGCCGGGGAGGCCCAAGCGGGTTTTGCGGGAGCGCTGCGCGCGGTCGGCGGTGCCGTCAAGGCCTACTACACGCCGGAAGAAAGCGCGCGGTTCGCGGCGTGGTTGCAGACCCGCAGCCGCGGCGCCCGCGCGAACGATTTGCGGGAGATTTGGCTGCCCCTGGCGGCTTCGGCCGGCATGGCCGAGAGTGAGGCGAACCTGCGCTGGCAGCTGGCCGCACTGACTGCGCCGGCGGAGACGCCCGCCCAACTGGATGGGTGGGCCCGCCTAGAGGAACGGCGGGGACAACTCAACGGCGTGGAGGCAAGATTGGCGGGCCTCGCCGGCAAGGGCGGCAGCCAGGCGTATACCGCGGCGCTGTGGCGGCAGGCCGCCGAGGTCGCCCGGCGCAGTGGCGATACCGGCGCAGAACTAGGCGCGCTGCAAGCCCTGGACGGGGAGCATATGCTGGGCAACGACCAGGCGCGCTATTTCCAGCTGCTGCTGACGCAGCGGCCGCAGGAACTGGTGCGGCACGCGGCACAGGATCCCGCGGCGCGATTTCTGGTGATGTACGGCAGCGATACGCAAGCCTTCGCGGCGATTGCGGCGCGTGCCGCGAATCAGCCGCCGGCATGGTTGCGGGCTTACACCGCGCTGACCGGCCTTTACCGCGATACTCCCACACCCCAGGTGACGCAAGCGTTTGTCGAAGCGCTCGACGCGGGCGCCGCGATCGGCGACCGCATGGAGCATCCCGTGGACCGGGACCAGCAGCTAGCCGGTTCGGTGTGGTTCTATTACGGATCGCGTTACGGCGAGTACCTTGACCGGCGAAAGAATCCTCAAGCCGGCCAATATTTGGTATCGGGGCTGGAGGCGGCCCCCGGCAGTCCCGCGGCCTATATCGCACTCGCAGGATACGAGACGCAAGCCGGCCGTTATCCGGCTGCGCTCACCGAGTATCGGCACGCATTGGAAATCGCACCGGACCAGCCCGAGGCGCTGAACAGCATGGCTGTGGTCGAGACGAAGAGTGGGGACACCGCCGCAGCCGTCGCCACCTGGAAGTCGGCGGTTAGCCTGTTGGCGAAGCAAGCGGATGCGCATACGGTGCCGTCCTCATTTTGGAGCGGCACCATCCAGGTGCTCCGCGACGCGAGCGCCGCGGGCCAGCTGCGCGCGATCAGCCCGCCCATCGATGCGATGCTGCGCCATTACCTGGCCCGCAACGGGAACTACCGTGCCGAGGCGTTGCTGGAAGCCGGCTACCGCGCCCATGGCGACTCGATGACCTGGGCGCTGCAAACCGTGGCGGGGCTGGATGCGGAAGCCGCCCTGTTGCGCGGAATGCACAACTCCTTGGGTTCGCTTGGCAACGGGCAGGCAAGTCTGCTGCTAGGCCGGCTGGTGGAGATCGACCGGCGCACCGCGCAGCGGAGTGGAGGGCCAGGGTACTCCAACCTGGCGTCCGACCAAGCGGCGTGGGCGGCGGCGCTGCTGGACGAGGGCGAGACCAAAGCGGCGCGCAGGGTGCTGGCGCAGGTTCCGGCCGCGCAGCGATGGACGCCGTTGTGGCTGCCGGCGGAACTCCGCCTGGCACAGAGCGATCACGCGCTGCCCAAGCTGGTGGCGGAGTGGCGGGCCGCCGGACCGGAGGCGCCGCCTCCCGGCAGCTTGCTGGAACTCGCCGCCAACCTGGCAGAACCTGGCCAAGACACCGTGCTGACGTATGCCTATGAACGCATGCTCGCGATGCGCGATTTCGCCGCCCCGAACTTCCTGGGATTGGCGGCGGTGCGGCTGAATGCCGGGGATGTGGCCGGAGCCATGCAGCTTCTACGGCGCATGCTGCTGATCAGCGGCGACGTTTATAGCGATCTGGATTCGGCGGCGGCGTTGCTGGAGGAGCGCCATCACCCGGCCGAGGCCCTGCAATTCCTGCGGCCGCTGGCCGAATTCACGCCCTGGAACGCGGAGTACAAGGTGCGGCTGGCGGCAGCGCTGTTGGCCGTGCAGCCCTCGCCAAGCGGCGCGCCGGCCCTATTACAGGCGGTCGCCGCCGACCCGAGCGCCGAATACCGGCAGCGCACCGCGGCGGCCGAGGCGCTCAAGGGCCGCGCGCAAACGGGAGTCCTCCAGGGTGAACTGGCGCTGCTGGCGCAGACGAGTTGCCCGACTCCCGAACAGGCATCGCAGCCCATGGTTGTCGCAGCCCGCGTAGCGGCGGCCTCCTGCGCAGCCGGGGACGCCGTACGCGAGCCCCTGCTGCGGGCGGCGGTGGCGCTCCGTCCCGATGACACTCGGATTCGGCTGCAATACGTGTGGGCCGCGTTCGGATCCGGAAAAGCACGAGAGGCGCTGCTCGCGGCGGAGCCGCTGCTCGCGGCCTCTCCCTTTGGGGACCGTTCCGCGTACGGCTACACCGGCGAGGGGAACGGTGTCGCCGCGATGGACCCGGCGGATGCCGGCCGACTGTACTTGCTCGTTGCCCAAGCTCTGGACAAGATGGCCGAGGATGCCATCGCGCTGCGGGAGGCCGACGCCGGGATCCGGCTGGCTGGGGATTCCGCCTCGGCGCCGGCGCTCCGAAGCGAGGAGAGCCGGCTTAAGGATCGCGTTGCCCGGCAGCAGCAAAACGCGGCACGGGCTCCGCAAATTGGCGATGCGATCGAGCAGCAACGCGTCGTCCGGCCACGGCTGACCGCAAGCGAGGCGCCGCGATGAGGGTCCTCCCGCGTTTCGTGCTCCCGACATTGCTTGGCGGCGCGGCTTTATGGGCGTTGGTAGCGGTCCAAGCCGCCAAGCCTCCAGGCCTCGCGTCGCTCTTCCCCGCGGGAGCTCCGATCTACGTCGAAGCCAAAGATTTCCACGGGCTGCTGCGTCAATGGGACAACTCGCCCGAAAAGCGCACTTGGCTGAGTAGCGATAGCTATGCGGACTTCAGCCGGTCGCGCCTGCTCTCGCGGCTTGCGGAGGCCCAGGGCCAGTTCTCGGCGGCGGCGGGCATTCCGGCGGATGTGAACCTGCTGGAGACGGTGGCCGGCAAAGAAAGCGCCCTGGCAATTTACGACGTCGGCAGCCTCTCTTTCGTGTATCTCACGCGCATGGACCAACCCTCCGCGGAGACCACGCCGCTCTGGCTGATTCGCGGCCGCTTCGAACAACGCAACGAGGCGGGGAGCGTCTTCTTCGTTCGACAGGACCCGGAGTCGCGTCGCGTGGCGGCGTTTGCGGTTCAAGACGGCTGGCTGATTCTGGGCACACGCGAAGATCTGGTGGCCGGCGTGCTTGACCGGCTGCACCATGAAGCAACCCAAGACCTGGCGGGCGAGGCGTGGTTCGCCGGCGCCGTCCAACAAGCCGCGGAACCGAGCGGCGATTTGCGGATGCTGTTGAACCTCGGCAAGCTCGTTGCGATGCGGCCGTTCGACAGTTATTGGGTACAGCAGAACGATGGGGAACTCAAGCAGTACAGCGCCGCGGTCAGCGACCTGTATTGCGAGGCGCCGGCATGGCGTGAGCAGCGGACGATGCTGCGCGAGCCGCAGCCGAATCCGCGGCCGCCGGGCACGGATGTGTCTTCGCTCGCAGCACTGGCGCCGGCGGGGACGACATTCTGGTCCGCGCGGGCCGCACCAAGTACACTGTCCCTCCTGACAATGCTGCGGGACGATCTGCTGGATCCACAGCCCAGTTCTACATCCGGCATGGCATACGCCCCACCGCTGGCGACCGCCGAAAGCGCGGGCGCCTCCTCGGATCTCGAAACCCGGATTGATCGGTCACCCGCGCTCGCCACGCAGTCTGATCCATGGCGGACGCTGCGGGAGATGCTCGTTGCCGCGCAACCGTCGGGCGTCCTGTCCGTTTATGAGGCCGGCCCCGCGCCGACCGGCATCTTCATTCCCATTCATCATGCCGTGGTCGTCGCGTCCGCGCGGGACTGGAACATGGTGGAGGTGCAGGAGGCGTTGACGGCCGCGTTGCATTCCCGCCTCGCCGTGAGTCAACTGGGGATTGGTTGGGTGACGCGCTCCGGGCCGGAGGGCGGCTTCGAAGCTCTGGATGGCCAAATCACCTTGTTGGCGGCGGCGCGGAATGACAAGCTGTTTCTGGCCAATGATGCCGCCATGCTCTCGTCGCTACTGGCCAACGCCGGCAAGACGGCGACGGAGGACGCCGGCGTCACCTACGCGGCCGTCTTCAATCACAGTGACGACGAGCAGGCGACTTTCCGCAATCTTTTCGGCCTACTGGACCGCGCCGGGAGCCGCGGCAGCGCGGACGGAGCCGGGGACGTCCAGCGTGGCGAACCTCCGGCGTTCTTCTCAGGAAACCTCGCCAGTTTGAGCCGCGTCTTCTCGGCAGTATCCCAGGTCAGAATGGAGGAGCGCGACCAGGGAGCCAAGGTTTCGGAGTCGGTACGCTACCTCTGGAAGCGGTGAGCCGGTGGAGCGGACGCGGGGTGGCGGCGGAGGACGGCCGCTGCTTGCCGGGGGCGCGAAGCTCGCACTGCGAGCTTCGCCCCTCCGGAATTACGACCACCCCACCGCGCAGAACGCGGTGGGGGCCCGGTTCGTGGCCCTTCGCGCCGACTTTGCCCACAGGGCAAATGGCGCGACCCCGCGAATTGCGGACGTGAATCGCGGCCGTGCGATTCGTTATGATGGGCCGCGATGGAATTTGCTTCTCGTTTGGCGGTTGCGGCGGACATCCCGGCGCTTACGGCGTTGATGCATGCGGCCATGCGCGAGTTGCTGCCAGCCTTTTTAGAACCGGAGGAGGTCGCGGCGTCGTGGGAGATCATGGGGCTCGACTCGCAGCTGATCGAGGACGGAACCTATTTTGTCGTCGAATGCGATGGGGCGATTGCGGGCTGCGGAGGCTGGAGCCGGCGGGAGACCTTGTTTGGCGGCAACCACACCGCGGGCCGGAGCGCACGGCGGCTCGACCCGCAGACCGAGGCGGCGCGGGTGCGGGCCATGTACACGCATCCGGCGTACGCGCGGCGGGGCGTCGGGCGCCGGATCCTGGAGCTGTGTGAACGGGCCGCGCGGGCGGAGGGGTTCACGCGGATGGAACTGGCGGCCACGCTGAGCGGGCGGCCGCTGTATGCGGCCCGCGGGTACCGGGCGCTGGAAAAGATGTTGGTGCCAACCTCGTCGGGGGTTCGGGTGCCGATTGTGCGGATGGGGAAGGAACTCCCGTAATCGTCGGATCGCGGGGTCGCGCCGTTTGCACTGTGGGCAACGTCGGCGCGAAGGACCGCGAACCGGGCCCCCACCGCGTTCTGCGCGGTGGGGTGGTCGTAATTCCGCAGGGGCGACGCTCGCAGTGCGAGCTTCGCGCCCCCGACAAGCAATGCAGGCGCGGTCCCCGCGAGCGCAGCACCGGCATGGGGCTCCGGGGTCCCCATGCCGGTACGAGCAGAAGCCGAAGGCGCTCAGAAACGCCGGGCGCGTGGCCTTCCGCGCTGGGGCCCGCGCCCATCCAAGGTGTTTGCGCGCGAGCGCGAGGGGTAAAATTGAACTTGTCGAGAGATCTTATGTCATCCCCTGCCAAGTGCCCGTTCCCCCACACCGTAAGCGGCCCCATCAATCGCGACTGGTGGCCGAATCAACTGCGGCTGGATCTGCTGCAGCAGCACTCCTCCAAATCCGATCCGATGGAGGCGGAGTTCGACTACGCCAAGGAGTTCAAAAGTCTCGATCTCGCCGCGGTCAAGCGGGATCTCGCGGCGCTGATGACCGACTCGCAGGAGTGGTGGCCGGCGGACTTCGGGCACTATGGGCCGCTCTTCATCCGCATGGCCTGGCACAGCGCCGGCACCTACCGCATCGGCGACGGCCGCGGCGGTGCGGGGCGCGGCCAACAACGTTTCGCGCCGGTGAACAGCTGGCCCGACAACGTCAGCCTGGACAAGGCGCGGCGGCTGCTCTGGCCGATCAAGCAGAAGTATGGGCGCAAGATCTCCTGGGCGGACCTTATAGTGTTGGCGGGCAACGTCGGGCTCGAAACCATGGGCTTCACGACCTTCGGTTTCGCGGGGGGACGCGCCGACGTGTGGGAGCCGGACCAGGACGTGTACTGGGGCCGGGAGAAGACCTGGCTGGGGGATGAGCGCTACAGCGGCGACCGGGACCTCGAAAACCCGTTGGCGGCGGTGCAGATGGGTCTGATCTACGTCAACCCGGAGGGCCCCAACGGCAACCCCGATCCGCTGGCGGCGGCGCGGGACATCCGCGAAACCTTCGCGCGCATGGCCATGAACGACGAGGAAACGGTCGCGCTGATCGCCGGCGGCCACACCTTCGGCAAGACCCACGGCGCCGGTCCGGCGACCAACGTGGGCCTGGCGCCCGAAGCGGGCGCGCTGGAGGAGCAGGGCCTGGGCTGGAAGAATAAATTCGGCAAGGGCTGCGGCGCCGACACCATCACCAGCGGCCTGGAGGTAACCTGGACGAAGACGCCGACCCAGTGGGATAACAACTTCTTCGAGACCCTATTCGGCTACGAGTGGGAGCCGAGCAAAAGCCCCGCCGGCGCGCATCAGTGGGTCGCGAAGGGCGCCTCCGCCACCGTCCCGGACGCGTACGATCCGTCCCAAAAGCACCTGCCGACCATGCTGACCACGGACCTCTCGCTGCGGTTCGACCCGGTATACGCGCCGATCTCGCAGCGGTTTCTGGAGCATCCCGAGGAGTTCGCCGATGCCTTCGCGCGGGCGTGGTTCAAGCTGACCCACCGCGACATGGGGCCGCGGGCGCGGTACCTGGGAGCGGAGGTACCGGCCGAGGAACTGATCTGGCAGGATCCGATCCCCGCGCTCAACCACCCGTTGATTGACGCGCAGGACATGGCCGCACTCAAGGCCAAGATTTTGGCTTCCGGGCTGTCCGTGGCGGAACTGGTCTCGACCGCCTGGGCCGCGGCTTCCACTTTCCGCGGCTCGGACAAGCGTGGCGGGGCCAACGGCGCCCGCATCCGTCTCGAGCCGCAGAAGAACTGGGAGGTCAATCAGCCGGCGCAACTGGCCAAGGTGCTCAAGACCCTGGAAGGCATTCAGGGCGGGTTCCAGGCAGGCGGCAAGAAGGTGTCGCTGGCCGACCTGATCGTGCTGGCCGGCTGCGCGGGGGTGGAAAAGGCGGCGAGCGACGCCGGGTTCGCGGTAACGGTGCCATTCACGCCGGGGCGGATGGATGCGTCGGCCGACCAGACCGATGCCGCGTCGTTCGCGGTACTCGAACCGCTGGCGGACGGCTTTCGCAACTACGTCCAAGGGACGACCACGCTGCCGGCGGAGGCGCTGCTGGTGGACAAGGCACAATTGCTGACGCTGACCGCTCCCGAGATGACGGTGTTGGTAGGCGGTCTGCGCGTGCTGGGCACGAACACGGCAGGTGCGGCGCATGGCGTGTTCACCGAGCGTCCCGGGGTGCTGACCAATGACTTCTTCGTCAATCTGCTGGACATGGGCACGGAATGGAAGCCGTCGGCGAAAGATGCGGGCGTGTACGAGGGCCGTGACCGCAAGACCGGGAAACTTAAGGGGACCGGCACCCGAGTAGACCTGGTATTCGGCTCGAACTCGCAGCTCCGGGCGCTGGCGGAGGTGTACGGGAGCGCCGACGCCAAGGAGAAGATGGTGCGCGACTTCGTGGCGGCTTGGGCGAAGGTGATGGACCTGGACCGCTTCGAGGTAGCCTAATGGCGGCAGCTCGCAGATGCCCTGAGCAGAGCGGGCATCCCCTGCCGGCAATCGAAGTCCGGCCTCCGAGCGACCAACGGGAGCGACCCAGGCAAAAAGTGGCCGTGCCACAACCCTCCGGTTGCGCGGGGCGCGGCGGCGGGCTAGAGTCGCTGCATGCAGGCTGCGGTGCGTGGGTATGGCCGGCTCGTTTTGGGGCTGGGAGCGATCCTTTATGGCGCGGTGGACCTGATCTGGCATGACGCCAGCGCCTGGCGGCAGGTCGCACCGTTGGCGCACTGGCCGGCGGGTCTGCTGCTCGGACTCTTTCTGTTCATGGCGGCGGTGGAGTTGGCGGGCGGCATATTGCTGCTGACGCCGCCGGCGCGCGCCGGCGCCTGGATGCTGGTGGCGGCGTATATCGTCGCCACGCTGCTGACGCTGCCGGACGTCATGCTGCATCCCGCGGTCTTCAACAGTTGGGGCAATCTGGGCGAGCAGCTCTCGCGGCTTGCGGGGGTGGTGCTGGTGCTCGCTCTGACCCGGGCGATTCCGCCGGCACTCGGGCGGGCGGCGTACTGGGCGTTCGCGGCGTGCGTGGTGACGTTCATGGGCGAACAGTGGGCGTACTTCCCGCCGACGGTGGCGCTGGT
Source organism: Terriglobales bacterium (assembly GCA_035573035.1). Taxonomy (GTDB): domain Bacteria; phylum Acidobacteriota; class Terriglobia; order Terriglobales; family SCQP01; genus SCQP01. The sequence goes on from DATNAC010000092.1 coordinate 44,716, forward strand.
GCCGAAGTGGATTCCCCTAGGGCAGGCGTTCTGGGCGGTGGCCACGACGGTGGCCTTCGGGTTGGCGGCGGCAGCACTGCTGGCACGGCGTGCGGCGCTGCCGGCGGCGCGGCTGCTGACGGCCATGCTGCTCGTCTTCGCGGTTGCGGTGTGGGCGCCGATCGTGGCAGCCCATCCGCACGCGCTGGGGAACTGGACCGAGATGGCGGAAACCGTCTCGATCGCGGGTGCGGCCTGGATGGCGAGCGACTGGTTGGCAACACGGCGCGGACACGATGCAGCAAGGGCCGCGGCCTCATAATTGCGTGGTTTACTTCTCTTCCACCGATTCAATGCGCCAGTCGCCAAGGGATTTCATCATCGGGATGGTGGTGATCTCGAGGTAGCGGGCGGGCTGGGCGGGGTCGGCGTTGGCGTGCTTGTGCCAGGCGAAGTTCGGCGTGAAGAAGAGGTCGCCCGCTTGCCACTCAATTTTGGTTTCGGGCGTGTCGTCGTCCCAGACGACGGACCAACCTTTGCCCACGAGCACGTAAAAGAGCGCCTCGCAAGTGTGGCGGTGGGTTTTGGTTTCGCCACCGGGGGGCAACTCGCTGACGTGAGCTTCGAGCGCCTTCAGCTTCTCGAACCCGAAGTACGCCCCGGCGTTGCCGCGATGGGCCCGCGCATGCACCGGGTGATGCGGGATGTCTTTGACAAGCAGGCCGTCGGCGGCCGGGTAGACGTGCGTGCTCATGAAGGCGTCAAGCGCCGCGCTGTCGTTAATGGTCCGGGGCATACTCCCCTCCTGAGCCCATTTTAGGCCTTGGACTAACAGGCCGCGGCCCGACGGTGACCGCGGTCGGCGTAGCGCAGCAACTCGCGGTCGGCGGTCATCGGTGTCAGGCATCTTTCGCGGGCCGTGGCCGCAAGAATACGGTGCCATGGGTCGCGCGGCGGATCGCCCGGCAGGAAGTTGGCATCAATCAGGGTCTGGGGTTCGGCCGCCTCCAGACGCATGTCGGCCGGTTCCAGTCGCGGGGGTCGCGCCGTTTGCCCACAGTGCAATCGGCGCGACCCCCGCGATCCGAAGAACGTTGGTTCTTGTACTGCGGCATGGGGCCGGCTTGGGTGGGATAAGCTGGGTAGCCGTGGGCATCCGTTTCCAGAATGGCGCGGTAGAGATCTCCTCGCGACGGCAGGGGAGGGCCGCGAGCCAGTGCCGCGAGCCGCGCGGCTGGCTCGGGCGGCTGGTGCTGCGCAACATGAACCTGCGGCACTCTGGGGTCACCGACTGGGGGCTGGGGCAGATCGCCGTGCGGGCGGGCGACACCGTGCTCGATGTGGGCTGCGGCGGCGGGAGGACGCTGGCGAAACTGGCGGGGCGGGCGCCGGCGGGTACCGTCTATGGGGTGGATCACTCGCCCGAAAGCGTGCGGGTGGCGGGCCGGGTGAATCGGGCCGGAATCGCGGCCGGGCGGGTGGTGGTGCGCGAGGCCTCGGTGATGGGGCTCCCCTTCCCTGCCGCCACCTTCGACTTGGTGACGGCGGTGGAGACACACTTCTGGTGGCCGGACCTGGCGTCCGGACTGCGCGAGATCCATCGCGTGCTCAAGCCGGGCGGGACCGTGGCGCTCATCGCCGAGATCCACAAGGGCGCGCCCGGGCGCATGGCCGCCGTTCTGGAGCGGAAGCTGCCGGCCACCGGCCTGCAGCTGCTGAGCGTGCAGGAACACCGCGCGGCGCTCGCGGACGCGGGCTTCCATGAAGCCACCGTGACGACGCAAGGCGCCTGGATCTGCGCTACCGGCCGCCGCACGGAGGGGTGATCCTGAACGTGCGGCGCAAACTTCGTTAGCGCCGCCGCCGGTCGGCGCAGCATCGCGGCCGCGGCCTTGGCATTCCGGGGGGCATTCTTCAGCAGCGGCGGCGCGGCCTACTGACAGCCCGTGAAGGCGAGAATCGCCGCCTGGGTGGTGGCGCCCGGAGTGACGGTGAGGGTCAGGTTGGCGCTGGTGGAAGCGGTGGTCTGGGTGGCGGGCGAGCAGTCGGCGGTGCCGCCGCTCGAGGGGACGGCGGCATCGCCCTCCACCGAGTAGGCCACGGCGGCGGTGCCCTGGGTGTAGGTGGTGCCCGCGGCGGCGAAGCTCCCGACGTTCGCATCGGCCGCGGGCACCGAGAGACTGTAGCTGGCGCAGTCGGTGTTGGCCGTGCAGCTCACGCTGGCGGCGGTGCTCACGTTCAAGGTCGCGGCCGATTGCTGCACCAGGGGCATGGTAAAGGTCAGGGTGCCGCTGCCGACACTGACCTGCTGCAAGGCGGATAGGGTGATGTCGGCCGCGGTGGCGGCGCTGCCCGTACTGGTGGTCACTTCGCCGGCAATGGTCGCGGCGGCGGTGCCGGCGAGGCCGGTCTCGGCCACAAGGGGCACATTGCCCATCGCCGTGCCGTTGGCCACACCCGTGGTGACAGTGGCGGCGTAGGCAACATTGGAACCACTCACGCCGACGGCCACGACGTCATACGCGCCGGCGGGCACGGGGCAGAAGACGAAGTGACCGGAGGTGTCGGCGTTGGTGGCCATCACCACACGGTCCACACCGGCGGAGTCCTTCTGCTCGAGCGCCACCATCACGTTGCCGCCCACGATGGCGCTGCCGGTGGCCTTATCCACCACGGTTCCGTTGATGGAGGTGGAGGTGGCGGCGATTTCGCCGGCGTGCAGCACGGGCTTGAGGCGCACTTGTCCATTGCCCTCGGTCACAATCGAGGAACAGGTATTGAAGTCGAGGTTTAGGTCCTTGGTCTGGCCGGCGGCGACCACGAAGGCGCCCCCGGCGATCTGCCCGGCGGGGATCTTGATGCCGGTTTGGGATTCGCTGGAGAGCTGCAGGGTTTCGACCGTGCCGTCGTTGAGCACGACACAGTTGGCGGCGGTTGAGCCGCACTTGTTGTTGGCCACCACCGAGGCGGAGTTGTTGTCCTCGAGGACCAGGCGGATCTGCTGGTAGCTGCCGGGTTGAAGCTGGGTGGTCGAGCCCAGGGTGGCGAGCAGGCACGAGTTGTTCGCTTGGCCAAGCAGATCAATTTGCATGGGCGACTGCGCCAGCGAGGGAGTGAGATCCGCGAAGCCGGTCGAGGCGTTGGCGTCGGTACTGGCTTGCACGTCCTTGACGGTAACGTAGACGTGACTATAGGGACCGCTGGGACCGGCGCAGGTGGCCGGATCGCTCATGGTGATGTTGGTGGTCGCCGGCTGGGCTGAGGTCGAAGATGGCGGCGCGGAAGAGCCGCCGCACGCCGCGGAGTACAAGACCCCTCCGATCCCCAAAGCCGCGCATAGCCATACGCCCGACGTCGTGTTTCGCATGAGTCACCTCCGCACCTCTCACACCTTCTAGCAAGTGGAAGGCCAGACCACGAGTGATGAAAAGCGAGGGACTTAGCGGCGCGCCGCCCGTGCGGCGGCTAGCCATCAGGTAATTTTGTCCTTGGCCTCGAGGCGCGCGCAGACCGAGAGCAGCGTGTTCCAGTTGCGCGTGGTGGCGGCGGCTCCGAATATACGGTCCAACCGGCCCAAGTGGCCAATAGTTTTCATGTGGCGGCGGTAGACGCCGTAGACGAAGCGTCCCCGCGCTCCGAGCACGCGCACCAGCCACTCGCCTTCAGGCGGCAGTGCGAAGGGCAATTGCGCGGGAGCGCGGCCGGCGCGCGCGAAGATGCTGACGAAGCGGATGAGGCCGGGCTCGGTGGGCGCAGTGGCGAAGGGGTCGCTGGAACGG
>DATNAC010000093.1:0-16828 GCA_035573035.1 Terriglobales bacterium
GACATCGGGGGCGCTCGCGGGGCTTCGGCCCCGCTCCGCTTGCCTCGGTCGTTAAGAGCTGCGCCGGGCTCCCGGCTTCGCCGCCCGGCTCGCAGACATCGGGGGCGCTTGCGGGGCTTCGGCCGGGTTCCACTCGCGTTAGGCAGCCAGCTTGCGTTCGGTGGTGGCCTCGGTTTTGATTTGAATCTTCCGCGGCAGTGCCTTTTCGCTCAGCGGGGCCGTTATCTCCAGGACGCCGTTGGTGAACTTGGCCTCCATGCGATCACTCTGGACGCCTTCCGGCAGCGGGACCACGCGCTCGAATTCGCCGTAGACAATCTCGCGCTGGAAGCTGCGTTCCTCGCTGGGCGTGGTCTCTTGGCGGCGTTCGCCGGTGATGCTCAGCTCGTTGCCGTGGACCTGAATATTGACCTCATCGGGTTTGACTCCCGGCAGGGCGAGCCGCACGTTGAAGCGATTCTGGTCAATGAAAGTTTCGACCGGGGGGATAAAACCAATATTTGCGGAGGGGTTGCCGAAGCTCCACCGGTCAAACAGCGGGCCGGCAAACATCCGGGTGAAGAAATCATCGAAGTTGCGGCGGAAATCGAGCGATTCGGAGGCGAACGGGTCGCGGCGGATTAAAGATCGGGACGGCATGAGGAATCTCCTGCCGCAATGAGAAGACCGCCGCCATTGAAGGGTGGCCTCACCCGCTCAATTTACCGCCGCGGAGGAACTTAGGGCCAGGGCAAGCAGGCTGTCGCGCAGCAAGGGCTGGAGGCGGCGTTCATTCATGAGGGCGTCAAGTTCCTCGCCCAGGTGGCGCTCGGGCACGCCGGGAAGCGCGACCTCATCCACCGCGTCACCGGCGTGAATGCCGTCCGGGTGTTCTTCCGCCAAGACCTGTACCGCATGTCCGGCAAAGAGGCCGCGCAGCGGGTCCACCAAGCCGCCAAGCATGAGTTGGATAATACCTTGCGCTTGCGCCAGCTTGGCGTTCGAGGCCAGGTGTTCGGACCAGTTCACGCCCGCGGCAAAGACGATTTGCAGGTAATGGAACGCGACCGTTCCCACGTCGGAGAATTGCAAGGCGAATGTGGCGTTGTACAGCACCTCGTCCGGCAGGCAGTTGTCGAGATCGACTTCCACTCCCTCCAGCCGCAGGTCCTCCAAGCGATGATCGAAGATGGGCGTGGGGGGCAGCGGCCGATTGTCGGCCCCGGGAGCACCGTTGGGAAACAGCGTACGGTGCACGGCGCCGCGCAACTCGAGCGGCCAAGTCAGGTAGGCGAGCAGGCGCCCCTCAAACTCGACCCATTGCGGCTCCAGCCCGATCTTTGCAAACAGCACGCGCACAGGGGGATTGCCGAGCCGGTTGCGCAGCATCACCAGGTTGTCCTCGCTGGCGGTCATCGCGCCGATCTGAAACTCGACCTCGCCGCTTGGCTCCTGCACCGCCACCCAGTGGTTGCGGCAGCGCTCCTCCAACCCGCAAATCGGACACACGATCATGGTAGTTCCCTGCACCATCATCGCATGGCGAGCAGCGCGATCGCGGCGAAGATCAGCGCAACACCGGCCCACTGCCGCACCGCCAGCCGCTCGCGCAAGAACATGACCGCCAACACCAGGGTCCAGACGCTGAACAGCCCGCTCAACGATGCCACCACCGAAACCTTCAGGTGGTGGGCGCCGACGGCGTAAAGGAGGTAAGCGAAACTGTCCATCAGGCCGGTGGCCCAAATCCATCCGGACCGCGCCAGCCCCGCCGGCAGCCGCCAACCGAGCAGCAAGGGGAGCGCCAGCAGGAGGGCGCCCGCGAGGCGGAAGATCAGCACCGGCGCGGCGCTGTTCGAAGCAGCGGCGTGCGCCGCCAGCGCATAGAACACGGTTCCAAAGATGAGCGCGCTCAGGCCGGCGGCGAGCAGCGCGGCGGTGCGGCGCGGGTGCGGGGTACCGGGTTCGCGCGCTCCCACGCTCGCCAGCAGCGTACCCGCGATCACCCCGGCCACCGCCGCCGCCATCCAGGCGGTCAGCCGCTCTCCCGATATCCAGAACGCCAATACCGCGGACACCACGGGATAGGCGGCGGTAATCGGCGACACCAGCACCAGGGGTCCGAACTCCAGCGCGAAGTAAAAGAAGACTCCGCCCAGAGTGTTCCCCGCCCCCAGCCAGAGCAGGCGCGGCAATTGGGCATGATTCACGGGAATTCCACCGGCCAGCCACACCAGCCCCAACGCCAGCGCGCCCACCGCGTTCATGCCCCACACCGTGGGCCAAAAACCGTGACGGTCGGAGGCCTTCTTGGCGCAGAAGTCGGCCGAGCCCCACGCCATCGCCGCGCCCAATCCCCAGAGGAGGTACCAGTTCATGCCTGTAACAGTGTACGAGGCAACCAGGATGGGCCCAGCGCGCGGAAGCGCCTCGCAGGCGGCGCGGTAAACTAATCGGCATGGCCACTTCTTCCCTGCCGGGCCCGCCGCCCACCGCCATCCGCGCCCCGCGCGGCAGCCAATTGCGCTGTCGCGGTTGGGCGCAGGAAGCGGCGCTGCGCATGCTCATGAACAACCTGGATCCGGACGTGGCGGAGCGGCCGGCGGACCTGGTGGTCTACGGCGGCACGGGCCGCGCCGCGCGCAATTGGGCCTGTTACCACGCCATCGTGGCGGCGCTGGAGAAGCTGGGCCCCGAGGAGACGCTGTTGGTGCAGTCGGGCAAGCCCGTGGGCGTTTTCCCTACCCACGCCTATGCGCCGCGGGTCCTGCTCGCCAACTCCAACCTGGTGGGGCACTGGTCGAACTGGGAGAAATTCCACGAACTCGAGCGCCAAGGGTTGATGATGTACGGGCAAATGACCGCCGGGAGTTGGATCTACATCGGCTCGCAGGGCATTCTGCAAGGCACCTTCGAAACCTTCGCCGCGGCCGCGCGCCAGCATTTTGACGGCTCGCTGGCCGGCAAGCTGGTGGTCTCGGGCGGCTTGGGCGGCATGGGCGGAGCCCAGCCCCTGGCCGCGACCCTGAACGGCGGCGTGTTCCTCGGGATCGAGGTGGATCCGCAGCGCATCCAGCGCCGGGTCAAGACCGGTTACTGCGACATTCAGGTCAGTGACTTGGATGAAGCCTTGCGCATCTGCAAGAACTCGCTGCGCAAGCGGGAGCCCATCTCGGTCGGGCTGGTGGGAAACTGCGCCGAGATACTGCCTGAATTGGAGCGCCGGGGCGTAGTTCCCGACCTGCTGACCGATCAGACCAGCGCGCACGATCCGCTGAACGGCTATATTCCCGCGGGTCTGGACCTGGCCGCCGCGGCCGCGCTGCGGCAGTCCGATCCGGCGGCGTATCAGGATCGCGCGCTCGATTCGATTGCCCGTCACGTCGAAGCCATGCTCGCCTTGCAGAAGGCCGGCGCGGTGACCTTTGACTACGGCAACAACATCCGCACCTTCGCCTTCCAGCGCGGCGTGAGCCGGGCCTACGACTTTCCCGGCTTTGTGCCCGCCTACATCCGGCCCCTCTTCTGCCAAGGCCGCGGCCCATTCCGCTGGGCGGCGTTGAGCGGCGAACCCGCCGACATCCACGCCACCGACGAGCTGGTGCTCAAGCTCTTCCCGCACGACGAGATTCTCAGCCGTTGGATCAGGCTGGCGCGCAAGCATGTGAAGTTCCAGGGACTGCCGGCGCGCATTTGTTGGTTGGGCTACGGGGAGCGGGCGCGGTTCGGTTTGGCGATCAACGACATGGTGAAGCGCGGGGAGCTGAAGGCACCGGTGGTGATGGGCCGCGATCATCTGGACTGCGGGTCGGTGGCTTCGCCTTACCGCGAGACCGAGTCCATGAAAGACGGCAGCGACGCGGTGGCCGACTGGCCGTTGCTCAATGCCCTGCTCAATACCGCCTCCGGCGCGAGTTGGGTTTCGATTCACAACGGCGGCGGCGTGGGCATCGGTTATTCGCTGCACGCCGGCCAAGTCACGGTGGCGGACGGCAGCGCGGAAATGGCGGCGCGCATCGAGCGCGTGCTCAACAACGATCCCGGCATCGGGGTGGCGCGCCACGCCGACGCCGGCTATCCAGAAGCCCGGGAATTCGCCCAGGGTCACGGCATTCAACTTCCGATGGCATGAGCCTGTTGCTTGTTCACGCGGCGCAGTTGCTGACGCTGGCGGGCCCGGACGCCGCCCGGCGCGGGCCGGCCATGGGCGAGATCGGCTTGGTGCCAGACGGTGCGGTGCTGGTCGAGAACGGCCGCGTCTTCCGCGCCGGCCCGACCGATGCGGTGACGCGGAATCTGCCGTCCGGGTTGTCGCCGATCGAGGAGCACGATTGCCGGGGCATGGTAGTGACCCCCGGGTTGGTGGACTCCCATACCCACCTGGTGTTTGCCGCGCCGCGCCTGGCCGACTACGAGCGGCGTTTGGCCGGGATGGATTACGCCGCCATCGCCGCCGCCGGAGGCGGGATCAAGAGCAGCGTTGAAGGGGTGCGGCAGGCGAGCGCGGACGCGCTGGCGGATGCTGCCGCGCAGTGGCTTGCGGCGGCGCGGCGCCACGGTTCGACCACGGTGGAGGTTAAGACCGGCTACGGGCTGGAACTAGAGGCGGAACGCAAGAGCCTGCGCGCGGCGGCGGCGGCCGCCGCCCGATTGAACCTGGACGCGCCGCGCACCTTCCTGGGAGCGCATATCGTCCCACCCGGGATCAGCCGTGAGGCCTACGTGGCCGCCATCTGCGAGCAGATGCTGCCGGCCTTCACCGCCCCCGCGGCGCTCGCCTACGCTCCCGAGTTCGCCGACGCCTTCTGCGATCCCGCCGGCTTTACCCTGGCGGAGACGCGCCAGGTGTTGATGACCGCCAAACGGCACGGCCTGGCGCTGAAGCTGCATGCCGAGCAGTTTGCGCATTGCGGCGGGGTGGGGCTTGGCATCGAATTGGGAGCGGTCTCGGTCGATCATCTGGACGCGGTGAGCGGGGCCGACGCGGCGCTTTTGTCCCGCGCGGAAACCGTGGCGACCCTCATCCCCGGCGCCAACATGTTTCTGGGCCAGCCCTATCCACCGGCCCGGATGTTGATCGAGAGCGGCGCGGCGGTGGCGCTGGCCACCGACTTCAACCCCGGAACCTGTCCCATCGTGAGTTTGCCCCTGGTAATGAGCCTGGCGTGCAATGGCATGCGGCTGACGCCGGCGGAGGCGTTCACCGCGGTCACCATCAATGGCGCCGCGGCACTGGCGCGGGCGGCGGAGTGCGGCTCGCTGGCGCCGGGCAAGCGCGCCGATGTGACGGTGTTCGCGGCCGACGACTACCGCGCGGTGCCCTACTATGCCGGCCAGAACCTATGCCGCGCCGTAGTTCAGGCGGGGACCATCCACGGAAATCTTTAGGGAGTCGGCCTCGCGGCCAGGCGGAGGGCGGGGCGGCCCTCCAGGCTCTCCAGGCGCAGCTCGCGCCGTACTTCAAGGCCGTTCACGGCATCGCGCACGCGGCTGCGGGAAAGCAGCGGGCTGAAGAAGGCGGCGATGCTCTCCTCGGTATCGCAGACCATTACATCCAGATACTGGGACACCAGCGCCGCGGCGGCCTCCAACTGCGAAATGCGGTCAATCGCGGCGGGGACTTCGGGCAAGGCCTGGGCCAGCGCCCGCCAGCGGTTCCCGCCCACGCGCAGCACTTTGAGCGTGGCCGCCAGCTCGGCGAGGGCGCGCTCGATGCCGAGCACGGAAGTACGCGCCGCTCCCATGGCATCGCGCAATTCCAGGCTGGTCCGCGAGCGCGGGTGTTGCAGCAGATATTCGTACACCTCGGCGGCCAACCACGAGAGCCGGCCCTGGCCCGCCTGTTTCTTGAAATCCCTCCGGGGGTTGCGGTCGCCGACGCAGACGTAGACGAACTCCAGCAGTTCGGCCGCGGCGTAGCGGTGCACTCCCGGCCACAGGTACAACTCGATCAGGCGCAGCTCGCCCAGTTCGCGTTCGAGCATCTCCGGCGCCGCCTCCGACCATTCCGCCAGGGTGGGCAGGGTGACGAAGCCCAAGTTCCGCACCCAGGCATGAAGCGCGTCCGCCGACACTTCGGCCGGGCGCAACTCGGCCCAGCGCGCCGCCCGCGCCTGCCGCAATTCTTCACCGGTCACTTGATCCTCTTGAAGGCGCGTTGGATTTCATCCATGGAGTAGCGTAGCAGCACCGGGCGTCCGTGCGGACAGGTCATCGGGTAGCGGGTCTTGGCAAGTTCGGCCAGCAGCCACTCCATTTTTTCCTTTTCGAGCGGCATGTTCACTTTGATCGCGGCGTGACAGGCTACGGTGGCGGCGATGCGGGTGCGGACCGCCTCCATGGTCAGTCCGCGATCCTCCGCGGCGGCAACCTGAAGAATTTCCTGCAGGAGCCGCTCCACCTGCTCATCCTTGATGCCGGCAGGGGCAGCCTGAATCGCCAGCGCCTGACGGCCGAAGGGAGCGGACTCGAAGCCGGCCGCGTCCAGTTCGGCCGCGATCTCCTCATAGCGCATCCAGCGCCCCGGATCGAGCTGCACCACGCGCGGCAAGAGCAGGCGCTGTCCGGCGTTGGCGCCCAAGCCGCGATTCGCCAGATTCTGTTCGAAGAGCACGCGTTCGTGCGCGACGTGCTGATCAATCAGCCATAGTCCGGATGGACCGGCGGCCACGATGAAGCTTTCCTGGATTTGTCCCAGGGGGCGCAACTGGCCAAGCTCCCCGGGCTCGGGCGGCAGCGCGGGACCAATCTCGCGCAATCCACATCCGGTCCCCGTTTCCGGCACCCACCCGGTGGCCGGGAGGGCGGAGCGCATGAGCGGCTGCGGACCGGGGGGCGCCAGCGGCAGACGCTGGGCTACCGGCGCGGGTGGCGCGACGGTCAAGGCAAAACCGGCGGGCAGATCGGCCATGGAGATGCCCAATTCGGGAGCGGCACCGGGGGTGACCGCCAGCGGATTGGTGCCGAAGTCCGGCGGCTCCGACCAGGGGCGCGCGCTCCAGGCGGGCGCCGCCGTAGCCCGGGCTTCGCGCTCGCGCAGGAACGACGGCACGGGACGCGCGGCCGACAGCGCGCCCCGGATGGTGTCCCGGACCGCGTCGTGGACGAAGCCCTGGCGCCGGAAGCGGACCTCGGTCTTCGCCGGATGCACGTTCACGTCCACCTCGGAGTAGGGGAGGTCGAGGAACAGCAGCACCGCGGGGTAGGCGTGATTGGGCAGCAAGTTGTAGTACGCCGCGGCGATGGCGTGCTGGAGCAGGCGGTCGCGCACCAGGCGGCGGTTGGCAAAGATAAAGATCGAGTTGCGGTTCAGCTTCTGCAACTCCGGCCTGGAGGCATAGCCGTAAAGTCCGAGCCCGGGAAGACTGCCTTCGGCCGCCTCCGGCATGCCGGGGCCACCCTCTTCCGGCGCCCACTCCGCCGTCTCGCGGAACTCGACACACTGGCCGAGCATCTCCGCGCCGAAGACCTGCCGCAGCCGCTCGGCATGGTTTGCCGCGGGAGGCAGGGTCAGCAAGGCACGATGCGGGGTCTCCAGATGGAACCGCACTTCGGGGTAGGCCAACGCATAGTTGGTCACCAGCGTGGTGATGTGGCCCAGTTCCGTCGCCTCGCTCTTGAGGAATTTCTTCCGCGCCGGGATATTGACGAAAAGATGGGAAACCGTAATCGAGGTTCCGGCCGGCAAGCCGGCTTCGCCAACGCTTTTCCATTGGCCGGCGGCCACCTCCAAGCGGGTGCCGGGACCGCCGCCGGCGGGGGCCGTCTCCAAGGTCAGGTGACTGACCGCCGCGATCGAGGGCAGCGCCTCGCCGCGGAAGCCCAAGGTGGCAATCGCGCTGAGCGCGGCCGCATCGCGGAGTTTGCTGGTGGCGTGGCGCTCCAGCGCCAGGAGGGCGTCGTCCCGGACCATGCCACAGCCATTGTCGGTGATGCGGATGCGCTGGCGTCCCCCCGCCTCGACCTCGATCCGGAGGTCGTTGGCGCCCGCATCCAGCGCGTTTTCCAGCAGCTCCTTGACCACCGAAGCGGGCCGCTCCACCACTTCGCCGGCCGCGATTTTGTTGGCGATCTGATCGGAGAGTACGCGGATGACACCCATACCGGCCCGCCCTTCCCTACTCCGCGCGACTAGCCCCGGGCCGCGATCCCCAGTTCGCGCAACTGCGCCGGCGCGACCTCGGTTGGCGCATCCACCATCAGATCCACCGCGCGCGCGGTTTTCGGAAACGCGATGACCTCCCGAATGGAGTTGGCCCCGGCCAACAGCATCACCAGGCGGTCGAGGCCAAGCGCAATGCCCCCGTGCGGCGGCGTGCCGTAGCGCAGGGCGTCCAGGAAAAATCCGAAGCGCCGCTGCGCCTCTTCCGGGCTCATTCCCAGCAGCCGGAAGATTTGCGCCTGCACCTCGGCGCGGTGGATGCGGATGCTGCCCGAGCCCAGTTCAATGCCGTTCAAGACCACGTCGTACGCCTTGGCCTTGGCCTCGCCGGGCGCGGTCTCGAGGCGCTCGACGTCCTCGTCGCGGGGCGAGGTGAAGGGATGGTGAGAGGCGACCCAGCGCTTTTCCTCCGCGTCCCACTCGAACATCGGGAAGGAGGTCACCCACAAAAAGCGGAAGTCCATCGGGTCGAGCAATTTATGGCGCTCGGCGAAGCGCTGCCCCAGCCCCAGGCGCAGCGCGCCCGCCTGGGCCTGCAGGCCGCGCAAACCGGGAGCCTGATCCGCCCCGGCCGCGACCAGAATCAGCAGATCGTCCTCCCGGCTGCCCGTGGCGGCGCGGATGGCGGCGGCGGCTTCGGGAAAGGTCTTGGCGATACGGGCGAAGTCCTCGAAGAGCCGAACCGGCCGGCCCTCGGCCAAGGGCCGCAGTTCGTCGCGTTCGCGCCGCGACAGCGCGCCCACCCCGGGGATGCGAATCGCCAATACCGGCAGATCGGCGGCCAGCTTGAGCTGTTCGCGAGCGGCGGCGCCCAAGTGCGCAGCGACGTCGGTCATGGGCGGCAGCCGCAAGTCCGGTTTATCGCTGCCGTAGCGCGCCATGGCCTCTTCCCAGGTCATGCGCGGGAATGGCAGCGCGATTGACTTTCCCGCCGCGGCGCAGGCATCGCGCAGCATCCTTTCGACAATTCCGAAAAGGGTCTCCAGGTCCGGAAAGCTCATCTCCACGTCGATCTGAGTGAACTCGGGCTGGCGATCGGCGCGCAGGTCTTCGTCGCGGAAGCAGCGAACAATCTGGAAGTACCGGTCGCAGCCGCCGATCATCAACAATTGCTTGAAGAGCTGCGGCGACTGCGGCAGGGCATAAAACGTCCCGGGCTTGACGCGGCTGGGGACCAGGTAGTCGCGCGCCCCCTCGGGCGTACTGCGCGTCAGGAAAGGGGTCTCGACCTCGAGAAAGCCATCGGCGTCAAACGCTTTGCGGATGGCATAGGTCACCGCGTGGCGCAGGCGCAGATTGGCCTGCATTCCCGGACGGCGCAGGTCGAGGTAGCGGAAGGTGAGGCGGGTTTCCTCGCTCACGCCCTCGCCGCCCTCGTCATCGAGGGGAAATGGAGGCGTGCGGGCGTCGTTGAGGATTTCGATGGCATCGGCCGCGATTTCGACTGTACCGGTGGCGAGAGCGGGATTGACGGTCTGCGGCGAACGGAGAACGACCTCTCCGGCCACCGCGATCACGTACTCGGCGCGCAGCTGGGAGGCCCGGGCGTGCAATGCGGCATCGCGCCCCAGGTCGACGACCACCTGACAGAGGCCGGTGCGGTCGCGCAGGTCGAGGAACAGCAAGGCTCCCAGGTCGCGGCGCCGGTGCACCCACCCCCGCAAGGCCACCCTCTGCCCGGTGGCGGTTCCCACTTCGCCGCAATAATGCGTCCGCTGCGCGATCGTTCCCGGCTGTTCAAGCTCGCTGCTCATAACGGCATGGGCGGGGGCGCCTGCAGGCGTGTCCGCCGCTCGATCTCCTGTTTTCCCCAGTGTGCCAAAATCGTGGTCACAATCAGTTGCGGGATCAAAAACTGCATGTAAAACATCGAGTTCAACGACAGCACCGCCCACCAGATCCACCGCACGCCGAGCCGCGGCCGCGGGCCGGCGAAGGCCCCGCGCGGGCGGCGCAGCAGGACGCTAAAGCGCCAGTTCAGGAAAAACAGGGCGAGCGCCCCCACCATCCAGGCCAGGGTGAGGATCCACAACTGTTGGCCGGTGGGCTGGACAAATCGCGCCATGGCATCGTGCAGATTGCTCGCGGGGTGGGTAAACAACTGCGGTTCCATGGCCGCGTACAGCACAATCCAGGTCACCACCATGACTGCCCACACCACCAGCGTGCCGACGATATAACTCCGCCGCTCGATGCGCAGATGCTGGATCGGATCTTCGCTCACACTCCGGCTCCCAGGCGTGCGGGCAACTGCGCGAACGGCACCTCGCTCTGATCCCCGGTAGCCAACCGTTTGAGCTGGCACCGCGCCGCCGCGGCCTCGGCGGCGCCGACGAGCACGGCGAAGCGGGCGTGCTGTTTCGCCGCCAACTCCAACGCCTTTCCCAGTTTCCGCCCGGGTTCGGCGACCTCGATCCGCAGTCCCGCGCGGCGCAGCCGCTCGCTCAGTTCGAGCACCGGCTGCAGTTCCGCCGCGGTCAAGGGGATCGCAACCGCGTCAGGACCGGTGGCGGCATCGCCGCCGGCGCCGGCGCCGGCCTGCATCGCCAACACAAACCGGTCCTCGCCGATGGCAAAGCCGATGCCCCCGCCGGCCTGCGCGGGTGCGCCCAGCGCCTGGGCGAGGCCGTCGTAACGTCCTCCACCGAGCAACGCGTTCTGCGAACCGAGGGCGCCGTGGACAAACTCAAACGCGGTGGAGGTGTAGTAGTCCAGACCGCGCACCAGGCGCGGGTCCACCCGGTAGGCGATGCCGTTGGCGTCGAGAAGAGCGCGCAACTGGTCAAAGTGCGCGCGGCAATCGGAATCGAGGTAGTCGCCAATTTGCGGCAGGCCCGCAATGATGGGCTGGTCGGCGGGCACCTTGCAGTCCAGGACGCGCAGCGGGTTGGTTTGGGCGCGGCGCTGGCAATCGGCGCACAGCTCACCCAGGCGCTCGGCCAGCGCGGCGCGCAGCGCGGCGTGGTAAGCCGGGCGATCCTTGGCGCAGCCCACCGAGTTCAAGACCAGCTCCGCACCCCCGATGCCGCAGCGCTCGAGCAGCATGCGCAGCATGGCGAGCAATTCGTAGTCAATCAGGGCGGAGTCCCCGCCCATGACCTCGGCGCCGATTTGGTAGAACTGCCGGTAGCGGCCCTTTTGCGGGCGCTCCCGCCGGAACATCGGTCCGATGTAGTACCAGCGGGTCAAGCCCGGCCGCTCCCACATCCGGTGCTCGACGTAGGCGCGGACGGCGGAAGCGGTCGCTTCGGGGCGCAGCGTCAACTGAGCCCCATCCTTGTCGGCAAAGGTATACATCTCCTTGCCGACGATATCGGTTTCCTCGCCTACCGAACGCGTAAACAACTCGGCCGGTTCGACCACCGGAGTGCGGATTTCCTCGAAATTGTAGCGTCCGAAGACCTCGCGCACCGCCGCCTCCAGGCGTTGGAACCACACGGTGTCGGCGGGCAGCAGGTCCCGCATGCCTTTGATGGCTTGAATCTTCATGTTGTCGCGCCGCGTCCGGCTCAGGGCAGGCTCAAGTACTCGTTCTTGTATCCCAAATAATTGGCCGCGTGGATGGCGATCAGCGCCCGGTCGGCGTCGTTGGCGGGGCGGCGCAGCCGCGCTGGCGCGCCCATATAGACGCTGCCCGGGGGCACTTGCATGCCTTCCGGCACCAGGGATCCCGCCGCGACGATCGAGCCGGCGCCAATCCGGGCGCCGTTCAGCACGATGGCGCCGATGCCGATCAGGCACTCGTCTTCGACCACGCAGCCGTGCAGGTTCACCGAGTGGGCCACCGTCACCCGGTCCCCCAACAGCACCGGAAATTTGCCTTTGTAGCCGTGCAACACGCAATTGTCCTGGATGTTGGTTTCGCGGCCGATGCGGATCGAGTGGACGTCGCCCCGCACCACGGCATGAAACCAGATGCTCGAGTGTTCCCCCACCACCACGTCGCCCACGACTTGGGCGCTATCCTCGATGAAGGCGGTGGCGGCAATCTTGGGGTGCCGTCCCTGAAAGCTCTTGAGCATGACTATTCAGGTTACCACAGCGAATGCGCCGGATCCGGCGCTAAAGCCGCATGAATGGCGCGATTTCGCGCTCGCGGCGGGCAAGCGCGCCGGCTTCGAGCTGACCGGGGCCGCGGGGGTGGCGCCCTCGGCGCGCTTGGCCTTATTCCCGGATTGGATCGAGCAAGGCAACGCCGGCGCCATGCAGTATCTGGCGCGGCGCGGCGAGGATGGACGGTACCTGCGCGAATCCATTCGGCAGGCTTGGCCGTGGGCGCGTTCGGTGCTTTGCGGCGCGGCGGTATACAACGCCGCCCCGCCCCGCGCCTCCGTTCCGCGGGACGCGGAGCGGGGTTGGATCTCGCGCTACGCCTGGGGCAGCGATTACCACGACATCTTGCGGACGCGGCTGGAAGCCTGGATCCGGGAGTTGCGCCCGCTGGGCGGCCCCGCCGACCATTTTCAACCCACCGTGGATACGGCCCCGCTGGTGGAGCGCGACGCCGCTCTGCGCGCCGGCTTGGGATGGCAGGGCAAGAACACCTGTCTGCTCCACCCCCAGGCGGGATCGTTTTTCTTTCTGGCGGCCATCA
This sequence comes from Terriglobales bacterium, assembly GCA_035573035.1. GTDB lineage: Bacteria > Acidobacteriota > Terriglobia > Terriglobales > SCQP01 > SCQP01. The sequence continues at coordinate 12,735 of DATNAC010000093.1, forward strand.
TCACCTCGCTCGATCTGGGCGCCGAAGCCGACGCCCCGCTCCCCGACCGTTGCGGCACTTGCACGCGGTGCATCCAAGCCTGTCCCACCCAGGCCCTGACGCCGTACCAGATGGATGCTAGCCGCTGCCTGGCGTATTTGAACATCGAGCTCCGCGGCCCCATCCCGGAACCCTTCCGCGCCGCGCTGGGCGACAACCTGCTGGGCTGCGATATTTGCCAGGACGTCTGCCCCTGGAACCGGCGCGCCCCGCGCACCGAGGTTCCCGAATTCCAACCCCGGCCGGGGCTGTTTGCCCCGTTACTGGAGGAACTGGCCGAGCTGAGCGAGGCAGGCTACCGCGAAAAATTCCGTGGTTCAGCGGTCAAGCGGGCCAAATACGCCGGTTTGCGCCGTAACCTGGCACTGGCGATGGGAAATAGCGGCAACCCCGGCTTCGCCCCCCGCCTGGAACGGTGGACGCAGGACCCCGATCCGGTTCTGGCCGAGCATGCGAGTTGGGCGCTGGCCCGTTTGGCCGGGGGCGCTCAGGCAACCCCCGGTCCCGGCACGGATGTCCAAGTATCCACCTCAACATGCCCCTGAAAACCGCTTGGCTGTTCGCCGGTCTGCTCGCCATGCCGTTGGTTTCTCCGGTGCAAGGCGCCATGGATCTGCAACTCGTTTCCGCCGCCTTTAGCAATAACCAGCCGATTCCGCGGAACCACGCCTGCGACGGCGAAAAGACCTCGCCGCCCTTGCGCTGGAGCGGTGCGCCGCCGGGGACGCGCAGCTATGCGCTGGTGGTCCACGACCCTGACGCTCCGGGAGGGGACTTCACGCACTGGCTGGTCTACGACCTGCCTGCCACCGTTACGGAATTGCCTTCCGGGACCTACCGGGAGGAGAAACTGGCCCTGGGCGGGCTGGAGGGCGCCAACAGTTTCGGTGCGACGGGCTACGGTCCTCCTTGCCCGCCGGCGGGGCCGGCCCATCGCTACATCTTCACGCTCTATGCCTTGAACCAGCCCAGCCTTGGATTGCATTCCGGCGCCAGCCAGGGCGACGTCGAGCGCGCCATGCAGGGCAAGATCCTGGCGCAGTCGCAACTGGTCGGACTCTATCACCGCTGATAGACTTCCCCTCCGGATGTATCCTGGCGTTATAGGAGTTCGGTATGCTGGCTGACAGCCTGGAGACCCGGTCCCGCGATTTGCTGTCCCGCGCCGAGATCGAGATCGGAGGCAGCCGCGAGTGGGACGTCACCGTGCACAATCCCGCCTTGTACGCGCGGGTGCTGCGCCAGGGCTCGCTCGGTTTGGGGGAGTCCTACATGGAGGGTTGGTGGGACTGCCCGCGGTTGGACCAATTCTTCCATCGCGTATTTCTGGCGGGACTGGACCGAATGGTGGCCAGCGGCTGGCGTGGACTCGCCCTGGCGCTGGCCTCGAGCCTGTGGAACCGTCAAACCCTGGCGCGCTCGCCGGAAGTGGCGCGCCGCCATTACGACGTGGGCAACGAGCTGTTTGCGGCGATGCTCGACCGGCGCATGGTGTACACCACGGGGTGGTGGGACCACGCCGCCAACCTGGATGAGGCCCAGGAGGCCAAGCTGGACTTCATCTGCCGCCGCCTGGGGCTGGAGCCCGGCATGCGGGTATTGGATATCGGCTGCGGCTGGGGCAGCTTCGCCAAGTTCGCCGCGGAACGCTATGGGGCTCGGGTGGACGGCATCACCCTATCGCACGAGCAACTGGCGCTGGGGCAGCGGTTGTGCGCCGGACTGCCGGTGGACCTTCGCCTGGAGGACTACCGGGCGGTGGCGCAGCGCTACGACCGCATCGTATCCCTGGGCATGTTCGAACACGTGGGCTACCGCAACTACCGGCAATATTTCGCCACCGCCAGGCGGTGCCTGGCCTCCGCCGGGGCGATGTTCCTGTCCAGCATCGGTTCGAACCGCTCCGTGCACGCCACCGATCCCTGGATGGAGCGCTATATTTTCCCCAACTCGCACCTGCCGTCCATCCAGCAGATTGGCCAGGCCATCGAGGATCGGTTCATTCCGCTCGAGTGGCTGAATTGGGCGGCCGATTACGATCGGACCTTGATGGCGTGGTTTGCCAATTTCGAGTCGGGGTGGGAGCGCTGGCAGCAGCGCTACGGGGCACGCTTTTGCCGCATGTGGAAGTTCTACCTCCTGGCGAGCGCCGCCGGCTTCCGCGCCCGGCGGCTGCAGGTGTGGCAGATGCTGCTCGCGCCCCTGTAGGATTACGGCGCCGCGGCGGTGGTGTGATCGGAGACGATCCGCCATCCCTCCGGAAACTTGCGGAACAAGAGGGTAAACACCCCGTGCGGGTGATCGTGCGCGCGCAGCAAGGCAAAATTGCCGGTTACATAGGCAGCGGCGGCGTCCAGAACGGTGACCCGAAGGTTCGTGTAGCGCAATTGGCCCATGGCGGCGCGGCTGGGGTAGCGTGCCCGATAGCGGTCGCGGACCGTTTGCCAACCCCGGGTAATACCGCCGGCGCCGATGAACTCGGTTTGGGGCGAGCGCCAGTAGCCCTGCATGAAACCCGGAATATCCCCGCGGTTCCACGCGGCTTGTTGCTCGGCCATGACTTGGCGGATGGCGGCCCCGGCCCCCGAACCTGCCTGGCCGGAGGCGCACAAGGCGCCCAACAGGCAGAACGCCGCAATCCGGGTGCTTACCAGCAGCCATTGATTGGCGCGGGCCCCAGCGCGGCTGCGCCGCGCCCCCGCTTGTGCTCGCACTGGCATGGGGACCCCGGAGCCCCATGCCGGTGCTGCGCTCGCGGGGGCCGCGCCCGCATTGCTTGCCGGGGGCGCGAAGCTCGCACTGCGAGCTTCGCCCCTGCGGAATTTCGCTGCCCTTCGCGCCGACTTTGCCCACAGTGCAAACGGCGCGACCCCCGCGAGTTGCATGAGCGCAGCTTATCACCACTGTCGCGCATGCGGCAGCGTGTAGCATGAAGGAGACATGGTCCCGGCGATTCGCATCGTGTTGGTGCGCGTGCGCAACCCGCTCAACATCGGCGCGGTGGCCCGCGCCATGGCCAATTTCGGCCTGCCCGAGCTGGTGCTGGTGGACCCCTACGACCCGGCGTGGCGCGAGGCGCGCTCGGCCCGCGCCGGGACCGAGGTGTTGCAGCACGCCCGCGCGGTTGCCAGCCTTTCGGAGGCGGTTGGGGATTGCGGCTGTGTCATCGGTACGACCGCCGGGACAGCCCGTTCCCCGGAAATCCCGCTGGAGGATTGGCCCACGGTGGCGGCGTCGCTCCCGCCCGCTGCCCCCGATCGCCCGGTGGCGCTCCTGTTCGGTTCGGAACGTACCGGCCTGGCGGTGGAAGAGATCAGCTACTGCCATCGCCTGGCCCGTATCCCCACGCTCCCGGACGCCCCTTCGATGAACCTGGGCCAGGCGGTGGCGGTGTGCGCCTACGAACTGCACCGCCAGCCGGCAAACGCCCCCCTGCCCTTGCCTTCCCTCACGGTCGAGGAGCGGGAACGCCTGCTCGCCACCTGGTATCCTCTTCTCGAACAACTCGGGGTGGTGCCGCCCGGACACCGCCAGAGCCAGACGCGGATGCTGCGGCGCATGGTGAGCCGTTGGCAGCTTGGACCGGAAGACCAGTATCGGCTGCTGGGCGTGGCCCGCCAGGTCCGACGGCTGCTGAGAGGAGCCGAGTGAAAATTTCCGTGGCTTCCTTCCCCGCCCCCACCACGCCCTGCATCGGCGTTTGTACCATGGAACACGATCACTGCCGGGGATGCCAGCGCACTCTGGCGGAGATTGCGGCGTGGAGCCGGCTGCCGGAAGCCGAACGGCAGCGGATCGTTCGCGAGGTGCTGCCGCTGAGGCGCGCGGCGGCGCCCGCTTGCAATCCGCAATCGCGGTAACCTAAACCATGGCGCATCCCAAGATCCTCATCGTGGACGACGAATCGGGGATCCGCCATTCCCTGAGCGGGGTGCTGGCGGACGAGGGTTATGAGACCCGGGCGGTCTCCGACGCGGCGGCGTGTCTCCGTGCCTTGCGGGAAGAGACTTGCGATCTCGTCTTGCTGGATATCTGGCTACCGGATCGCGACGGTC
>DATNAC010000094.1:0-4504 GCA_035573035.1 Terriglobales bacterium
TGGCGTTGACCGTACCCGCTCCATTCACGCCGCGGTATGTCGAAGCCAATCACTTCAACGATATGCTGGTGCTGGTGAATCAGTAGGTCACGGCCGGGGACCAGTGCTGCCATCCCGCGGCGGGCAAGCGGCGGCGGATTCCACCGGGGAGACGGAGCCACACGCCGCGGGCCGGCGTGATCTCGCCAATCCGGGTCAGGCCGGGGTGTTGTGGCAGACGGGTGCGGGGCGGCAGGGTGAAGAGCAACTCGTAATCCTCGCCTCCGAAGAGCGCGAGCGGGAGTTGGACGGCGGGGAGGGCGGCGGCGTCCACGATGGCACCCACGCGGCTTTCCCGGCAGATATGGTGCAGGTCCGTGGCCAAGCCATCGCTCACATCAATCGCGGCCGATGCCCGGCCTCGTAAGGCGATGCCCAACTCCCAGCGGGCGCGGGGATGACGGTGGCGGGCCACGGCGGCGCGGTCCCGCGCCGTGCGTGCGGTGCTCCCGCGGTGGTCTAAGCGGCGGCCATGGGCGGCTTCGCCCAGTATGCCCGAAACATAAATCTGATCGCCCACGCGGGCGCCGCCGCGCCGCAAGGACTGGCCGGCAGGGACCTGGCCAACGCCGACGATGTCGCAGAGGATCTTGGGTGCCGGAGCCGCGCTCACGTCTCCCCCGGCGAGCACGGCGCCGGCTTCGCGAATGGTTTGGAGCAGGCCGCGGTAAAACCGGCGCGGCCAGGCGGGGGCCAATGTCGCGGGATAGGCGGTGGAGAGGAAGACGGCTAAAGGCTCGGCGCCCATGGCGGCCAGATCGCTCAGGGCGCGGGTGGCGAGCCGGCGGCCGCAGACTTCCGGAGTATCCCGCGCGCGCAGAAAGTGGACATCTTCGAGCAGCAGGTCGGTGGTGATAGCCAGCTCCCAGTTCCGGCGCGGACGCAACAGCGCGGCATCGTCGCCGATGCCCAGGCGCAACTCGCGGCGGGGCGGTCCCGCCGCCGCGGCACGCCGCACCCAGGCCAGCCAAGCGCGTTCCGGTTGCATGGTAGCAGCATAGCGCTAAGGCATTCGCCGGTTGCCGCGATTCCAATTGCGCCCTTACAATAGGGGGAAGTCTTGTACGCGAGGTGAAGTCCTTGTCCATGTGGAAAACCCAAAACGAGCGGGACGTGCCCCCGAGCCCCGCTAAACCGTCAGCGCCCAATCCCGCCACGGTGCCGCCGCCAGTCGCGCCCGCGAGCGCGATGCCGCAAGCGCCGCGCGGCGCCGACCGTCCCACCCACCTGAGCAAAACGGTGGTGTTGAAGGGGACGATTACCGGTAACGAAGACCTCTACGTGGACGGCAAGCTGGAGGGCTCGGTGGAACTGCCCAACAACACCGTCACCGTGGGCGTGAACGGGCAGGTGCAGGCCAACGTCAGCGCGCGCGAAGTGGTGATTCTGGGCAAGCTCAACGGCAATGTGTCGGCCGCCGACCGGGTCGAGATCCGGGCGCAGGGCGCCCTCACCGGCGACGTCAGCGCGGCTCGCATCAGCATCGAGGACGGCGCCTTCTTCAAGGGCGGCATCGATATCCGCAAGGGCGCCAGCACCGCCAAGGCCTAGGGGGAGCGCTAGGCAAGGTCGGCGTGGTCCACCACGCCGACTACGGCCGCATCTATCGGGGAGAGCGGACGCTCTACCGCGCTCATGGCCGCAAACCCATCCAAGACCACCAGGACCCGCTCCCCGATACCCGCCCCCACCGCATCGAGCGCAATCAGGCCGGCCGCGGAAACGCCGAAGGGCGGCGTGTCCTGCACGTTTTCCGGCTGTACGCGCAGCAGCTTCATTCCCGAATGACTGGGATGTTTCTGCGAGGCCACCACTTCCCCGATAACGCGGGCCAGGATCATGCGCGCGCTCCCGCCGGATGTAGTCCTTCACGGGGATCCACAATGCCGACGATGGTGGCGTCGGCGGGGACCAGTTCGGGCAGCCAAGCAAATGCCGCCTCTTTGCCGCGGCAACAGTAGACGGTTTCGCCCACGCCGGCGCCGACGGCGTCCAGGGCGATCAGGCACGCGGGCAGATCCGATCCGTTGGCGTCCAGCTGCCGCACCACGAGGAGTTTGCGAGCGCCAAGGCCGTCGTCTTTGGCGGTAGAGACCACGGTGCCGGTGACGCGGGCGAGGAACATGGCGGCTATTTCACCAGCTCGACGTTGTCAATGATGCCGACGATGGCCGCGTCAATCGGCCGGTCCTGGCTGTCGCGGGCCATGCGGGCGGAACTGCCCTGCACCACCAGAACGCGTTCGCCCACGCCAGCGCCGACCGTGTCCACGGCCACCAGGTAAGACGATTCATCCCCGCCCGAAGGGTTTTGCAGACGCAGGACCAGGAGCTTGTAGCCCTCCAGGCGCGGGTCCTTGCGCGTGGCAACGACGGTGCCGATGACGCGAGCCAACTGCATGGACTAGGTGGCCGGCTGCAGCGGCACGGCTTTCGACAACCCGGGAGCGGGCCGCGGAATGACGTGGATGGAGACCACCTCGCCGATGCGGCGTGCGGCGGCGGCGCCGGCATCGGTCGCGGCTTTGACCGCCGCCACGTCGCCTTGCACGATCACCGTCACCAAGCCGGCGCCAATCTTCTTCTCCCAGCCCACCACGGTGACGTTGGCGGCCTTGACCATGGCGTCAGCGGCCTCGATCATCGGGACCAGACCCTTGGTCTCGACCATGCCCCAGGCTTCCCCAGCGATTTCTGCCATTGCGAGTCCTCAGTGCGGGATTGTAGCACGCGGCCCGCCTACCAGCGGCGCTTGTGGGGAAAGCTGGCCGACGGTGGCAGGGGACCGGAGGCGGACCCACCGGCCGCTTCCCGCGTGACCGGGCAGTTGGCGCCGACCGCGGCCGCGGTGGTGATGCCTTCGTAGCGCTGGCGCGCGGCCATGAGTTTGTCCACCTCGTCGCGGCCGAGCAGGTTCTGCTTGCCGAGAATATGAGTGACGAGGGCGATGCGGGCGAAGTGCTCGACCGTCTCCATCTTGAAGTACGCCTTCATCACGTCCTCGCCGTAGGTGACCACACCGTGGTTGGCCATCAGGATGGCGTCGTAGTGGGGGATCAGCGGGCGCAGCGTGGCGGAGAGCTCCGGGGTCCCCGTGGTACCGTACTCGGCCAAAGGCACGCAGCCCAGCGCCAGCACAACCTCGGCCAGCAAGGCTTGGTTCAGGGGGATTCCCGAAGCGGCGAAGCCGGTGGCGGCGGGCGGATGCGCGTGTACCACGCCGTGAATCTCGGGCCGCAACTGGTAAATCAGCAGGTGCATGGCCATCTCGCTGGACGGGTTGCGCTTGCCCTCCAGCTTGCGGCCTTCCATGTCGGTGATGACCAGATCGTCGGCCTGCATCATCCCCTTGCTCATGGAGGTGGGGGTGGCCAGCACCCGCCCGCCGGCCAAGCGCGCGGAGATGTTGCCGTCGCTCGCCGCCACCAGGCTCTTTTGATGCAGCCACGCGCCGATGCGCAGGATTTCGCTGCGCAGGGCCGGGCTGTCTTCGGGCAACGCACTCATATTCGGCAGGTTCATTATCGCCCATGCGGGCGCTCGCTTATCCTGGAAACTAGCTACAGCGCAGCCTTGGCTTGGGGCTTCGGAGCCCCCAGCCGGGGCGCGCCAGAGCGGGGCGCGCGGCACAGCCGCGCCGGGGCCGCGCCGATCTATGAAACTGACGGAGTTTGATTACGAGTTGCCGCCGGAGCGGATTGCCCAGCGTCCGCCGGAGGAGCGCGATGCCTCGCGCCTGCTCTGGCTGCACCGGCAGAGCGGGGAAGTGGAAGACCGGCAATTTCGTGAGCTGCCTGAGCTCCTGGTTCCCGGCGATCTGCTGGTAGCCAACGATTCGCGGGTGTTTCCGGCGCGGCTCTTGGGGCAGCGCGTTGGCGGCGGGCAAGGCAAGGTCGAAGTGCTCCTGCTGCGCGAAGTCGAGCTGGGTGTTTGGGACGTTTTGGCCCGTCCAGGCCGCAAATTGCCCCTCGGTGAGCTCGTGATCTTTGAAGGTGGATTACGGGCCGAGGTGGTGGGCATGGGCTCGCGGGGCGAGCGGCAATTCCGCTTCGAGGTCCAAGGGGAGTTCGCAGCGGCGGTCGAGCGGCATGGGCACGTGCCGCTCCCGCCCTATATCCGCCGCGAGGATCAAGTCGAGGACCGCGCACGGTACCAGACGGTGTACGCGAAAGCGGTGGGGTCGGCGGCAGCGCCGACCGCGGGACTGCACTTCAGTGAACGCGTGCTGGAGAAGCTGGCGGAGCGCGGCATCGAGTGGGCCACGGTGAGCCTACACGTAGGGCTGGGCACATTCCAGGCGGTGGAAAGCGAGGAAATTGAGGATCACCCGATGCACAGCGAAGCGTACACGCTGGGGCCGGAGGCGGCGGTGTCGATCCTGCAAGCGCGGAGCGAGGGCCGTCGCGTGATCGCGGTGGGAACCACGGCGGCTCGGGTGCTCGAGACCGCCGCGCCGCAATTTGTGG
>DATNAC010000095.1:0-4205 GCA_035573035.1 Terriglobales bacterium
CCGTTAGCGGAGCCTGTCCGAACAGGGTGTGCGTCCAGTTGCGGCCAACGGCAAAATTGATCCCTTCCGGATTCTTATCAATGCTGTGATCCTGCGCCCGCGACGGCACGACCAACACGACAAGGAGAGGAAGAATGGAGAGTAGAGAAAGCTTGCGCATGGTCATGGGTCTCAAAGCCATAGCTCCGGTCCAAAAAACACACCAAAAGTAGAGGTACGATGAAAGAGGCCGGCGCGTTTCACCCGATCGTCATATTTGGGAGCGGCACACCACCCCGTGCCCGGCCCCCGGCGCCGAGCGAAAGGGTCATCATACCAGGAAAGAGCGGGATTTGAGTCAACCGGGACGCACCATCCGTTTGCGGCTGAGCTACGACGGCGCCGGCTTTCACGGCTGGCAGGTGCAGCCGGGGTTGCCGACGGTGCAAGCGGCGCTGGTTCGGGCGGTGGCGGAGGTCACCGGTGAAAATGTGGAGGTACACGGCTCGGGCCGGACCGATGCCGGCGTCCATGCCCTTGGGCAAGTGGCGCACTTGCGTCTGGAGCGCAGTACCATTCCCGCGCCCAACTTGGCGCGGGCGTTGAACACGCGGCTGCCGCGCAGTCTGCGGGTGCTCGAGGCCAGCGAGGCCGTTCCCGATTTTCACTCCCGCCGCGACGCCGTTTCCAAACTGTACCGCTACCGCATTTATCGGGGCGAGGTCTGCCCCCCGTTCTTGCGCCGCTACGTCACCCATCACCCCTATCCCCTGAACGAAGAGGCCATGCGCCAAGCCGCCCCCGGGTTTGTCGGCGAACATGATTTCCGCTCGTTCGCGGCCGCGCCCGACAAGCGTTCGCCGCCGTTGCTGTCCACCGTTCGCACCGTGCTGCGCTCCGAAGTGGAGCGGCACGGCGACGAGTTGGTCTACGAGGTCGAGGGTAAGGGGTTCTTGCACCATATGGTGCGGAACTTGGTAGGGTATTTGCTCGAGGTTGGCCGCGGCGCCAGGCGGGCGGAAGATATTCCGGCGGTGCTGGCGGCACGCTCCCGCCGCGCCGCCGGCCCCACCGCGGCGGCCGCGGGCCTCTACTTGGTCAGAGTGGACTACGATGAGGAAGCGCGCCACGGCGATCTTGCGAATGAAACCGACAAGGAATAACGCTCCCGAGAGCCGGAATGTGACGCTGGCCCTGGACTGCACGGTGCGGGACGCGGCCTTCGCCTACCTCGCCGAGATCGAGCCCTGGATCCAGCAGCGCCAGATCGAGGTCACGGCTGTTTCCGCCCCCACCCACTACGAAGGGCTGCGCGCCGAGTGGATTCTGCGGACATGGACCGAACTCGGACTGCGACCCGTGCTGGATGCGGCGGGCAACGTGCTGGCCGAGCGCCCCGGCGCCTCGGCTTCGGCACCCCTGCTCGCCGTCACCGCCCACATGGACACCGCATTCGCGCCCGGTACGGTGGCGCGTCCCGAGCGCCGCGACGGACGCATCTGGGCTCCGGGGATTGGCGATAACGGCGCCGGGCTGGCCGCCCAACTGGCGCTGATCCGCACCCTCGCCGACCAGCGTTTGCGCACGCCCGCGCCTTTGCTGTTTGTCGCCAACGTCGGCGAGGAGGGCGAAGGCGATCTCAAAGGTATGCGCCACCTCTTCGCCCCCCTCAACCCCTATGCCGCGCGCATTGGTTGGACGCTGGTGGTGGACGGCACCGGTTCCGACCAGATCACCACCCAAGCCCTTCCCAGCCGGCGCTTCAAGGTGACGTTCACCGGCCCCGGCGGGCATAGTTGGTCCGATCTGGGACAAGCCAGCGCGGTCCACGCCGCAGTGCGCTCCGCCGCGGCTTTGTTGGCCCAAGTCAAGCCCGAAGCCGAGCGGCTGGGCTGCAACATTGGGTTGATGCAAGGCGGCAGCGCGGTCAACGCCATCGCCGCCGAGGCGCAAATCAAGATCGACTTGCGCGCCGCCGCGCAGGCGGGAGTGGACGAGCTCACCCAAGCCGTCCGCCGCGCCGTCGCCAGCGGCGTGGAAGCGGAAAACGCCGCCGCCCTTCACGGCTGCACCCGGGCGTCGCTCGAAGTCTTGGGCGAGCGCCCCGGCGGCGAGCTGCCCACCGACTCCCCCTGGCTTGGTTTGGTGCAAGAAGTGGATCGCCAATTGGGCATTGTCTCCCACCTCCAGCGCGCCTCCACCGATGCCAACATTCCGCTCGCGCAGGGACGCCCGGCGCTGCGCCTGGGAGCAGGGGGGCGGGGCGGCGGCGCCCATACTCTTCAGGAGTGGTTTGACCCGGTGGGTCGTACCCAGGCGTTGCAGCGGCTGCTGTGGGTGGTGCTGGAAACCGGAGTGGCGTGACCTCCGGCGCGAAAGTTTCCCAGCGGAAAATCCTGGCCGCCGACCTGGCGCTGCTGGGCGTCACCCTGATCTGGGGCCTGACCTTTCCTGTGGTCAAGGACGCCTTGCGCCAGGCGAGCCCGCTGCTGTTCAATGCGGTGCGCATGAGCGTGGCCGGCGCGCTGCTGGCCGCGCTGTTTCGGCCCCGCTGGCGCCGCCTGCCCGGCGCAACCTGGGGTGCGGGCGCCGCCTTGGGCTTATTTCTGGCCGCCGGCTATGCCCTGCAAACTGCCGGCCTGCAGTGGGCGCCGCCGGCCGTTTCGGCGTTTCTCACGAGTTTTTCCGTCATTCTCGTGCCCGTACTCCTGGCACTGGTGTGGCGCCGGCGCCTGGGCTGGACCGCCTGGCTGGGCGCCGCCTTGGCCTTGCTTGGCCTCTACTTGCTGGTGGGCGGTGGCGGCGGAGGGCCCGCGCTCGGCGTCGGCCTGACGCTGGGTTGTGCGGTGGCATTTGCGCTGCAAATTATATTGCAGGGGGAATGGGCGCCGCACATCCCCTTCGGCGACCTGGCCGCGCTGCAAATCGTCTTCGCCGCGCTCTTTACCTGGATGGCGGTCCCGCTGGTGGAGCGCGCCACCTGGCACAACACCCCCGGATTGTGGCTGGCGGTGGGTTTGACCGCCGTCCTGGCCACCGCGCTGGCCTTCAGCGTCCAAGCCTGGGCCCAGCAGTTCACACCGGCCACCCACACCGCGGTGGTCTTTGCCTTCGAGCCTGTCTTTGCCTGGTTGGCCAGCGTGATTGGATGGCATGAACGCTTGCGGGGCCCCCAACTGGCCGGAGCCGGTCTCATTGTGGCGGCGATGTTGGTTGTCGAGCGCGGACGTAATACGGTTCAATCCTGACGCGCGGCCTTGTGTTCGGCGTTCATCAGGTTTTCCCACAGGCTTCCGTATCCGGTCCAGCGCAGGCTGCGGCTGTTCGAAAGATGGACGTCCGGGACCAGCAGCTTGCCATGCCCGTAGGTGCAGATGTACTCGGTGAACGGCGAACCGCCCAACATCACGTGGCTATAGTTGCCTTCCGAGCGCGGCATCCGCAGCCGCCGGACGCAAATGCGGCAGCGGTATACCTGATCGGCCGCGCACAACCAACCCAAGCCGAAACCCAGAATGACCGAAAACGCCACCGCGAAGGTATAGGACAAATCGCTGCCGAAACGCGGCCAGTTGGCAAGCAATCCGGTGGGTGGCGGCGGCACAACCCAGGAGGCCACCGTCCAGAACCCTCCTACGATGCCGATGGCGAGGATCAGCTTGAGGATGAGCCAGCTCCAGTATTTCATTCCGCTTCCCGATTAGACGGCTCCGAACGCTCTACAGACGCCGCCGCTTCCGAAAAGTTCCCGCGGCGATGTCCGGGTGGTGGTGGGACAATGCTGTCCTATGACACGGATCCTGGCGGGGCTGGCCACACGGGCCCTGGCTGGCCAAGGTACAGGCATCGATTTCCTCAGCGCCGGTCCGCTGGCGGTGCACGACCACATCGTCTTCGATTATCACTTTCCCATCAAGGGCGACCCTTATCACAACGAGAGCAAAGAGGGATATGCTTTTGACGGCGTGGACATCGGCGTGGTTGTCGGCTGGCACTGGGGTGGCACCCAGCTAGGCACCAGCTTTCGCGCGCCGCCACGCCATGGGTAAAGTTGGTGCCGGGTTCGAAATCGGTGTCCTGATCGTAAGCAAATCGCGGGGGTCGCGCCGTTTGCACTGCGGGCAAAGTCGGCGCGAATGGCCGCGAAATTCCGCAGGGCGGCCCGCCCCCGGCAAGCAATGCAGGCGCGGTCCCCGCGAGCGCAGCACCGGCATGGGGCACCGGGG
>DATNAC010000096.1:0-9248 GCA_035573035.1 Terriglobales bacterium
GGCACGCTGAATTTCGGCCGCATGCGGCTCTTACGCCTGGTGACGGTGGACATGCAGCCCGGCCACGACGCCGACTTCGAAACGCTGGCGCACACGCTGGTGCAGCAAGCGGGCAGGATCGCGGTGACGCCATCCTGGGTGGTGTACGAGCTGCATAGCGGAGGGCAGCAACCCCGGTTCGTGATCTTGAGCGTGTACCCCGATCTCACCACCCTGGACACGCCCGCGGAACGCCTCAACCTGTTCGCCACCCACGCCGGCGCGGCCGTCCTCTCGGTGGAAACGCAGCTCTACCGCGTCGATCCGGCCGCGAGCCGGGTATCGGCGGCCTTTGCCGCCAGCGATCCCGGATTCTGGACACAACCGTAGCCGGGGGATGGCGTCTCCTGTGGCGCCATTCCCCAGCAGTCATCTCTGTACGCCGGGATCGGCGCCCGCGCCACCCCGGCCTCCGGTTCTCGGAGCCGGCGGCGCGCCCGGCACCGGAATGCCGGTGGGCGCCGGCGCCGGCGTAAAGGCCGAGGGACGCGCCGAGGCGGGAGAATCGTAAATGGCGTTGAAGAGGAATTTGTACGTGCCGTGCGATTGCGCCCGCCACTGGGGCTTGAATCCGAACAGGTAGATGCGGCCCTTGCCGTAGGACACTTCCAGCGCCGCCGCCTTGCCCTCGAGGTAATTGGCGCCGAGCAGGTAGCCGCTCGCCAGCGGGCTCACGTGGTCGGGATAGGTGGCGAGAATAGCGCCGCGAAAATCCTTGTCGGTGGCGAACGCCGGACCGTTCTCGAACATCACCGCGGCGCGCTCGGGCAATCCCCAGGTGTCGGGCCGCTCCGGCTGCGAGAGATCGGTCCACAGCAGCGAGCCTGAACAGTAGAACTCGGTGGGCTTGAGCTTGGCCAGCACATTCACCACCGGCAGGCCGAACTGATCGATGGCGAATTGCGACGCGTTGTTGAAGGCGATCAGGGTGCCGCCGGCGGCCACAAAGGCGCGCAGCTGATCGACGCCCTGAGAACCGATGCCACCCTCATATTGGCCGGGCAAGGTACCCGGGGCAAAACCGTTCAGCATCTGGTTGGCGCGGGCGTCGGGAAGAATGATCGCATCCAAGCGCTGAATCAGGTCGCTCGCCTGGATGTCGCCGTTGTGCAGCGTGATGGGCTTGAAGCCGTAATTCTCCAGGATCCACCGCGTCCAACCCTCGTCGCTGTTGGGGTTCCAGGAGCGGTAGAGACCGACGCGGGGCGCCTTGACGGCGGCGGCATCCTCCGGCGCGGCGGCCGCCGCATGCACCGTTATCGGCACCGTATTCAGCACTTCGATGAGCCGGCCGGCGCCCAGGCCGCTGACCACCGCCGTGCCCGCGGGAACGGCGGCGCTCCCGTGCGTCACCAAACTCACCCGTCCACCCGCGGCCAGGATTTCATTCATGGCCCGGAAATGCTGGTTGGTCTCGGGACCCATGAGAAACACCGCGCCCGAGCCCGTCACCGCGCCCGGCACAGGCGCGACCGCGGTGAGCAAGGTCAACTCCGCCCGCTGCGCCGCCGTCACCGGCGCGGCCACCGCATCCACTTCCACGTCCATTTGCAGCGGCAGCGTCCAACCCGCAACGTCATATGGCTTCACCGGCGTGCCGTTGCTGCGGATGTCGGGATAGACCTGCGGCTCGATCAGCTCCTTGGCCAGTTGGGCGTAGGGCTGATCCATCAAGACCACCCAGGAGCCCGCCGGATAGGTACGGCCATTGGCGGTAAACGTCTGCTGGGAGCGATGCACTTCGACGCCGTTCGTGAGCAGTACCTTCGCGAGATCCGCCGCTTCCGCGGGATGGAGCTGGTTGGCCGGGATCACATAGGCATAGGGCGGGTTGTCGGTGAACTGCTGGATGGTGTCGCGACCCGCCTGGTACTTGTTGAAGAGGAGCTGTTCGTGGTACTTGGCCGACATGTCGAGCACCGACATGGAGGCGCCGACCATGTAACGGACGGCGTCGCCCAACCGCCACCAGCCGCCCTTCCAGGGGCTGTTGTAGAGAACCTGCGAGTCGAGGTTCTGGAAGTCCTTGGGGAAATCCCGCACGGTATAGAAGTGCGGCGTCGCGTAGCCGTAGAGCGCGGTCTCGGTGAAGAAGGCGATGGAGTTGCGGAAAATACCGGTGAAGTCCTGAAACCCGGGGTACCAGTTGTCAAACCCGACGCGGTGGATCGCGCCCGGCATGCCATGCTCGTCCAGATAGGCGCCCATATTGATGCCGAACTCGTTCAGCCAGCGCATCATCATGGGGTTGATGTTGGAGGAGATGGGCTCGACGAAAGGCGGAATGAAGATGCGCGCCGGAAAGGGCGCTGTCTGGTGCTGGGTATACCAGACTTCGGGATTCCATTCCAGCTCGGTAGCGGTGATCTCCCGCGACTCGGTCATGTTGTTCATGTAGCCATCGCGGTTGTTGTCGTGCCCCACGTACTCCTGGTAGAGATCGGGCAAGGGGCTGACCTCGAAGCGTGTGCCAAGATTCCTGCGGTACCAGGCCACGACCTCGTTCTGGCCATCGGGGTTGAGGGTGGGCCAAAGAACAACGATGACGTTGTGCAGGATGGCATCGACCTCGGGGTCGTTTTGCGCGGACACCAGCTTGTAGGCAAGCGCGATCGAATGCTGCCCGCCCGCCACCTCGCTGGAATGCATACCGCCGTCAATGTGGACAATCACCTTGCCGCTGGCGGCCAGAGCGTGTGCCTGCTGGCCGTCGAGCCCGCGCACCCAGGTGAGCTTGCGGTTGATCTCCTTGTACCGGTCAAGCGCGGCCAGATTCTCGGGCGACGAGATCACCGCATAGACCATCTCCACACCGCGGGTGGTCTTGCCCGCCGAGAACAGCTTGATGCGATGGGAGCTTGCCGCCAACCGGCGGAAATAGCCGGCCGCGTCATCGTAGCTGGCCAGGTAAAAGTCGTCGCCGGGGGCATGGCCGAGCACCGACCGCGGCGTCGGCGGGGCGTTCTGGGCGCGGGCGCCGGCCGGAATCAGGCCCAGGCCAAGCCCCAGCGCGGCGATGGCGGCGAAGCGGAAGCGGACACGGGAGTTCAGCACGCCTCACTCTAGCCGAGGCGCCGCAACTCTGTAAAGCTGCCGGCGCATCAGCGCCCCGACCAGATGTCGAGCACCCCGGAGGTTTGCCGCCGGTTGGCGTTGCCCTCGGGCAGCGCGATCCGCCCGTCCATCACGATGGGACTGTTCCAGTGGCCAGCGCCGCACTCCAGGTCAGCGACCTGTTGGCCGCTCCCGGGTTGGTAGACCATCAGGCCGCCTTTGGGGTTGTAGACGTACAGCAGGCCGCCCGCCACCACCGGGCTGGTGCCGCCGTTGGTGTTCTTCCACTTCGAGACCAGCTTGCCGTTTTCGTACTGGAAGGCCTCGGTGGCTCCGTTGTCGGCGGCAAACAACCAGGTCTGGCCCTGGTTGTGCCACACCGCCGGCTGGGTGAACAGGTCCTGTCCGGAAGGGGTCGGCACGGTCTGGAGTTCGTGTCCCTGGTGCGGAGTGGTGCCCTGGATATCTTGTTCGCTCAGCAGCCGGATGATCTTGTCCTTGCCGCCTTGCGCCACGATGCCGGGGGCGAGCAGCACCGGCGAGGTCGAGCCCAGGTCCAGATCCTCGTCGTCGAGGTCGCCGGTGTTGGCCGGGGTGTAATTGGCCAGCATTTGCGTGGCATCCGGATTGAGCTCGATGAGCGCGTCGCCCCAGTTGGTCTTACCGTCCCATTTTGCGTTGCCGGTGGCGACAAAGATATTGCCTTGGCCGTCGAGCACCGCGCCCGCCCGACCCCAGATGGCGGAATCGCTCTCCGGGCATGTGCTCGGCTGCATCAGCCCGGTCTTGCCGCTGCACAGCGAGTTCCACACATGCTCGAGCTTGCCGCTGGCCGCGTCCAGGATGGCGACGTGCCCTTGATACGGGGGACGGTCGCCGATGTAGCCCGCGGTGACGGCGATGACGTGGCCGCGGTCGAAGCGCAGCGGCGAGTCCATTTTTTCGCGCAGCGGCAGCAGCGTGATGGGCGTGCTCCACACCAAGTGTCCATCGCTCACCGCCAGCTTCTCGATCTTGCCGTCGGGCGAGGCGGCATAAATATACCGCCGGTCCGGATCGGCCACGGGGGTGGAGTTGGTGATCTGGCGCGTGCCCGCCAGCGTGGCATAGCCGGGCGGCGTAAACTCCCATAGAATGCCGCCGGTGTCGGCGTCCACCGCAATCGTCTTGCCGTAGGTAGTGGTGACGAAGAAAACGTCATGGGCCGCCCCCTTCACGCTCACGGCATGCAAGTAGATCGGCGAAGCATCCACGGTTCCGTCCAGGGCCGCTTGTTTTCGGTTCAAGCGCCCCACGGTGGCGGCGGTGATCCCCGTCGGCACGGTGGGCGCGCTGGTACCGGAGAGATTCCAGCCAAACTGCGTCCAGTCGCGGCCTTGGGGCGAGGGCTGGGGCGCGGCCCCCATCCCCGCAACGACCAAAGCTGCCAGAATCGCCGCCTGGATATGCGGCCGGAGAGCACGTTTCGCCTGCATAGTTCCCTTCCCGCCCCAGTATATTCCCGAGTGCGCCGGGCTGGCATTCCGGAGAATTCTGGACTATAGTCCTCTTGTTTCTTTTAACTACCCGAGGTGGGCGTACATGCGAATTCGCGCGGTCTTGACGGCAGTGGCAACGGCGGCGATGTTGGCGGCGGCGCAAAGCCCCTCCGCCGCTTCCTTCAATCAGCTTCGCTGGCGGTATATCGGTCCTCCCGGCAACCGCACCGACGCGGTCACGGGCGTGCCCGGCGACCCCATGACCTACTACTCCGGGTCGGCCGCGGGCGGCATCTTCAAGACCACCGACGGCGGTCTGCACTGGCGCCCCATCTTCGACGCCGAGCCGGTAATGTCCATCGGCGCGCTCACGGTCGCGCCCTCCGATCACAACATCGTGTGGGCGGGAACCGGGGAGGCCTACCTGCGGAGCCATGTCTCGATCGGCGGCGGCATCTATAAGTCCACCGACGCGGGCGCGACCTGGAAGTTCATGGGTCTCGAAAAGACCGGGCGCATCGGCCACATCGCGGTGGATCCGCAAAATCCCAACGTCGTGCTGGCCTGCGCCCTGGGCACCACCTATGGGCCGCAACCGGATCGCGGCGTCTTCCGCTCCACCGACGGCGGCGCAACCTGGACCAAGACGCTGTTCGTGGACGAGGGCACCGGTTGCTCCGACCTTGCCATGGACCGCTCCAACCCGAGCATCCTGTTCGCCGGCATGTGGCAGTTCGAACAGAAGACCTGGGGACAGCAGAGCGGCGGCCCCTCCAGCGGTCTCTTCAAGTCCACCGACGGCGGCGCCACCTGGACCAAGCTCACGGGGCACGGCCTGCCCCACTCCCCCTTGGGGAAGATTGACGTCGCGATCGCCCCCTCCAACCCGCAGCGCGTCTACGCCATGATCGAGACCGGCGACGGATTCGTGATTGACGGCAAGCCCACGCAGACCGGCGTGCTCTGGATGTCGGACGACGACGGCGCCACTTGGCAACTGATGAGCAGCGACGACGGGTTGCAGAGCCGCACCCATTACTACAACTTCACCGCCGTCTCCAGCGATAACGAGAACGAGATCTACTTCCTGGGCAACACCTTCTTCCATTCGCTCGACGGCGGCCGCGACCTGGCCCGCATGGCCTCGCCCGGCGGCGACAACCACGATATGTGGATTGATCCGACCAACGCCAACAACATGGCGGTCGCCAACGACAGCGGCGTCAGCATCACCCACGACCGTGGCACGGTCTGGAACCACATTTCGCTGCCCATCGCGCAGATCTACCACGTCACCACCGACAACGCGGTCCCCTACCATGTCTTCGGCAACAAACAGGACGGCAGCAGCTACATGGGCCCCAGCCAGACCGGCGCGGGCGGACGCGGCGGCCGGGGTGGACGCGGCGGCGCGGTGGCGCTGGGCGCCCCCATCCCCAGTTCCGACTGGACCTCGGTGGGCGGCGGCGAGAGCGGATGGGCCCAGCCCGATCCGGTGGACAACAACATCGTCTGGTCGAGCGGCTCGGGCGACGGCAGCCTGGGCGGCGTGGTTACGCGCATGGACCTGCGCAGCGGACAGATCCGCAACGTCGAGATCTGGCCCGACGACACCCTCGGCTCGCACGCTTCCCAGGTGAAGTACCGCTTCATGTGGGAGTTCCCGCTGATGTTCTCACCCTTCGACCACAACACCCTTTATGCCGGCAGCCAGTTCGTGCACGTCACCCACGATGGCGGCCAGAGCTGGCAGATCATCAGCCCCGATTTGACGCTCAACGACAAGAGCAAGCAGCAGAACTCAGGCGGTCTGACCCAGGACAACATCGGCGTCGAGTACTTCGACACCGTCTTCTCCATCGCCGAGTCGCCCAAGCAGCGCGGCCTGATTTGGGTGGGCACCAACGATGGCCAGGTGCAGCTCACCAAGGACGGCGGCAAGAACTGGAGCAACCTGAGCAAGAACCTGCCCGGCCTGCCGCAGTACGCCACCATCAGCAATATCGAGCCGTCGCACTTCGAGGCGGGCACCGCCTACCTCACCGTGGACGGCCACCTGGTGGACAACCGCGATCCTTACGTGTACAAGACCACCGACTTTGGCGCCACCTGGACGAAGATCACCAGCGGTCTGCCGACCGCGCCCAACGGCTATGCCCACCAAGTGATCGAAGATCCGTCGAAAGAAGGGCTGCTCTTCCTCGGCACCGAGGGCGGCATTTACGTCTCCTTCAACGCCGGCGGCCAGTGGCAGCCGCTGCAGAACAACCTGCCGCACGTGCCGGTATACGGCCTCACCGTCCAGACGCGCGCGCATGATCTCGACATCGCCACCTACGGCCGCGGCTTCTGGATCATGGACGACATCACGCCGCTCGAGCGCGCCGCCGGCGGCGACACCGCGGCCGCGCTACTGCCCATCCGCGACGCCTACGAGTTCCGCGGCGCGGGCGGCGGCTTCGGCGGCGGCAACGACAATACCCAGGGCAACAATCCGCCGGCTGGGGCCGATATCAACTATGTCCTGCCCGAAGCGACGCGCGGCGTGCGCATCAGCATCGTCAACGCGGCGGGCGAAACCGTGCGCGCCATGAACGCGCCCGGCAACGCCGGCGTCAACCGCGTCTGGTGGGACTTCCGCGAGAACCCGATGGCGCCCATCGTGGTGCGCACCGTGCCGCCGGGCATGCCGAGCGTCACGCTCAACGCCCAGGGGACGCGCCCCGCACCCTATCTCTCGGCGATCACGCTCACCGACCCGCCCGGCGCCTATACCGTCAAGCTCAGCGCGGGCGGCGTCGAGTCCTCGCAGCCCTTGACCGTCCTCAAGGACCCACGCTCGCCGGGGACGACCGCCGATTTTACCGCGCAATTCAAACTGGAGCGGGCCATTCGCGACGAGATGGCGCAGTTCACCGACCTGCTCAACCAAGCCGAGGCGCTGCGCGTCCAACTGCACGCGCTGGATGTCTCGCTGCGTCTGAACCGCGACGGGGCCGCGCTGCGCACCCAGGCCGGCGGCGTGGATCAGAAGCTGGTCGCGCTCGAAGGCCTGCTTTATAAAAACGAAACCACCGGCCAGGGCGAGGACGAGGACCGCGTACCCGCCGAACTCGGCGATTCCCTTGATCACCTCTTCCAGGACGTCGGCAGCGCCGATTATCCGCCCACCAACCAGGAGATCGAGGTCAACAACCTCCTCATCCAGCGCCTCGCCGACGACCGGGCCCAGCTTAATGGAATCGTGAAGACGGATATCGCGCCGCTCAACGCCGCGCTGTCCCAGCACCAGGCGGGCAGCATCGCGGTGCCGGCGGAGGCGCCGAACCGGAAATGAGCCGCGGCCTGATCTTGGACTCAACGTCAGCCATTACCTTGCGAACCGAGTCTTTCTGAGATTCGAATACCAGCAATTCTTGGGCGCCCAAACCAACCATCCGGCCCAGTTCGCAGTTATGCTGGGTTACACGTTCGGCAGGAGATGAACCACATGCGTCCACGCGCTTTCGGCATCCTGGCCGTTGTATTCGGTCTGGCCCTGGCACTCGCCCTTACCGCTCCCGCACAAAGCTTCGACCTTGCGGCCGGCGGAGGCGGGGCCGCGGGCTCGGGCATCGGTGGCGCCTGGGCCGGGATCAACGCCACCACCATGGTGGCTCCGGTTTTTGGCTTCAACGCAGAGTTCTTTGGCCGGGCCGCGGCCGTGAACGGTCCTAATTATCGCCCATTGCTGTTGAGCGCCAACGCGGTCCTCCGCGCGCCCGTCGCCTGGAAGCCGGAGCTTGACCTGGGGCTGGCAGCGATGCGCGCCGCGCCTCCCGGCTGCGCGAACTGCGTTCCCCTTGTTCCGGCCTCGTATGAAGCCGCGCAGTGGCACGTCGGCGGTCACTTCGGCCTCGGCCTCACGCGCAGTGTGGCCCCGCACACTTTTGTGCGCTTGTTTTACGACCAGTTCCTCACAGGTTTCTACAACGGCAGCCCCTCGCTGCACCCCGCTCTCTTTACCGTCATGTTGGGCTTCCACTTCGGGGTGTTCTGAGGAATGCCGCACCAGCCGCCGGAGCGCGCTGGAAAACGTCACAAACGGTTCACACCGCATACCGGACTCTCACCCGCGACGGAAGCACCCGCGTTCCCGCCAGCGTGACGCCGGGGGCTCCGCTAACGTGGAGTTCGCGCAGGCGCGGCAAGCGGGCGAGGGACGGCAGACCGGCATCGGTGATTTGCAGACACTCATATAGTTCGATCTCTTCCAGCGAGGGCATGCCGCCAAGAAGTTCGAGGCTCCGATCGGTGATCTGCGTCAGACCGGCGTAGTAATAGCGGATGCCGAGTTCGTGAATGAACTCCGTTGCCGCGTCCCCGGTCCCGCGGCAGTACATGCAGGTGAGGCGCTCCAGGTTGCGGCAGCGCCCGATGTGGCGAAAACCTTCATCCTGGAATTCGATGGGCGTGAGTTCCCGCAGGGCGGGAAATTCCGGGAGGGCGGCGAGCGCGGCGTCCTCGACGTTTCTGCAGCCAATGCCGAGGCTGCGCAGCGCGGGCATCGCGGCCAACGCGCGGAAACCGCGACTTTTGATGGGCGCGGGGCCCAGCGCGGCTGCGCCGCGCGCCCCGCTTCTGCTCGCACCGGCATGGGGACCCCGGAGCCCCATGCCGGTGCTGCGCTCGCGGGGA
>DATNAC010000097.1:0-21847 GCA_035573035.1 Terriglobales bacterium
CCCCGCTCCAACCATCGCCGCCAGCTACTTGCGGCGCGTGTACGACGGCCCCGCGCCGGAACTTGACTTGGGCAGTCCGACCGATTCACTGCTGTTCCTGGCGAGCGCCGACGTCAAGGGTTTTCATTACGATACCAATGCGCTCTTCAATCGCATGACCGAGTCCGGCGTTCGCCGCATGCAATTCGGCCAGACGCTTTCCATCTCCCATCCGGTGAGCAAACGTCTCGCCATATCAGGCGAACTTTGGCATTTCACCCAGCCGTTCCTGCATGGCCATGCCATCGGCAATCTCTGGGCGCTGAGTTACGCGCAGCGGAAGAATTTGGTGTGGGACGGCGGCTTGGATCGGGGCCTCACCGGCACCTCCACCCACTGGGAAGCGTTCCTTGGTTTTACCTACCTTCTGCCGCACCGGTTGTGGCGGTAGGCAAAGGCGGATCCAGCGAGCGCAGGCAGAGCGCATGCCCCGGCGCCGCCAAGTATCCGCGGCGGCGAGAATTCCGTTCGCGGGGGTCGCGCCGTTTGCACTGTGGGCAAAGTCGGCGCGAAGGGCCGCGAACAGCGTCGGGCGCGCGGCGCAGCCGCGCTGGGGCCCGTCAAAAGATGGGCGGCGGAGTACCGGAGCGGAGCCCGGAAGGTCTGGGGTATGCTATGGCTGCAACGTCTTGCGGACGCAGCCTATTCCCATTTCCACGAATGGCCATGACCCCCGGCGCCAAGTTCGGCCCCTACGAGATACTCTCCCCGCTGGGCGCCGGGGGCATGGGTCAGGTCTTCCGCGCCCGCGACGAACGCCTGAAGCGCGACGTCGCCATCAAGTTCCTTTCGCCGAAGCTCGCCCTCGACGCCGAGGCGTTACGGAGGCTGGAGCAGGAAGCCCGCGCCATCGCCGCCCTGAACCATCCCAACCTGCTCACCATCCACGACGTAGGCGCCGCTCCCGACGGGGCTCCCTTTCTCGTGTGTGAACTGCTCGAGGGCGAATCGCTGCGCGCCCGCTTGGCCACGGGCGCTCTGCCGGTGCGCCAGGCTTTGGTCTATGCGGCGCAACTGGCCCACGGGCTGGCCGCCGCCCACGCCAAGGGCATCATCCACCGCGACCTTAAACCCGAGAACATCTTTTGTACCGGCGACGGACGCGTCAAGATCCTGGACTTCGGCTTGGCGAAGTTTTCGCCCGCGGCCCTGGGCGACGACCGCACGCTGCCCGCCGGCGGCGAGACTGCGGCAGGGGTCGTGTTGGGCACGGTCAGTTATATGTCGCCTGAGCAAGCGCGCGGGCAGGCCGCCGATGCCCGCAGCGACGTGTTCAGCCTGGGCGCGGTCATCTATGAAATGCTGAGCGGCCGGCGGGCCTTCGGCCGCGATACCGCCGCCGATACGATCAGCGCTATCCTGCGCGAAGAGCCCGCGGAACTCGAACTCGCCAACTCGGCGCTCGCCGCCCCGATCGAGCGGATTTTGCGGCACTGCCTGGAGAAGCAGCCGGCGCGGCGCTTCCAGGCGGCCGAGGACCTCGCCTTCGCGCTCGAGGGCGTGAACGAAGCCCACTCCACCACCTCCTTGCAGGCCGCCGCTCCCGCCGGCCCCAACCGCCGCCGCTGGCTATTCGCCGCCGTCGGCACGCTTGGGCTGATCGCCGCGGCCGCCGCCGGCTGGATGTGGGCCGGCGCGCGGACGCTGAGCGCGGTGCACTTCCAGCGCCTCACTTACACCGAGGTCACCCTCGATCAGGCGCGCTTTCTCTCCGATGGCCGCACCGTGTTGGGTATCAGCATTGACGGCAGCCAGCCCCCCGATAGCCGTTTCGCGGCCTTCACCGCGCGGCTCGACAGCCCGGGCTCGCAACCGTTCGACGCGCGCTTTGACCGCCTCCTGGCCGTGGCGGCGGGGCAGGCGGCGGTGCTGCTGCACCTCGCTATCCTGCGCGCTTACGAACGCGTCGGCACGCTCGCGCTCATGCCGCTGAGCGGAGGCGCGCCGCGGCCGTTGCTCGAAAACGTCGAGTTCGCCGACTTCGCTCCCGGCGGCGACGACGCCTCCAAGCTGGCAATCGCCCGTTACCACCCCGATACCGACGAGTGCACCTTGGAGTACCCCGTCGGCCACGTTCTGTTCCGTACCAACGGTTGGATCGGCAATCCGCGCTTTGCCCGCGACGGCAAGAGCATCGCTTTCCTCGACCACCCCATGAAGGGCGACGACAACGGCCAGGTGGCGGTTGTGGATCTGGACGGCCACGAACGCATCCTCGGGCCCCACTTCGGCGCCACCCAGGGCCTGGCCTGGTCTCCGGCCGGCGACGAGATCTGGTACGCCGCCAGTAGCGGCATCCGGAACCAGTTGTACGCGGCTTCGCTCCGGGGCCGCAATCGCCTGCTGCTGGATGCGCCCGCCAACCTCCACCTGGAGGACGTGCTGCCTAACGGCCAAGTGCTGGTCCGCGCCGAGGACGTCCGCGAGGCGATGATGGTCGTCACCCCGGACCACCCCCAACCCCGTGATTTCAGCGTGCTGGATTGGCCCGACACCGCCGCCATGTCCGCCGACGGTAAGCAGTTCCTGATTGACGACCAGGATGCGGGCACCAATTACGCGACCTATCTGCGCGACGCCAGCGGCTCGCCCCCCATCCGCTTGGGTGATGGCGACCCGTGGGATCTTTCCCCCGACGGCCAGTGGGCGCTAAGCGCGTTGCCCGGAAGCACGGTGCAGTTGGAGTTGCTGCCCACTGGCGCCGGCGCGCCGCGCCAGTTGACCCACGCCAACATTTCCTGGGAGCGCGCCGCCTTCCTGCCCGATAGTCGCGGGATCGTCGCCACCGGGGTCGAGCCGGGTCACGCCGTTCGCGCCTATCTCCTCGATGGAAACGGCAACGCCAAGGCGTTGACGCCCGAGGGCGTGATCGCCTACTTTTCAAATCTTGCCGGCACTGCCATTCTCACCCGCGGCCCTCACGGGCTGGCCTTCTATCCCATCGCCGGCGGAGCCCCCACCCCCGTGCTGCCCGCATTCGATTGGACCCATGTCCGCCCGCTGCGGTTCATGGACGATACCACCTTGCTCGCGCAACACATCCTGCCCAACGGCGACATCCAGGTGCTGAGCGTCAACCTGCGCACCGGCGCGCAACAGCTCCGGACCACGGTGTCGCTGGACGGCCGTCCCGCTAGCGGCGGCTTGGGCCTCTGGGGCATTTCCCGCGATGGCCGATCCTACGTCTACAAATACGGCTACAATGCCGGCACCCTCTACGTCGTCACCGGCCTGCGCTGACCATTTCGAGATTGCCGGATTCCCGCTCTGGCATAATGACTGGGGCACAACACCATGCGATTCATCCCCAAAGAAGAGAAGTTCTACGAGATGTTCGAGCGCATGGGGCAGATGCTGATCGAGGGCGCTACCATCCTCTGCAGCCTGCTCGGCGACATCCGCCAGGCCCCGGTGCGCGCCGAGGAAATCAAGGCGCTGGAACACAAGGCCGACAGCCTCACCCACGACATCATCACCAAGCTCAACCAGACCTTCGTCACCCCCTTCGACCGCGAGGACATCCACGCCCTCAGCAGCCGCCTGGATGACGTCCTCGACCTGGTGGACGCCACCG
This sequence comes from Terriglobales bacterium, assembly GCA_035573035.1. Lineage (GTDB taxonomy): Bacteria > Acidobacteriota > Terriglobia > Terriglobales > SCQP01 > SCQP01. Next base: position 3,614 of record DATNAC010000097.1, read on the forward strand.
CGATGCGCATCGTGCTCTACAAAATCGCGGTCCTGCCCCCCGGCGCGGAAGAGCTCGGCCGCGTGCTGCTCGCCCAGGTGCGCGAGATCGCGGCCGCCCTGGCCCAACTCCACCGCCCCACCGGGGCGATCGCCAGCCACTGCATCGAGATCAACCGCCTGGAGGACGACGCCGACCGCATCGCCCGCGCCAGCATCGGCATGTTGTTCGAAAATGAATCGAATCCCATTGCCCTGATCAAGCAGAAGGAGTTGTACGAGGTGCTGGAGCTGGCCACCGACAAGTGCGAGGACGTGGCCAACGTCATCGAGACCATTGTCCTCAAGGCCGCCTGAGGCGTCCCTCTCCGCATGGCCACGCTGGATATCGTCATCGCGATCGTCGTGATCGCCTTCATCTTCGACTTCCTCAACGGCTTTCACGACGCCGCCAACTCCATCGCCACCGTCGTTTCCACCCGTGTCCTCAGCCCGGGCGCGGCGGTGATTTGGTCGGCCTTCTTTAATTTTGTCGCGGCGCTGTTCTTCGGCACCCGGGTGGCGGCCACCATCGGCAAGGGCATGGTGAAGCTTAGCGTCGTGGATGAGCGCGTGGTGATCGCCGGCCTCGTCGGCGCCATCGTGTGGGACATTCTGACCTGGTGGCTGGCGCTGCCCACCTCCAGCTCGCACGCCCTGATCGGCGGCTACGCCGGCGCCGCCATCGCCAAAGCCGGCTGGGGTGCGATTCTATTCAGCGGCTGGATTCCGACCCTGGCCTTCATCGTTCTCTCCCCCGCCATTGGCCTCGCGCTGGGCTGGCTGTTGTTGGTCGCCGTTACTTGGATCTTCCATCGTGCCCATCCCCTGCGCGTGGACCGTTTCTTCCGGCGCGCGCAGCTGGTTTCGGCCGCAATGCTGAGTCTTGCCCACGGCACCAACGACGCGCAGAAGACCATGGGCATCGTCACCACCGCCCTGGTCGCCGCCCACTATCTCCCGACCTTCCAGGTACCGCTCTGGGTCATAGCCATGGCCGCCACCGCGATGGGCCTCGGCACCATCTCCGGCGGCTGGCGCATCGTGCACACCATGGGTAGCCGCATCACCAAGCTGAGGCCCGTGGGCGGATTCTGCGCCGAGACCGCGAGCGCCATCTCGCTGGGCTTCAGCAGCTTCCTCGGCATCCCGGTCTCCACCACCCACGCCGTCACCGGTTCCATCGTCGGCGTCGGCTCGGTGCAGCGCCTCTCGGCGGTGCGCTGGGGCGTCGCCCGCAGCATCGTCTGGGCCTGGGTGCTCACCATCCCCGCCGCCGGCCTGGTCTCCGCCGCCTGCTTCTGGGCTCTCGGCACCTTCTGGCACTATTGAGTCTCGCGTATTATTGCGTCACCCGCAGCTGGTCAATATCAGGCCCGGCCCCAAGCCGGGCCTGACAACTGACAACTCCCTCAACCAGACCGGCACTATATTACGCGAGACTCAATAAAGTCCGTTCGGCAAGAGTCCGGTGCCGGCGCCTCGCAAATGCCCTGCGCCGAGCGGGCATTCCCAGGCGCCCCTCAACACCCCGCCTCCGAGTGGCCGTCGCCGCTGCCCCCAGGCTGCTGTGAGCAGCTTGGGGGCAGCGGGAGCGACTCAAGCTCGAGGCAGCCGTGCCACCCGGCTGCGCCAAGCGTTATCCCACCCCAACCATTACAGCCGCGTTACATCCGCAGCCTAACTGTCATCATGTCGTGACAGTTGTCCCCGGCCGCGGCCCCGCATACTGCCTTGCAGATCGTAACTCTTTGGAGGCTCTGTATGCACCGTCGCGGTAGTACCCCTTTCCTTCTGCCCCTGGCGCTGGCCGGACTTTTCCTGGCCGCGCGTCCGCTGGCTGCCCAACAGCCGGGTCAATTGCGCGGCACCGTCACCGATACCACCCACGAAGCCTTGCCCGGCGCCGATGTCCGCTTGGCCCCCGGCGGCGTCGAAACCCACACCGACGCCCGCGGCCAGTTCCAGTGCCTGGGCCTCGCCCCCGGCAGCTATACCGTCACCATTAGTTATGTCGGCTTCCAAACCGCCACCGCCAGCGTCACCGTCGCCGCCGGCGGCATCGCCGAGGTGGCGCCCGTGCTCAAAGTGAGCTCCAGCACGCAGGATGTGCTCGTCACCGCCCCCCGCCCTTATGGCGAGGCGGCCGCCATCAACACCCAGCGTACCGCCGACAACCTTGTGGACGTGCTCCCCGAGACCGTCATCAATAGTCTCCCCAACGCCAACGTGGCCGACGCCGTCGGCCGCCTCCCCGGCGTCACCCTCGAGCGCGATGAAGGCGAAGGCAAATACCTCCAAATCCGCGGCACCGAGCCCCGTCTCAGCAACGTCACCGTGGACGGCGTCGAGCTCCAGGCGCCGGAAAGCGGCATCCGGCAAGTGAAACTCGACGTCATCCCCGCCGACCTTGTGGGTTCGGTCGAGCTCAACAAGACTCTCGAACCCGACCAGAGCGGTGACGCCATCGGAGGCTCGGTCAACCTGGTCACCAAGATTGCCGGCAGCTCCCCCATCCTTACCATCTACACCAACGGCGGCTTCACCCCGATTGACAATACCCGCTACGCCGGCGAGGTCGGCGGCACCGCCGGACGGCGTTGGGGCGGTCATCAGCAGTGGGGCGCCATCCTCAGCGGCTCTTTCGACGCTAACGGACGCGGCATCGACGACCTCGAGCCCGTTCCGGACGCCAACGCCACGGTGGCGGCGCCCCTGATGGACAATGCCGACCTCCGCCAGTACCTCTATCACCGCACCCGCTACGGCTTCGGCGGAAGCCTCGACCGCTCCCTGGGCAACAACAGCAGCATCTATTTGCGCGGCCTCTTCGCCGACTTCACCGACGGCGGCCTCCGCACCGTCTATAACCTCGACGCCACCGGCAACGGCCCCTCCGCCGGCTCCGAACAGCGCATCGGCAACTACCTCATCTCCTCGCTGATCCTCGGCGGCCTCCAGCAACTTCCCGCCAGCCAAACCCAGGTGGACTGGCAGGTCTCGGCGGCGCGCTCGCGCATGCTCTACCCGCAGTTTGACGACACCGGCTCGTTCAACTACGTCGGCCCCGCCAGCCAGTGCGGCTTCGATACCACCGCAACCACCAATCCCTACTTGCCGCAATTCGCCCCCGTCTGCTTCCAGGAGGCCTATAACCCCTCCAACTTCAGCCTGGGCGGAGAAAAATTGGGGGATCACGGCCAATCGTCCAAGCTCGACTGGGCCGGCAACCTCGACGTCACCCGCTTCTACTCCTCCGCGGCGGGAATTGGCACGCTCAAGTTCGGCGTCAATCTGCACCGCACCCACCAGTTCGACGACTCCTTTAACACCACCTACACCACCGCGGTGGATCCCACCACCGGCAACCCCTACTCGATTCCACTCGGCCTGTTTGTCGATCCCGCCGCCGCCAACGGCAGCTACTATAACGGCAACTACCCCGCCGGCCCGTTCGTGAGCTACGCCGCCATTGCCCACTACGTGCAGGCCCACCTCAACCAGTTCACCTTCGCCAGCACCCAGGGTCAGGACTCCAACAACTACTCGCTGGATGAGACCATCCCTGCCGCCTACGTGATGGATACCACCGAGATTGGCCAATTCCGGCTCACCGGCGGCCTCCGCTTCGAGGACACCAATCTACAGACCCTCAGCCCGGATGCCAACAATGAGCTCAACACCCCCGGGTCATACACCTACGGCAACTGGCTGCCGAGCGCCTCGATCGAGTACAAGCTCGACACCAACTCCGATGTGCGCGCCGTGGTTGGCCGCGGCATTTCACGCCCCATCCCCTCTGACCTGACCTCCGCCACCTCCGAAGACGTCAGCGTCAATCCCCACCTCGCCAGCATCGGCAACCCCGCCCTGCTGCCCGAGCACGGCAACGACTTCGACCTGCTCTACGAGCGCTACTTCACCCCGCTGGGCGAACTCCGCGGCGGTTTCTTCTATAAGGCGCTCTCCAATCCGATCGTCTCCATCCAGACCACGCCCGTCTCCGGGCCCTTTGCCGGCTTCCGCGTCACCCAACCCGCCAATGCCGGCAGCGCCCACATCGCCGGCGTCGAGGTCGCCTTCGCCCAGCAGTTCACCTACCTGCCCGGCGGACTGCGCGGCTTCGGCGTCTCCGGCAACTATAGCTACACCGCCTCCCAGGCCAGCGACGTCAACCCCGGCAGCCGCACCGATTCCCCCCGCCTGCTGCGCCAGGCGCCCTCCACCTGGAACCTCAGCCCCACCTTCGATCAGGGCCGCTTCTCGGCCCGCGTCGGGCTGGCCTACAACGGCTCCAACATCTACCAGTACAACTTCGTGGACGGCGACCCCGGCGGCGTCACCGGCCCCTCGGGCGACGTCTACGAGTACCCGCACTTTCAGGTCGACGCCCAAGCCGACATCGGCCTCACTCCCCGCCTGCGCCTCACCCTCTCCGGCCTCAACCTCAACAACGCGGTCTTTGGCTTCTACCAGGGCAGTCCGCAGTTCATGATCCAGCGCGAGTACTACCACCCCACCTACACCCTGGGTCTGCGCTGGACCCTGGGACGGGAGTGACGGCGCGATCCGTACCTCGCGCCGCCCGGGCGAAAACAAGGCTGGTGCCGGCCTCGAGTTCGAGCCGGTCTTCGATCGGTGTCCACTCGACGGCGAAGTTGAGGCCGGTGACGGACCCCCCGCCGTTGAGGCTGTGCCCGCCGCCGATCACCGCGACGCGCAGCACCGGCATGGGGCCTCCCGGGGTCCCCGTGCCCGCGCGAGCACACGCCCAAGGCGTGAAGACGTGCCGGGTGTGCGGCCGGCCGCGCTGGGGCCGCGCCCATCAATGTGTGTTGCGTTGCGTTACAAAACATTGCAGATTATCGGAAGCGGCAGGAAGAAAATGGTAGCGCTCGGTCATGATGGCTGCACCACCGCCGGGGAAATGACCCGTCATATCCGCCGGCTGCAAGTCGTCACCATGCTCTGGATGCTGGCCGAGTGCGCCATCGCCCTGTTGGCGGCATGGCAGGCGCGCAGCCCGGTACTCTTGGCGTTCGGCGCGGACAGTTTCGTCGAGCTTCTTTCGGCGGTGGTCGTGCTTCTGCAATTTGTGCCGCGCTTTGCGCTGGCCGAGCACCGCGCTTCCCGGCTGGCAGGATTCCTGCTGTTTATTCTGGCGGCTGTCATTTCCCTGACGTCGGCGTTGGCGCTCTGGAAGCATGCCCGGCCGGAGACCAGTTGGACGGGCATCGGCGTGGCCATTGCCGCCCTCATCATCATGCCGATCCTGAGCGCGGCGAAGATGAAGGCTGGCAAAAAGTCTCACAATGCTGCCTTGCGCGCGGATGCGGCACAGTCCGCGGCCTGTGCCTACCTGGCGGGCATCACTTTGGCCGGGCTGGCCTTGAGCGCCGTATTCCATGCTTCCTGGATCGATCCCGCGGCCGCACTGGCCGCGGTTCCCATCATTTGCGTGGAGGGCCGGAGAGCCCTCCACGGTGCATCCTGCTGCTAAGGCAACGGCCGGCGGCGGCGAGCACCTCAACAACCCGGTCTTTGGCTTCTACTAGGGCAGCCCGCGGTTCATGGTTTAGCGCGAGAAGGGAGCAGCGGCGCGGGTTCTGGTTTCCGCCACCTGCTGCGGCGTAATCGCGCGTTTGCCGTCACCTCATTCGCGGCGCCGGGAGCCCCCGTTGACCAGCACCGTTTGCTGCGCCTCGCCGAGCGGAAGAACGACCAGCAACTCGTCCTGAAGCGGAAGGTTGACCCGCCGGGTGTAGGTGCGGAAGCCGGCCTGTTGAATGCTGAGCTGGTAGCCGCCGCTGGGCAGGTCGAGGGCGAAGGAACCGTCCGGGGCGGTGATCGCTTGGGTCGCGATACCCGTTTCGAGAGAGGTGGCGTGGATGTCGGCTCCGGCGACGCGGGCGCCTTGCGGGTCGCAGACCTGCCCGCGCAGGCCCTGGACCATGGGTAGGGCCGGACCCTCGTCGAGCGTGAAGGTGACGGTGACGGTGCTGCTGACGGCGACGGGCTCGGCGTTGAGCTCCAGCGGATGATAACGCCAATCGCGGACGGCGTCTTCGGCGGCGGCGAGGAGGGTGGGATCGCCCAAGCCGCAGTTGATGGTGGTGACCGAGCCGTCGTTGCCGATCTCGATATGCATCTGCACGCGCCCCTGCAGGCCCGCGGCTCGGGCGGCGGGCGGGTACGCCGGGGCTTTGCAGGAAAGGCACATCGCGGCCTGTACGGCGGCGCCGACCGCAACCGAGCGCTGCGCCCGCAAACGCGGGACGCGCGCGGCGGCGGTACGCACTCCGCCGCCCGCGGCCCAGGCGGCCGCGGCCACCAGGGTCAGGCCGACGGTGGCCGCTAACAGGCGGGCGCGCGAACGGGGAGCGGGCGCGGCAAGAAGACGGGCGATGCGCCGCTCAAAACCGTGGCGCCGCGCCAGACACAAACCGGCGTGGGGGGCGATTTCGGCATGGAGCGCGGCGGCCATTTCCACCAGGCGAGTGGGGTAGGCGGCATCGGCGCCCAGTGCGGCCTGATCGCAGGCGGCTTCGCGTTCCAGCGCTACCTGTCGGGCCAGCCAGCGGGCGGCCGGGTGCCATCCCAGCGGCACCAGCGCCAGCTCCGCGAACCACGCCCACAGGTAATCCCGGCGGCGTATATGCGCCAGCTCGTGCGCGAGCGCGGCCGCAGTCCACGCCTCGTGCTCGAGCAGCGAGGCGGGCAGCACGATGCGGGGCCGCAGCCACCCGAGGGTGAAGGGGCCGTCGGCGCCGCGCAGCACCGGGACGCCCGCGACATCGCACTCCGCTTCCGCGCGCCGCCATGCCTGGCGGGCGCGCCAACAGCGGCGGGACAGGGCGAGGGCTTGCAGGATCATGGCCGCGAACCAGAGCGAGCCGAGCATCCATCCGAGATCGGGGATGGGGAAAGGCGCGCCGGTGGCCGGCGGCGCGGGCGCGACGGCGTTGGGCGTGGGCGCGATCGTCTGTACCAGAACCGCGGCGCTGCCGGAACGGGCGGCGCGCGCCAGCGTGAGGTGGAGTTGCGCGCTCAGGATGGGCAGCAGAGCGGCCCCGGCCAATGCCGCGAGAAACAGCGCATGCCGGGCCGAAGCCGAGCGCAGGAGGGTTGCGAGCGCGGCGGCGGCCAACGCCACCAGCGCGGTTTGCCAAAGCATCATCCACAGCAATGCGGTCATGATTTATCTCCCTTCAACAGGCGGCGCGCGCGCTCGAGGGCGGCCGCATCCAACTGTTTGGTCTCCACCAGGTTGAGCACCAGACTCTCGGCCGAGCCGCCGAAGAGGTTGTCGAGCAGGCGGCTCACGGCGCGGCGGGCCGCCGTCTGGCGCGTTTCCAGCGCGCGGTACAGGTAGGCGCGCTGCCGCTGCTCGCGCGCCACCTTGCCCTTGCGGTGCAGCACCTGCAGCACGGTCTGGACGGTGGTATAAGCGCGGGGCTTGCGGCGGGCGACGTGCTCGTGCACCGCCTGCAGCGGCGCCGGGCCCAAGTCCCACAGCGCCTGCATGATTTCCAGCTCCAGCGGGGTGAGCGCCGGCACGGGCTTCTTTCTGGCCATGCCTGCACGCTACTCCCTCGCACCAGGAATGTCAACTATAGTTTTAGTCACACGTTGGATGGAGGGTCCGGCCACCCTGCCGGCCCTGTTCCCGCATCCAACTTTAGGAATGACTCTGCGTCTGAGCTGCTTCGCCGCCGCGGCCGTGTGTCTTGCCGTACTTCCGCTGCGTTTGGCGGCGCAGGCGGTCTGCCAGGAGCCGCCCTGCCCGGTGACTGTTGGCGACCATTTCCACAGCTTCACCAGCTCGGTATTCGGTTGGGACACGCCGGTGACGCCCTGGATCGAGATCGCGCCGCTGCAGCACTTCACCTCGCACAGCGGATTTCGCGACGGGGAGAAGGGCTATCTCAATCAGTACAAAGTGGCCATGTGGGACACCTTCGATTTCAAATTCCAGCGCCATTTTCTCTACCCCACCCTGTTTCATCAGGATGAGAACTACGTTCCGCTCGGTGCCCAGGCGTCCTTTGGCCAGCGTGTCGGTCATGCCCTTGATCACATGCTGGTCACCCGGTCGGCCGACCACACCCACGACGTGTTCAACGCTTCCGGCCTCCCCGCCGCCGCCACCACGGCGCTGATCAGCAACCTCTACTACCCGGCAACTTTGCGTACGCGCCACGAATTCGCCCTGAATTTCGGCCTGAATATCGGCCTCCGCCTGAGCTCCGACCTCCTCTCCGAATTCTTCCCCGGACTCTAGCCCATACCAGCCCGGCATCCGAGCCACCGCCCCGCCTCCCCCTCACGCCGCCTTCACGTTCGAGGACCGCATCTCCTTGCCGCAGCAGCAGCGCGGGTTCTGATCCCCCGCCACCTGCGGGTTGGCGCCTCGCGTAACCGTAATCTCGCAGCCGCAGTTGCTGTCCGAACACCGGTAACTTTCACCCTTTTGCATTGCCATGGGACACCTCCGCTTTCGCAGATGCCGGCCCGGCACCTTGGGTTGACACCGCGCCTGCCACCTCTATTCGTATACTTGTCCCCAGACACGCAATAGACACCGCCATGCCCACCAGCCTCCCCATTCGTCCCGCCTCCGAGTGCCGCTGGGACCTGGTGGCGCTCGGCGAGGTCATGCTGCGCTTCGATCCCGGCGATCGCCGTATTGCCAACGCCCGCCACTTCGAAGTTTCCGAAGGCGGCGGCGAGTACAACGTCGCCCGCGGCCTTGCCCGCTGCTTCGGCCTCCGCACCGCTCTGGTCACCGCCCTGGTGGAGAACCCGCTCGGCCGCCTCGTCGAGGACCTCATCCGCCAGGGCGGCGTGGACGCCGCGCACCTCGCCTGGCTTCCCCACGACGGCGTCGGCCGCGCCGCCCGCAATGGTCTCTACTTCGCCGAGCGCGGCTTCGGCCTCCGCCCCGCCCTCGCCACCATGGACCGCGGTCATAGCGCCGCCTCGCAAATGCTCCCCGGCGCCGTCAACTGGGACGAAATTTTCGGCGTCCAGGGCGCGCGCTGGTTCCACACCGGCGGCATCTTCTGCGCCCTTTCCGCCTCCACCGCCGCCGTGGCCGAGGAGGCCATGCGCGCCGCCAAGCGCCATGGCGTCGTGGTGAGCTACGACCTCAACTACCGCGAGTCGCTCTGGAAGGCGCTCGGGGGCCGCGCCCGCGCCCGCGAAGTCAACCGCGCCCTCGCTCCCTTGGTGGACGTGATGCTCGGCAACGAGGAGGACTTCAGCGCCGCGCTCGGCTTCGAGGTCCCCGGCCTCGACGCCGGCCACACTCAGCTCCCCACCCAGGGCTTCGAGCAGATGATCCGTGCCGCCGTGCGCGAGTTCCCCTTCCAGATCGTCGCCACCACCCTCCGCCGCGCCCACACCGCCTCCCGCAACGACTGGTGCGCGATTGCCTATGGCAACGGCGGCTTCGTTCACGCCCGCGAGCGCCGCGACCTCGAAATCTTCGACCGCATCGGCGGCGGCGACTCCTTCGCCAGCGGCCTCATCTATGGACTGCTCGCCGGCCGCGACTTGGCCTGGGCGGTGGAGTGCGGCGCCGCCCACGGAGCCCTGGCCATGACCACCCCCGGCGATACCACCATGGCCACGCTCGAGGAAGTCCTCCAGGTCATGCGCGGCGCCAGCGCCAGGATCGCGCGATGACCCCGGCCCAAACCCTCCAACAGATCACCCAGCTTGGCGTCATCGCCGTGGTCCGCGCCGCTTCCGCCGACCAAGCGCTCGCCCGCGCCGAAGCTGTCGCCCGCGGCGGCATCACCGCCATCGAGATCACCCTCACCGTCCCCGGTGCCGTCGACGTCATCCGCCACCTCCGCGCCGCGGATATTCTCGTCGGTGCCGGCACCGTCCTCACCGCCGCCAGCGCGCACGCCTGCCTGGATGCCGGCGCCCGCTTCATCGTCAGTCCCGGCTTCGACCCCGCCACCGCCGCCGCCGCCCGCTCCGCCGGCGTTCTCGGCATTCCCGGCGCCCTCACCCCCACTGAAATCATGGCCGCGCACGCCGCGGGCGCCGGCGCCGTCAAGATCTTCCCCTGCGCCCAAGTCGGCGGCCCCGGCTACATCCGCGCCCTGCGCGGCCCCTTTCCCCACATCCCCTTCATCCCCACCGGCGGTGTCTCCGCCGCCAACCTCGCCGCCTACCTCGAAGCCGGCGCCGCCGCGGTCGGTGCCGGCGGCGAACTGGTCGCGGGCAGCGACTACGTCGTCATCGCCCAACGCACCCGCGCCTTCCTCGCCGCCGTCCGCCAGGCCCGCGGCCAATAGCCGCGCGCCGCTATCCCGGACCCGGCGCGAAGGCGTGCGCCCGCGCCGGCGGCGCCGCTGGCGTCGGCATGTTGGCGAACCACACCTTGATGGTGTTGATCGAGTACGGTGTGGTCGGCACTGTCACCTCCATCCCGTCGGCCGAGAGCGCCAGCGGTTGCTCCCCCTGCTCCATCAGGTTGGTCGCCACCGCCTTCACCGCCCGCTGCGGCAGGTGAATCTTCGCCGCCGCCGCCTTCCCCGCGAACTCGTAATAGCGGAACACCAGCGCGTTATCCCCTTCTGCCTTCTTGACCACCGTCAGGATCACGTTCCCCGGCTCGATGCCCGCAAACGAGTGGCGCGCCGGCAGCCCTCCCTCGCGGCTCGCGGTGACATACGCCAGCAGGGGAAAGTTCAGGTCGTACCCCTGCTGCATCGTCCCCCCCGCCTTCCAGTCCCCGGCATGGGGGTAAAGCGCGTAGGTGAATTCGTGATGCCCGATGTCCGCTTCCGGATCCGGGTTGGTCGGGGTGCGCAGCAGCGAGAGCCGGATGACGTTGCCCAGCGCGTCGTAGCCGTACTTGCTGGCGTTCAGCAGGCTCACGCCGTGGCTGGCGTCGGAGAGGTCGCCCCAGCGCTCCGCCGGCACCTCGAACTCCGACTTCTCCCGGTCGTTGTTCCGCGTCGTGGGACGCTGGATCGAGCCGTACGGAATCTCGTAGCTGGCAAACGCGCTATGCACATTGGTCGGCACCGCCGCCTTGATCAGGATGTGGTGGTCGTGCATCTCGACCGTCGCCCGGATGTCGAGCCGCGGCACCCCGGCGGTCAACGTCAGGTCCTCGGTAATGGTGGATGCCGGCGTAATCGCGTTGACCACCCGCACCGTCGCCTGCACCGGTCCGCTCTCCACCAGCGAGACCGCGCTCGGATGCACCAGGTCGGTCTCCGGCCCGTCGCTCGCGATTTCCCAGGCGTCCTGCTTCGCCGGGATGTCCACGATCTTCTGCAACAGGTTGCCGCAGGCGCCGGGAGCGAGCGACTCCCTCTGGTCGGTCTTGTCGAACAAGCTGGTCACGCACCCGGTCTTGGGGTCAATCACCACCCGCAGCGCCGCGTTCTCCAGCGTCAGCCCGTGCACCCGCACCGGTGAAGCCGCCGCCGGCGGGGCCGCCGCCGCCCGCAGGTGGATCACCTCGTAGCCCAGCGGCGGCACGTTCCTGACCAATACCCGCACCGCCGCCCGGTGGGTGGCCGGATCGGCGTGAAGCACCTGCGCCGGCAACGGGGCGCCGCCGCTGTCGCGCGCGGCAACGTAGCGCGGCGCCACCGGGAACTCCGCCTCCACCGTCACCGCCGCGGTGCGCGCAAACGAGAGCGGGTTGAACACCACCACCGCCGTTCCCACGCCCGCCGTGTCCACGCGTGCCGCCAGATCCGAGGCCGCCGCATGCAAGAGTCGCTCTCCCTGGAGGTGCACGTACTCCAGGTTTTCGGCCGCGTCCTTGTAGTTGATCCCGAGCCCCGAGCCCGGCATGATGTCGTGGAACTGATCGAACAGCAGCCGCTTCCACAGATCGAGCAGGTCCGCTTGCGGATACGGGCGATCATCCAGCAGCGCCAGCGCGGAGAACTTCTCGGTATTTTGCAGCAGCTCCTCGTTGCTGCGCTCCTCCTTCTTGGTTTCCGACTGGGTCGTGTACACGCCCCGGTGGTAGACCATGTACAGCTCGTCGTTCCAGGTCGGGACCTTGAGCCCCGCCTGGATGCGCTGCTCCAGCCCGGCGAAAAAATCGTGCGCGGTCGAGAACACGAACTTCGGCGCCACCGACTCCGGAGCGCGCAGCAGCTCCGCCTGATCGAGCATCGTCCGCGTCGGCCCGCCGCCGTGGTCGCCCACGCCATAGAGGTACATCAGGTCGGGCACGCCCGTGCCGGGCGGGTCGGTGGCCGAGTAGGCCGCCAAGTCCCGCATCATCCCCGGCGGCGTCATGGTGTTGCTGTAGCTGTGCGGGAAATAGGTCAGCACCTGGCTGCCGTCCGGCGCCCGCCACCAAAAGAGGCGATAGGGGAAATGGTATGGGCTGCCCGACTGCGCCTCGCCCCACACCAGCTTCTGGGTCACGAAGAAATCGACGCCCGACTTCTCATAGATCTGCGGCAGTTGCCAGTTGTAGCCGAACGTGTCCGGGTTCCACCCGATGTTGACGTTCACCCCAAACGCCTGCTGGAAGTACTCCTTCCCCACCAGCAGTTGCCGCACCTGCGACTCGCCGTCGGGCAGGTTCAGGTCGGGCTCCACCCACATCCCGCCCACGATCTCCCAGCGCCCCTCCTTCACCCGCTGCTGGATCTGCCGGAACAGCTCGGGATACTTGTCCTCGAGCCAGGCAAAATCCACCGCCGACGACTGGGTGTACTTGAAGTCGGGGTATTCGTTCATCAGTTGCAGCACCGTGGTGAAGGTGTCGCGTACCACTTCGACCGTCTCCGTCCAGGGCCACAACCAGGCCATGTCAATGTGCGCGTTTCCGATCGCGCTGATCTGGAAGTGTTGCAGCCACGGCTTCAGCTCCGCCAGATCGTTCGCGGCGTTGCGCAGCGATGGGTCGAACGCCCCGTCGTCGCCCGCGGTCTTCAACTCCCCCGCCGCCCGGTCCAGCGTCGCGCGCTGCGCCACCGCCTGCGGCATCCCCGCCAGCAGAATGTCCAGATACTGGAACTCGCTCCGCAGCAGCGACGGGTCGGCCGCATCGCCGGGACGGTCGAACAGCAACTCCGCCCCCATCAGCCCGCCCCGCGTGGCGTGCATCGGCGTGTTGACCGCCACCAGGATCTTGGCCCCCGGCTCCGCCTTCTCGTTGATCAGCACCGGTCCCAGCAGCGAAGCGTCCTTCTGCTCGACCAACGAGCCGTTGAAGAAGACCCTTCCGTCGCCCCGCAGCCGCAGCATCAGCCGCACCCGCTCCCCCGCGACGCTGTGCCCCGCCAGTTGCGCCGGTATCGTGATCGTGGCCCGGTACCACTCTCCGCCCGCGGCCGCCCCGCCCCGTCCGCCGAGCGTCACCGGCGTCCACGAGGAGTCGTCCAGCCCCGGATCCTCGCCGTGTGGCAGCTCGGCGTGCGTCTTCCAGCCCGTCACCGCCTCGCCGCTGACCGCCGCCAGCCGGTCCAACACGGGTTGATACCGCGCCTGGGCGGCCAGCGGCCCACACGCCGCCAGCGCCGCCAACCCCATTGCCGATACGAGCCGCATTTTCATAGCGCCGAGTATAGCTCCCATCGCGATCCACGATTGCCCGGAGTGGCCGCCTGCGGTATGGTGGCCACTATGGTTGATTTGACCGGCCAACTGGCGATCGTCACCGGCGGCGCGCGCGACATCGGACGCGCCATCTGCCTCCAACTGGCCCGGTGCGGCGCCCAGGTGGCCTTCTGCTACCGCGAGAGCGAAGCCGCCGCCGCCGAAACCCTGGCCGCGCTGCGCCAGACCGGTGCCGCGGCGCTGGCAGTCCAGGCCGACGTCACCCGCCCCGCCGACATCGCCCGCTTCCTCGCCGCGGCGCACTCCGCCTTCCCCGCTCCCATCGACATCCTGGTCAACAACGCCGGCGGCCTGCTCGCCCGCCGCAAGATGGATGAGATGGACGAGGCCTTCTGGGACGCGGTCATGGCCGTCAACCTGAAGAGCACCTTCCTGGTCACCCAGTCCGTGCTGCCGCGCATGCGCGACGGCGGCGCCATCGTCAACCAGGCCTCGCAAGCCGCCCGCGACGGCGGCGGCCCCGGCGCCATCGCCTACGCCACCTCCAAGGGAGCGCTCCTGAGCTTCACCCGCGGCCTGGCCAAGGAGCTGGGGCCGCGCCGCATCCGCGTCAACGCGGTTTGCGCCGGCATGATCGCCACCCGCTTCCACGACGACTTCACCCCGCCCGAAACCCGCCGCCGGGTCGCGGCCGCCGTCCCGCTCGGCCGCGAGGGCCAGGCCGGGGAGGTCGCCGCGCTCACCGCCTTCCTCGCCGGCTCCGCCGCCGCCTACATCAACGGCGCCTGCCTCGACATCAACGGCGGCCTGCTCTTCTCCTAGCCATGAAGATCGCCGACGCCAAGGTCATCGTCTGCTCTCCCGGGCGGAACTTCGTCACCCTCAAGCTGGTCACCGAAGACGGCCTCTACGGCCTCGGCGATGCCACCCTCAACGGACGCGAGCTCGCCGTCGCCAGCTATCTCAACGACCACGTCCTCCCCACCCTGATCGGCGCCGACGCCCGCCGCATCGAGGATACCTGGCAGCTCCTCTACCAGGGCGCCTACTGGCGCCGCGGCCCCGTCACCATGGCCGCCATCGCCGCGGTGGACACCGCCCTCTGGGACATCAAAGCCAAGAGCTTGCACGTCCCGCTCTATCAGTTACTCGGCGGCGCCTCCCGCGAGCACGTCCTGGTCTACGGCCACGCCAGCGGCGACGGCATCGAGGACGCCGTCAAGGCGGTGGCCGACTACCTCGCCCTCGGCTACCGCGCCATCCGCGTGCAGTGCGCCGTCCCCGGCCTGCCCGGCACCTACGGCGTGGGCGGCGGCAAGCTCTTTTACGAACCCGCCGCCCGCCACGCCCCCCCGGTGAATATCTGGAGCAGCGAACGCTATCTCGAGTTCGTGCCCAGGCTCTTCGCCCGCCTGCGCCAGGAGTTCGGCCCCGATCCGCACCTGCTCCACGATGTGCATCACCGTCTCACGCCCATCGAGGCCGCGCGCCTGGGCAAGAGCCTCGAACCCTACCACCTGTTCTGGCTGGAGGACCCCGCCCCCGCCGAGGTGCAGGCCCGCTTCCGCCTGATCCGCCACCACACCACCACCCCGCTCGCGGTGGGCGAGGTGTTCAATACCATCTACGACTGCCACCAGTTACTCGAAGAGCGGCTCGTGGACTACATCCGCGCCACCGTGGTCCACGCCGGCGGCATCTCCCACCTGCGCAAGATCGCCGCCCTGGCCGAGCTCCACCAGGTGCGCACCGGCTGCCACGGCGCCACCGACCTCAGCCCGGTCTGCATGGCCGCGGCCCTGCACTTCGACCTCAGCGTGCACAACTTCGGGATCCAGGAGTACATGCGCCACTCCTCCGACACCGACCGCGTCTTCCCCCACCAGTACCGCTTCGAGGCGGGCGCCCTCCACCCCGGCAACGCCCCCGGCCTGGGCGTGGACATTGACGAAACCCTCGCCGCCCAGTTCCCCTACCAGCGGGCGTACCTCCCCGTGAATCGCCTCCAAGACGGCACCGTGCACAGTTGGTAAGAGGTCTCTCCAGTGAGAAAGCGCTCAGGTCGCCCACAATCACGCCAAGCCTGTGCACGGTCCTGGACCCATCCGTGCCACTCAGTCCAACTCCGACTAAACACCTTCATGCATTCAGAGAGGCAATCCGGGGTCTACAAATGCCAAGAGGTCTTGCCTCATGTACTCGCCAAGATCTACGGTCACATCTCCAGACTCGATGAGTCGATAAATTCCTCGCATCTCGGCGACCCGCGTCTACGCCGCCACCCCCGCCAGACTCCGGTCGAACCGCCGGATGAACTCGTCCACGTCGTCCTTGGCGATGTTCATCGGCGGGCTGATCCGGATCACGTTGCCGTATAGCCCGCCCTTGCCCACCAGGATCCGCTGGTCGCGGCAGCGCATCAGCAGCGCGTTGGTCTCCTTCGAGGCCGGCTCCTTGGTGCGCCGGTCGCGTACCAGCTCCACGCCGACCAGCAGCCCGCGCCCCCGCACCTCGCCGATCAGCGCGTGCTTCGCTTGCAGCTCCTCGAGCTTCGACTTCAAGTAGGCGCCCACCGCCTCGCTGTTGGCCAGCAGGTTCTCGCTCTCGATGTAATCCAGCACCGCCTTCCCCGCCGCGGTCGCGATCGGATTGCCGCCAAACGTCGAGATGGTCAGCCCCTTCAGGGCCGCCGCCACGTCGGCGCGCGCCAGCGTCACCCCAATCGGCAAACCGTTGGCCAAGCCTTTGGCCGAGGTCACGATGTCGGGGTCCACCCCCCAGTGCTCGATCCCGAACCACTTCCCGCCGGTGCGCCCCCAGGCCGTCTGCACCTCGTCGCTGATGAACAGCCCGCCGTGCGCCCGCACGATCTCGGCCACGATCTTGAAGTACTCCTTGGGCGGCGTAATGAACCCGCCCACCCCCTGGATCGGCTCCGCCAGCACCGCCGCCACCTTGCCCGAGCTCGAGGTCTTGATCAGCTCCTCGATGTCGGTGGCGCAGCGCACCCCGCAGTCGGGATAGGTCAACCCGAACGGGCAGCGGTAGCAGTAGGCGTTGTGCGCGTGCAGAATGCCCGGCTGCGTCGGCGGCCCCAGCCGCCACGCCGCGTGCCCGGTGAGCCCCATCGCCAGCGCCGAGCGCCCGTGGTAGCCGTGGCGCAGCGCGATGATCTCGGTCGAGCCGGTATAGAGCCGCGCCGCCAGCACCGCGGTCTCGTCCGCCTCGGTGCCGCTGTTGGTAAAGTACGTCTGCGCCGGACGGCCGTCGCCCTTCGGCGTCGGGCTGATCGAGGCCAGCTGCCGCGCCAGCGCCACCATCGGTTCGGTCGAAAAACACGTCGAGACGTGCGTCAGCTTGTCCAGTTGCGCCGTGATCGCCTGCTTGACCTTGGGATTCCCGTGTCCCACCGACACGGTCACGATGCCGCCGAAGAAGTCCAGGTACTGATTCCCGTCCGCGTCGTAGACAAACTGATCCTGCGCCCGCTCCAGCACCAGCGGCTGATCGAAGTAGTGAAACATCGCCGGAAACAGGAACGTCTTGTGCGCCAGAATCAGTTCGTCTTTGGTCATGTGTTCATCGTAGCCGATCAGGGCCGCGCTTCCCCAGCGAACCCGCGGCCCTCGGAATGGGTCGTCATCCAATGTCCCCTATAATCGGGAGTCGATACCAATCCCAGGAGCCCTCATGTCCGTTTCCGCCTCGCCATGGCGCCTGCTACTCCTTCTGCTGCTCCTGCCGATCTCCCGCCTCCTCGCTCAGGGCCCGCCCTTCCAAGTGGACGATCCCGTTCCTGTCGACCTGCACCATTACGAGTTCTACATCTTCGGCGCCGCCGACGGCACCCCGGTCGAGATGGACACCACCGGCCCCGCCTTCGAGTTCAACTGGGGCGCCATCCCACGCGTGCAGTTGCACGCCATCCTTCCCTGGGGTGCGGTTGCGCCCGCCGGTCAGCCCACGACCTTCGGCCTGACTGACTCCGAGCTCGGCGCCAAAATCGCCTTCATCAAAGAAAGCAAGTATTTTCCCCAGATCGGCAGCTTCACCATGTTCGAAATGCCGACTGGCAGCTATGCCCGCGGGTTGGGCATCGGCAAAGTCTGGTACCGGGTTCCGCTCTGGGCGCAAAAGAACATCGGCAAATGGCTGCTCGACGGCGGCGGCGGCGAAACCTTCGTCCCCCAAGCCGGCTACCGCAACTTTACCTACGGCGGCTTTTTGCTCAAGTACACCTTCAATAAGCGCATCGAACTCGGCGGCGAAGTTTTCGCCCACGGCGCCGAGGGCGCGGCCGCCCCCCAGACCGGCGCCTCCACCTTGGTGGACATCGGCGGCTACTACCACTTCAAAAACCCCGATCACCAGTTCTTGTTTTGCTACGGCCACAACGTCGCCGGACAAACGGAGAACTACGCTTACATGGGACTTTACTGGACCTGGGGCAAGGATGCCGGCAAGAGTTCCGGTGGCGGCCCGCCCCCGCTGCCACTGCTGTACCATGGCGTTCCCGCTCCGATGAACCACTAGCAGCCCGTGGTGCAACGCCTCAGGCCGGTGGCGGAGACGTGCGAGACCCGCGCCCAGAGCGGATCTCGTGTACTGGACCGGAGGTCAAAATTCATTGCACCACGGGCTGCTACGGGTCGTTATTAAT
>DATNAC010000098.1:0-11917 GCA_035573035.1 Terriglobales bacterium
TGACGGTGGCCGTGATGGGGTGCGTGGTCAACGGCCCCGGTGAGAGCCGCCAAGCCAACCTTGGAATCTCGCTGCCCGGCACCTTCGAAGCGCCGAAAGCGCCCGTTTACCTCGACGGACGCTTGTTCACCACCCTGCATGGCGACGGTCTGGTGCAGGAGTTCATCGCGATTCTCGAAGACTACGTCGCCAGCCATTACGCCGCCGCCGCGGCCGTGGTCTCTTAAGCGGCCTTCGCGAGCGCAGCACCGGCATGGGGCTCCCGGGTCCCCATGCCGGTGCGAGCACCCCGCTCCCATCAAGGATGCACGCGGCCGGCGGCCAGGCGCCGGTACAATTCCAGGTAGTTCTCCGCCATGGTCTGGGCGGAAAAGCGCGCAGCGGCGTGCCTGCGGCAGGCCTGCGGCGAAAGTCGTTCCGCCTTGGTCAACCGGTCGGCCAAATCCTCCCAGGTATCGGCCAGGTAGCCGGTCTCGCCCTCGGCGACGATCTCGGGCAGCGCGCCCACACGCAGCGCCAGCACCGGTACGCCAACCGCCGCGGCCTCCATCGCCACCAGCGAACTGGTTTCCTCGATGCAGGAAGGAATCACCACCACCGCCGCGGCCGCTATCATCGCGAGCTTGACCGGTTCCGGCGGCGGCGGCGACCAGCGAATGCCGCCATCCAGTTCGGGTGCGATCGCCTCCGCAAAGTACCGTTGGTGATCGCGGAAGGGCGCCACCGATCCCGCCAGCCATAACCGCCGGCGCGCGCGCCGGGCGATGGCGATGGCCAGGTGAGGGGCCTTCTCCGGGCAAATCCGGCCCAGATACAGTAGCGGCGCGTTCCCTCCCGGGGGCTTGCGCCGCGGGCGAATCCGTTCGAGCGAGACCCCGTTGGCAATGACGCCGCAGCACGCTTCCGCGCCGTATCCGGCGGCCTGTGTGCGGCTGACGCACTGCCAGTGCCAGTTGCGGGGCCGGTCCGCGCCCATATCCTGGGGATATAACCGCCGCGCCAGATGCAGTGTCAACAACACCGGGAGAGCCGCCCTGATACACGCTGGGGGTGGCGCTCCCTGGTTGTGGACCAGCGCGAATCCCTCCCCCCGCGCCAGCCGCGTCGCCGCCTCGCTGCACCGCGCTTCGAACTCCGTCAAGGCCTCCGGCGTGAATACCTGCGGCCGCGGCCGCGCGAGATGAAAGCGCTCTAATATTTCGCTCCAGCCCACGCAGGCTACGCCGGCCTGGTCGGCGCGGCTGCCCTCGGCCCCCACCCAGGTGTACTCCAGGCCCCGCGACCGCCCCAAACGGCGCAAAAGCTGTAAGGCGATCTGTTCCGTGCCCCCGCACGCCGCGCGGCTTACCGGCGTCAAGGGATAGGTGAGTGTCAGAACGCGCATGTCCCTCGGCACCTTTCTCTTGCCACAATGGGCTTCGCCGCTATACTGGCTCCAGGCGGCGCATCTTGCAGTCGTGCCTCTGTGTGGATGACGATGACCAACCATCTCGCTGCCGTGGACGCCTGTATCCAGGCTAACGCCGAGCGCTACCTGGATGAACTCAAACAACTCCTTCGCATCCCCAGCATCAGCACCCTTCCCGCGCATCGCACGGACGCCGAGCACGCCTGGCAGTTTCTCGCCGCCCGCCTGCGCGAGATCGGCCTGGAAAACATCCAGCGCATCCTGCCTGAGGGGAATGCCGGCGGCCTGCCGCTCCTCTATGCCGACTGGATGCACGCCGCCGGCGCTCCGACCGTGCTGTTTTACGGCCATTACGACGTGCAGCCGCCCGATCCCCTGAACGAGTGGGTCTCGCCGCCATTTGAGCCCACGATCCGCGACGGCAACATCTATGCCCGCGGCTCCGCCGACGACAAGGGCCAGCTCTATACGCAGGTCGCCGCGGTCCACGCCCTGATGCAGACCCTCGGACGCCTGCCGGTCAACGTGCGCTTTCTGATCGAAGGGGAAGAGGAGGTGGGCGGCGAGTCGGTGGATCTCTACGTGCGCCAGCGCCCCGACAACCTGCGCTGCGATTGCGCCGTGGTCAGCGATACTGCCATGTTCGCTCCGGGACTGCCCTCGCTCGATGTCGGCGTGCGCGGCATGGTCTACGCCGAAGTCGAGATGCAAGGCGCCGAGCGCGACCTGCACTCTGGGCTTTACGGCGGCGCGGCGCCCAACCCATTCGAGGCCCTGGCCCGCGTCATTACCGGACTCAAGTCGCCCGGCGGCAAGATCCTAATCCCCGGCTTCTACGACCGCGTCAAGGCGCCCAGCAAGGCCGAGCAGGCGGCATGGAAGCGGCTGCCCTTCGATCCCGAGCAGTACCGCATCAGCGAAGTGCGTGCTCCCGCGCTCACCGGTGAGGCCGATTACTCCGTGCTGGAGCGGACCTGGTCGCGCCCCACGCTCGATGTGCATGGCATGCCCGGCGGCTTCACCGGGCCCGGTTCCAAGACCGTGATCCCGGCCCGCGCCTCGGCCAAGATCAGCATGCGCCTGGTGCCCGAGCAGCGCCCCGAGGAGATCAAGGCCGCGTTTGAGGCGGAGGTCCGCAAGCTCACGCCCCCGGGCTATACCTGTTCGATCCAGGTCCACAATCTGGCGGTGCCGGTCGTGGTGGATACCGGCAACCGCTTTATCCAGGCCGCGGTGGCGTCGCTCGAGCGCGTTTTTGGCGCTGAGCCCGTATTCATCCGCTCGGGCGGCTCGATCCCGGTGGTGGCGCTGTTCGATCAGGAGCTGAAAGTGCCCACCATCATGATGGGCTTTGGCCTGCCCGACGACGGCCTGCACAGCCCCAACGAGAAATTTGCCCTATCGAGCTTCCACGGCGGCATCCGCGCGATTGCCGACTTCCTGTTGCGGATCGCGGCGTGAGGCGCGCAGCCTCACGCCGCAATCCGGTCAATGGCTCACCACCAAATTGTTCTGCACGCCGAATACACCGGGAATGCTGCGCACGGCATTGCCCGCCAGGGCCTTGTCCACCTGTGAGTCGACCACCCCGTCCAGCGTGACGCGGCCGTTGTTCACCACGATGCGGATCGGGTGCGCCGGATTATTGGCGTACCGCAGCATCGAGGGGTTGCCGTAGATCTTGCGCGCGGCTTCAAGCCGGATCTGATCGTCCATGGGCGAGAGTGGGGCGACGTGAATCTTGTCCACCACGTTCTTCACGCCCGCCGTGTCCGCCGCGATGTCCACGGCCGAGTCGCGGTCGGGATAGTCGCGCACGTTGCCGCTGAGCGTAACCACACCGTTGTGTACCGCGATGTTCAGACTATTGAACGTCTGGCCCATGCCCATGCGGTCGTAGGTCAGCCGGGTCGCCAGCTTCTCTTTCAACTGTTGGTCGGAGACGCTGACGCCGCCCACCGTGAGATGGTCAATGTAGCCGTGGCCGGCCTGCCGGGCCTCATGGATGGCTTCCAGCTTGGCCCGGTAGCTGGGCACCGAACCGCTTAAGGTCACGATTTGGTCGTCGACGCTGGCCTGCACTCCGGCCAAATCCTTGTGTCCGGCAAATTCCTTTTGCAGGCTCTGCTGGATCTGTTGATCCATGGCGTTGTGGGAAACTTGGGCTGCTGCCATTCCGGCGCCCAGCGCCACGGAGAGAGCGGTAACGATGAACGCGCGCATAGCGGACCTCCTCGGAGCAAGCTCGTTACTCTGCTTGGATTCCGGCTTTTATGCGCCCGTTGTCAGTTCGCGGTTTGGCGGGCGGAGTAAAGTGGGAAGGCGTCCGCCAACCCCAGCACCTCGCGCTGGATCTCGGCCAGCACCGCGGCCTCCTGGGCATGGTGCAGTGCACGCGCGATCCATTGGCCGATTTGCCGCATCTCGGCCTCGCCCATACCGCGCGTGGTCAGCGCGGGCGTACCCAGCCGGATGCCGCTGGGGTTGAGCGGGGGATTGGTGTCGAAGGGAATCGCGTTCTTGTTGACCGTGATGTTCGCCGTGTGCAGCGCGTTCTCCGCCTCCTTGCCGCGCAGCCCCTGCGAAAACACGTCCACCAGGATGAGATGGGTGTCGGTGCCGCCCGAAATCACGCGGAATCCCTGCGCCTGCATCTCCGCCGCCAACGCCTTGGCGTTCGCCACCACCTGCTGGGCGTACTGGCGGAACGTCGGCCGTAGCGCCTCCTGAAAACACACCGCCTTGGCCGCCACGATGTGGACCAAGGGGCCGCCTTGTGAGCCCGGGAACACCGATTTGTCGATCGCCGGGCCGTAGGCCGCCTGCGCCAGGATCAGCCCGCCGCGCGGTCCGCGCAGCGTCTTGTGGGTGGTGCTGGTCACGATGTGGGCGTGCGGCACCGGGCTGGGATGCGCCCCTCCCGCCACCAACCCGGCAAAGTGGGCCATGTCCACCAGGTACAGCGCCCCCACCTCGTCGGCGATGGCGCGCATGCGCGCGAAATCGATCCACCGCGGATAGGCGCTGCCGCCGCCGATGATCAGCTTCGGCCGCGATTCCCGCGCCAGCTTCGCCAGCTCGTCGTAATCAATGGTCTCGGTTTCGTGCGTCACCCCGTAGGGAACGATCTTGTAGGTCTTGCCCGAGAAGCTCAGCGGATGCCCGTGGGTCAGGTGCCCGCCGTGCGCCAAATTCAGCCCCATCACCGTGGCGCCGGGCTCGATCACCGCCGCGTAGGCCTCCTGGTTGGCCTGCGAACCCGAGTGCGGCTGCACGTTGGCGTACTCGGCGCCGAAGAGCTGCTTGGCGCGGTCGCGCGCCAGGTCCTCGACCCGGTCGGCATTCTCGCAGCCGCCGTAGTAGCGCTTGCCGGGATACCCCTCGGCGTACTTGTTGGTGAACACCGAGCCCGCGGCTTCGAGCACCGCCTCGCTGACGAAGTTCTCCGAGGCGATCAGCTCCAGGTGTTCATGCTGGCGCCGCGTTTCCAGACCGATCGCCTGCGCGACCTCGGGGTCGGCCTCGCGCAATGGCGCCAAAAACGTGTTCGCGGTCCGGGTGGAGGTGCTCATAGCTCAATTTTAGCCACGCGCGCGGCGTGGCGGCCACCGGAAAAGGGGATGGTGAGCCACTCGGTCAGCCGTTGCGTCGCCTCCTCGAACGCCATCGTGCGCGCTCCCAGCGTAATCACGTTGGCGTCGTTGTGCTCGCGGCTCAGCCGGGCCGACACCGCATCGTAGACGTTCACCGCGCGTACCCCCGCCACGCGATTGGCCGCCATCGCCATGCCAATGCCGCTGCCGCAGATGAGCACCCCGCGCTCGCTTGCGCCCCCCGCCACCGCCTGGGCCACCGGACGGGCATAGTCGGCATAGTCCACCGGCAGCGCGTCCCGGGGGCCGTGGTCGTCGACCGCGTGCCCCGTCTGCCGCAGCCAAGCGGCCAACCGCTGCTTCATCTCGACGCCGGCATGGTCGGAAGCAATCGCAATTTTCATTCGGCCACCATGTACTGCTCCCCCGCGCAAAAAAATCGCCGGGAAACTGGAGTCCAATTTCCCGGCTAGTGGTCGTGGCCTCCTTTGCGAAGGCACGGTCAAGTGTGTGGATGAACCCAGTCTAGCGCGTTCCAGTTCTAAAAACAGTATTAATTTTTATTTTTTTTGTGATTTCCTGGAACGGCAACCCTCGGCACTACAGGCCTGCGGCCTTCTCGGCGGCCAGGATATGGGCTTCGGCCCCCTCGAACTGACAGTTCTTGTGGCTGCCGTCGCAAAAAGGCTTGTTTTGGGACTGTCCGCACCGGCACAGAGAAATTATCGGCTTGGCCGGATCCAGGGCAATTTCCGCGCCGTTGGAATCAATCAGCCGGAACGGGCCCTCGACTTTGAACGACCCGTTGCGGCGCACTGTAATGGTAACTTCTGGCATAGCTCTAGAGATCTTCCTTTTCCGCGGGCAGGGCATCGCCGTTTCTGCGTTTCATCGCCGCGTCCCGCTGCCGCGACCGCATCAACAGGCTCTCCAGGCGGGTCCGCCGCTCCTCCGAACGGTCCAGTTCGAAGCGCAGTTCGGGCACGTGGCGCAGTTGCAGCCGCGACCCCAACTCCGCCCGCAGAAAGCCTTTGGCGGCGACCAGTCCCTGCAGGCTGCGTTGCTGCTCCTGCTCGTTGCCGACTACCGCAACGAAAATATGGGCGACGCGCATCTCCGGCGCCAGGTTGACCTCGGTCACCGAAGCCAGCCCGATGCGCGGATCCGCCAGCTCACCCTCGACCAGTTCGGTGAGCTCGTCGCGGATCATCTCCGCCAGCCGTTCGGGACGATGCGGCATGCCAACAACCCCGGGCTAGGCCATCAGGGGAGCGACCTTCTCGACGATAAAGGCCTCCAGAATGTCGCCCGGTTTGATGTCGTTGAAGTTGGCCACCGAGGCGCCGCACTCCATGCCGGCGCGGACCTCGCTGGCGTCGTCCTTGAACCGTTTCAGCGAGTTGAGCCGGTTGGTGTAGATCACGCCGCCGTCGCGGATCACCCGCACCTGCCCGTCGCGCACCAACTTGCCTTCCTTGACCAGGCAGCCGGCAATGGTGCCCGCCTTGGGTATGCGGAACACCTGCTGCACCTCCGCGCGGCCCACCATCACTTCCTTGAACGTCGGCTCGAGCAGGCCGTGCATGGCCTTCTTGATCTCGTCGGTGAGCTCGTAAATGATCGAGTGCAGGCGGATGTCCACCTTCTCCTTCTCGGCCAGATCCGAAGCCTTGCGCTCCGGGCGCACGTTGAAGCCGATGATGACCGCGCGCGACGCGGTCGCGAGCAGCACGTCGGATTCGGTGATCGCGCCCACGCCGCTGTGGATGATGCGCAGCTTGACCTTGTCGTTGGAGAGCTGGTTCAGGGTATCCACCAGCACCTCTTCCGAACCCTGCACGTCGGCCTTGACGATGAGGTTGAGCTCCTTCACGTCGCCGCGCGCCAACTGTTGGCTCAGCGCCTCGAGGTTCATCCGCGCCGAACGCGCCAGCGCCGCCTCGCGCGCCTTCTCCTCGCGGAACAGCACGATCTGCTTGGCCTTGTAGCGGTCGTTGACCACCAGCCAGGATTCGCCCGCGTCGGGCAGGCCGTCCAGACCCAGCACCTCCACCGGCGTCGAGGGCCCCGCCTCTTCCACGGCGCGGCCGCGATCGTCGAACATGGCGCGCACGCGGCCGAAAACCGAGCCCACGATCAGCGTGTCCCCGGCGCGCAGGGTGCCGTTCTGCACCAGCATCCGCGCCACCGGGCCGCGCCCGCGGTCCAGCTCCGACTCCAGCACCACGCCCTGCGCCGGACGATCCGGATCGGCGCGCAGCTCCTGCAGATCGCTCACCAGCAGGAGCATCTCGAGCAACAGGTTGAGGTTGGTCTTGGCGCGCGCGCTGACGTTGACCATGACCGTGGTGCCGCCCCAGTCTTCGGGCATCAGGCCGCGGTCGGCCAACTGCTTTTTCACCCGGTCGGGTTGCGCGTCGGGCTTGTCGATCTTGTTCACCGCCACTACCAGCGGTACGCCCGCCGCCTTGGCGTGATCGATCGCTTCCAAGGTTTGCGGCATCACGCCGTCGTCGGCCGCCACCACCAGCACGACAATATCGGTGACCTTGGCGCCGCGGGCGCGCATGCGCGTAAAGGCGGCGTGGCCGGGCGTATCGATGAACACCACCTGGCGCCCGAAGGCGGGCGACTCCCGGTCGGTGATCTCGACCTTGTAGGCGCCGATGTGCTGGGTGATGCCGCCGGCTTCGCCGCTGGCCACACTGGTCTGCCGGATGGCGTCCAGCAGCGAGGTCTTGCCGTGGTCCACATGCCCCATGATGGTGACCACCGGAGCGCGCGGCCGCAGCTTCTCGGAAGATTCGGCTCCCGGGGTGGCTTGGCCTTCGGCCTCCACCGCTTCGGCCCGCCCCAGCGCTTCCTGCTCGAAGCTGACGGTTTGAGCCGTGACCCCGAAGTCCTGCGCGATCTGGGTGGCGACTTCGGCGTCGAGCGACTGGTTGACCGTCACCAGCAGACCGCGATCCAGCAGCTTCCGGATCACGTCCTTGGCGCGCAGTCCCATGCGTTCCGCCAGGTCCTTGACGGTCAGGCCCTCGCTGATGGTGATTGCGGTGGTGGTGGGTGTCGGACCGGCCGCCACCGGCCGCTGCGAGGGCTGAAAGCGTTGCGCGCCTTCCTTGCTGCGCGGCTCGCGCCGTCCGTAATGCGTCCCGCGCGGAGGCAGGTCGCGTCCGGCTCCGGGGCGGGTCGGATGCATGGGGCGGCGCCCTTCCGGCACGACGCCCCCGGGGCGCGGTCCGGCTCCAGCTCCCGCCCGCGCCCCCGGGGCTCCCGGACGTTGATAAATGGGACGCCCGGGCGCGGGTCCGCCCGCAAGCGGCTGGCCCGGGGTCGGGCGCAAGGGGCGGTCCGGAGCGGTATAGGTGGGCCGCTGCGGCGCTACCGGAACGATCAGCCGGCGCGGCGCTCCCGGCGTCGGAGCGCCGGCCGCGGGCGGGGCCTGTCCCGTCGCGGCCGGTGAGAATGTCAATTGCGGACGCCGAATCGTGGGCGCCGGCGGCTGACTCGCGGATGCGCTCGGGGCCGCCGATGGGCTGCTGCCGGCCGGAACGAACGGTTTGAACGGCTGTACCGGGACGGTCGGACGGGGCACATACGGCGCGCTGGGCGCGGCCGGACGCTGCGGCGGGGCGACGGGAGCCGCTGACCGGGTTGGAGCCGCGGGTCGTGCCGGCGGAACGCTTGCTGCCGAACCGCTGGACGCGGCGGGCGCCGCCGGGGCGCTCGGAACCGCGGGCGCGGAAGCCCCCGGATGCGCCGGGGCGCGATATATGGGCCGTGGCGGCGCCACCGGCATCTTGGGCGCGCTGGGCGCGGACGGCGCCACCGGCCCGGCCGGCCGCAGGCTGGGCGCGGGACGCGGCGTCGGGGTGGCTGGCGTGGCCGGGGTGAGATGCCCCGCCGCGGGCGTGCTTGCCGGTGCCGGCGGGGGTGCGGCGATAGCCGGGGGGGGAGCCGGCGCGGGTGCCTCCTCGGGCGCGGCCTCCGCCTCTTCCCGTGCCGCGCTCGCGCCGGGCATCGGCGGTACTTCCTCGCCCCGCAGATACAGCCGCACGCGCTCGGCGATGTCTTCCTCGACCGCGCTGGAGTGCGTCTTATGTTCGGTGAACCCCACCGCCAGCAGCGCATCCAGGATGGCGCGCGACTTGACTTCCATCTCGCGCGCTAAATCGTTAATCCGGATTTTGGCCATTCGACTCTATTCGTTCCTTCTCGCGGTGGCGCTCCCGCCCCCACGCCCCGCTTACAGGTTCTTATCCGGTGGCTCTGTCGGTTCGGGCCCGACCTCCGGTTCGCTCTCCGCGGCCAGCTCCTCGCTGCCGCCTTCCTCGGCCTCCGCCGCCTCGCCCTGGGCCGCCCCCGACATCGCCGCCGGTTCCAGCCCGTCGCGCGACGGGATCTCCGCCTCGTCGGCCGGCGGTACGTCCATCACCCCACGCTGTTCTTCCGCCTCCAGGCTCTGCCCGGTGGCGTCCAGCTCGTTCTCTTCGGTGGCGGTCAGCTCCGGTTCGCCTTCTGGCCCCGGCTCGGCTTCGGCTTCCGCCGTCGCCTCCACCGCCGCCCCGAAGAACTGGTTGACCGCAATAAAGATTTTATCAACTGCCTTGGGCCCGATGCCCGGGATCTCCTGCAACTGTTCCGGGGTCCGGCTGCCCAGTTGCTCGATGCTGCCGATCCCGGCCTTGGCCAGCGCCGCCACGATGCGCTCGCTCAGCCCTTCCAGTTGTTGCAGCGGTGTCTCGGCCGCATCGCCGTCGCCCACCAGGGCCGACATCTGCTCTTCGACCTCGCGGCGTTTTTCCTCTTCGCTCTTGATGTCGATCTTCCAGCCCAGCAGCTTGGCCGCCAGGCGTACGTTCTGGCCCTTCTTGCCGATCGCCAGCGAAAGCTGGGTGTCGTCCACCACGACTTCCAGGTGGCGGCTCTCCGCGTCGAGCACCGTCACCCGCGAAATCTTCGCCGGGCTGAGCGCGTTGGCCGCGAACTGCACCGAGTCCTCGCTGTACTCGATGATGTCGATCTTCTCGCCGCGCAGCTCGCGGATGATGCTCTGCACCCGCATCCCCTTCATGCCCACGCAGGCGCCCACGCAATCCACGTCCTTGTCGCGCGAGTAGACCGCGATCTTGGTGCGTTCGCCGGCTTCGCGCGCCACCCCCTTGATGACCACCGTGCCGTCGTAGATTTCGGGTACTTCGGACTCGAACAGCCGCTGCACCAGCGCCGGATCGGCGCGCGACACCGACACCTGGGGCCCCTTGGCCGCCTTCTCCACTCCCCGGATGACCACACGGATGCGCTCCCCGTTGGCGAACGACTCCAGCCGCGACTGATCCCGCCGTCCCAGGCGCGCCTCGGTGCGGCCCAGATCCACAACCACGTCCGGACCCTCGGTGCGCTTCACGGTGACGTTCACCACCTCGCCCACCCGGCCGATGTACTCGTTGTAGACGGTGTCCCGCTCCGCTTCCCGCACCTTCTGGAAAATGATCTGCTTGGCCATCTGGGCCGCGATCCGGCCCAAGCCCTCGGTGATCTTCTTGATGCGGATCTCGCCCCCGACCTCGGCGTTGGGATCCAGCTCGCGGGCCTCGGCCAGCGATACTTCCAGCGCCTCGTTGGTGACCTCTTCGACCACCTTCTTGACCGCGTAGACGGAGATCTCCCCGGTATCCTTGTTCAGCTCCGATTCCAACTCCTCCTGGGTACGCAAATGCTTGCGCGTGGCCGCCAGGTAGGCGTCCTCGACGGCGCTGACCACGATGGCTGGATCAATGCCTTTGTCCCGGCTCAGTTGTTCGACCTGCTGATACAGTGCGCTTGCCATAACCAATCTGCTCCTGCCTACTGAGACGCCGCCGGGCTCTTCTTCCGCCCGCGCGCCGGAGGTCCCGCCGGCCGCCACTGCGGCGCCAGCCGGGCCGCCTCGAGGTTGTCCCATTCGACCACTACCTCGGGTCCGCCCTCCACCTGAATCCGGACGCCGGCTTCGTCCCCGCCGCCCAGGACCCCGACAAAATTCTTACTGCCGTGAATCGGCTCGCGGGACCGCAGCCGCGCCCGCTGCCCGGCGAAACGTTGAAAATCCGCCGGCTTGACCAGCGGCCGGTCCAGCCCCGGGGAGGAAACTTCCAGCGTGTACTCCCCCACCTCGTCCACCGCCGCGCTGAGGCTGTGGCTCACCCGCTCGCAGTCGTCCAGGGTCACCCCCTCGGGCCGGTCGATATAGACCCGCAGGATCTCCCCCTGGCGCTCGATCTGCACCAACTCCACGCCTGCGCCCGCCACCAGCGGCTCCAACCGCGCCTGCCACTCCGCCGCCGAATTGTTCCCGGCCGTCATACTCTTGCCATGCCCCCGTCTTGCCGGGCATCTCAGCGCCAGCAACCGAGCCGGCTCCGAGCGACCATCGGGAGCGACCCAAGCAAAAAGTGGCTGTGCCACCCCAACAAAAAAGTGGGCTCGCGCCCACTGTCGGTTTGCGACAATCGTTCGTGGTTCCATCATAGCGCAAAACGCTACTTCGGGCAAAAACCCTGGCCTTCCTATAATGGAAGGAGTCATGGCCGCCGGCGATGCTCTCCGCCTCCACGCAGTGCCCCCGGCGCCTTGTGCCTTTCGGGAAGCGGACACGCTTGGCCGGCGCCACCCCGAGCCCCGCCACCCCTACCGGGGAGAGTTCCAGCGCGACCGTGACCGCGTGCTCCACGCCCGCGCCTTCCGCCGTCTGGAAAACAAGACCCAGGTCTTTTCCCGCCGTTACTCCGACCACTTCCGCAACCGTCTGACCCACACCCTGGAGGTCACACAGATCTCCCGCACCGTCGCCCAGGCGCTCGGCCTCAACGCCGACCTGGTCGAAACCCTCGCCCTGGCTCATGACCTCGGGCACTCGCCTTTCGGCCACGCC
>DATNAC010000099.1:0-5225 GCA_035573035.1 Terriglobales bacterium
GGCACCTCGCGCCGCACCGGCCTCCAGCTCGGCCTCGCCGCCGTCACCGAAGCGAACACCGGCGACATCTCCGTGCTGCTCAAGCAAGACCGCGACCGCGGCATTGACGAAGTCATCGCCGATGTCCGCGCCCAAGTGTCAAAAGCCTATCCCCAGCTCGATATTGATTTCACCCAGACCCTGCAGGACATGATCGGGGATCTCACCAGCGCTCCCCAGCCGATCGTCATCAAGCTCTTCAACCCCGATGGCGACCTGCTCAATGCCTGGGCGCCCAAGGTCGCGGACGCCATCTCGAAGGTCCCCGGCGTGGTCGACATCCTCAATGGCGTGGACGACGCCGCCAGCGGCCCCGCGCTCAGCTTCCACGTGGACGAAGCCGTTGCCGCCCATGCCGGCTTCACCGCCCAAGAGGTGGCGACCGATGCCGCCGCCCTGCTCGAAGGCGAGCCCTCGCCCGTGCCCGTCGTCGCCGATGACCGCGCCTACACCCTGCGTGTCCGCTTCCCGGCCTCCGACCGCGCCTCGCTCGAGGCCTTGCGCAGCACCGTCCTGGTCAGCGCCACCGGCCACACCGCCACCTTGGGATCGCTCGCCACCCTGGCCGAACTCCCCAGTCAGACCGAAATTCTGCGCGAAAATCTCCAGCGCCGCGTCCAGGTCTCCGCCCGCCTCGAGGGCGTGGATCTGGGCTCGGGCGTGGCCGCGGTCAAAAAGGCCGTGGACGCGGTCCACCTGCCCTCCGGCATCCGCGTCGTCTACGGCGGCACCTACGCCGAGCAGCAGAAGTCGTTCGCCGATCTGGTTACCGTGCTGGTGCTGGCGGTGGTGTTCGTCTTCATCGTCCTGCTCTTCGAGTTCCGCGACTTCTCCGCGCCCGTCGCCATCCTGGCCTCGGCGCTGCTCTCGACTTCGGGCGTCTTTTTCGCCCTGCTCATCACCGGCACCACCTTCAACGTCGCCTCCTTCATGGGCCTGATCATGGTGGTCGGCATCGTCGCCAAGAACGGCATCCTGCTGCTCGACGCCGACCAGAGCTTTCGCGCCCTCGGCCTCGATCCGCTCGAAGCCATGGTCCAGGCCGGACGCCGCCGCCTCCGCCCCATCGTCATGACCGCCCTCGCCGCCGTGGCCGGCATGCTGCCGCTGGCCTTCGCCCTCGGCGCCGGCTCGCAGATGCTCCAGCCGCTCGCCATCGCCGTCATCGGCGGCATTCTGATCTCGATGGTGCTCTCGCTCATCATCACCCCCGCCGTTTACTACCACGCCCATTAGCGCGGTTTAGCAACTGGCCGTGCCACCTTGGCCCCGCCTCCGCCGCTGCTGCCCCACCCGAAGAGAAACCAAAAGTCCAGTCCTGCCTCCACCCCCACCTGCCCGGCCCCAGCCCTGTGCCCCAATTTGGGGCGCACCGGCGTTTCCACTGATTTCCCTAGTTGAAATCGTGCTTTCCCCACCTTCCCGTCTGTTGAAAACCCTCTCCGCGCACGGAAAACGCCCCCCGCCCACGCCTAGCTCCGGCCTATTCCCCCACCGCCCCGCATAAACCCCGCAAAACACGCTAGATACCTGCGCCCTGCGCGATCCACAGCGCCCCCCCTCGCCGCCCTCGCCGCCCCTTTCCGAGCCCGCCCCGCCCACGCGTTTTTCACGCGTTTTCCACAGCCCGGCGGCGCTTCTGCCCCACCCGATAAGGGGAAACCCTCGCCAGCAACGCCCGCGGCACCCGCGCCACCAGGACCACCTCTTGCCCGGTGTGCCGCTCGGAAACCACCTCGCCCCGCTCATGCACCCAATGCACCACCGCCCCCGCCGCATGCGGCACCCGCAGCCGCACCTCCTCCATGGGCTCGGCCGGCAGCGCCGCCGCCATGCGCTTCAGCAGCTCGGGAATCCCGGCTCCGGTCTTGGCGCTGACCGGCACCGCCTCGGCCGGCATCCCCGGCTTGGCCTCGGGCAAATCGGCCTTGTTCCAAACCAGCAGTTGCGGCGCGGCCTCGACCTCGAGCTCGGCCAGCACCCTCTGCACTTGCTCCTGATGTTGGTTGCGCTCGGGCGAGCTGGCATCCACCACCACCAGCAGGAGGCTGGCTCGGGTCACCTCTTCGAGCGTGGCGCGGAAGGCGTTGATCAGCCCGTGCGGCAAGTCCCGCAAGAACCCGACCGTGTCCGACAGCAGCGCCCGCCGCTCGCCGCCGGCTCCCGGCAGCTTCAGGATCCGCACCGTCGGATCGAGCGTGGCAAACATCCGCCCCGAGGTCAGCACCTCCGATCCGGTCAGCCGATTGAACAGCGTGCTCTTGCCAGCGTTGGTATACCCCACCAGCGCCGCCGTCGCCAGCGGCACCCGCTCCCGCTGCCGCCGCTGTTGCCCGCGCTGCTCGCGCACCTTCTCCAGCGCCGCCGTCAGTTGGGCGATGCGCTGGTGAATCCGCCGGCGGTCGGTCTCGAGCTGGGTCTCGCCCGGTCCTCTCGTCCCGATGCCGCCCCCCAGCCGCGACATGGCGTGCCCGCGCCCGGCCAGCCGCGGCAGCAGGTACTCGAGCTGCGCCAGCTCGACTTGCAACTGCCCCTCGCGCGTGCGCGCGTGCCGCGCAAAAATATCCAGGATCAACTGCGTCCGCGCCAGCACCCGCGCCTCGACCGCCCGCTCCAGGTTGCGCTGCTGGGTCGCGGTCAGCTCGCAGTCGAAGATCACCAGCTCCGCCCGGCTGGCTGCCACCGCCCGCTTCAGCTCTTCGAGCTTTCCCCCGCCAATCAGCGTCGCCGCATCCGGCCGCGGGCGCCGCTGCAGCAGCTCGCCGGCCACCGCCCCGCCCGCGCTGCGTGTCAGTTCATCCAATTCGGCCAGCGAATCCTCGGCCGACACCGTGCGCTTTGCGCGGCCGTCGGTGAACTCGACCCCGACCAGAAAGGCCGATTCCATTGTGGGAAATCTACGACGCCTCGGCGGTAATGGGCGTCACGCTCGCGCCTTCTTCTTTTACCTTCGCCGGCTGGGATCCCGGCGGCGCGTGCCGCACGCCGCTGCGTTGGATCATCACCGTCGAGATGGCGTGCTTGAAGATCATCTGCTCCTGGCTTCCGGACGGGCTGCCCGACTCCAGCACCAGGCAGTACTTGTCGAAGCTGCGGATGCGCCCGGTCAGCTTCACCCCGCTCAGCAGATAGATGGTGAGGGTGAGCCGCTCTTTCCGGGCTGCGTTCAGAAACGAATCCTGGATATTCTGCGCAGGCTTTTCCATGCAGGCGCCCTCCGCCCTGCATTCAGCCTACCACCCCGCCATCAAATCCCAACAGGATTGTTCGTGTCCGGCCGGCGCCTATTCCCCCGGTGCAGGGCCCGCGGTCGTCAGTGCGGGCTCGCCGCTGGCAGCACCGTCCAGGTGAAATTCCGCGTTGCCTGCAGTCCGCTGGCGTCGGTCGCCTGCACGGTGAAGGTGTAGCTTCCGACCCCGGTGGCCGCGGGCACGCCCGCCAGGTTGCCGGTCGCATCCAGCGTCACCCCGGCCGGCAAGCTGCCGCGCAGCAATGAAAACTTATAGGGCGTGGTCCCGAAATCCGCCGCCAGATTCTGCTGGAACGTCTGCCCCTCCGTCGCCGGCGGCAGTGCCGGGGTGGTGATGGCGAAGGTGCTGGGGCTGAACACGACCAGCGCAAGCGGCGAGTCGGCGATCAGTCCGTTAGCGTCCTTCACCTGCACGGTGAAGTTCGCAGTCCCGGCGGTGCCCGCCGCCGGAACGCCCGCGATCTGCCCGCTGTTGAAGTCCAGGCTCAGCCCCGCTGGCAGCGCCCCCAGCACCACGTTGAAGGTGTACGGCGCGGTGCCGCCCTGGGCGCCCAGCGTGGCCAGGTATCCGCGGCCCTCGACCGCCGCCTCCAGCACCGGCGGCGTCACCTCGAACGGATCCACGGTGATCGTGAACGCCTGCGAGGAGCTTTGCCCATCGGCATCGGTGGATTGCACCGTGAAATTCGAAACCCCCGCCGCTGTCGGCGTGCCCTGGATCACGACACTCAGGTTCGAGCTCTGGTTCGCCGCCATCGTCAACCCGGCGGGCAAGCTGCCCTGCGTCAGCACCGGAACAAACGGCCCCGTGCCGTTCTTGAACAAAATCGTTCCCGCGTACCCGGTCCCCACCGCGCCCCGCGGCAGCGTGGTGCCCGAAACCGTCAGCGGCAAAATCTGGATCGGCAGGGTCGTCGTCGCCGTCTGCGCCGGCACCGAGGAATCGGTGACCTGCACCACCGCATTCGTGGTCACCGCGCCGGTCTCGCCCGAGATCACCCCCGCGGCGCTCAAGCTCAGTCCCGTGGGCAGCGGCCCGCGCGGCAGCGAGAAGGTATACGGCGCGGTGCCGTTCACCGCCGTCAGCGTCTGGGTGAAGGCTTCGTTGACGGTGCCGATGAGCGCCGCTGGCGGCACCATCGCCAGCGTCTGGGCGATGGTCATCGAAATGGTCTGGTTGCTGGTGTTGCCCGCGCCGTCGTCCACCGCGAAGGTCACATTGACTTGTCCCGAAGCCTCCGGCGTGCCGGTGATGTTGCCGTTCTGGTCCAGGCTCAAGCCCGAGGGCAGCGGATTCGAGTTGGCAGCCATGCGGAACACCAGCTTGCCCGGCCCCAGCGTGCCGTTGATGGCGTCGAGCGTGGCCGCATACGGCACCCCCACATTGCCGTCGGGCAGCGTCGTGGTCAAAATCGCCAGTTGCGGGCTGGCGCTCTCCTGCACGATCCACAGCCCCGAGTTGATGTCGCTCGCCAGGATGTACGGCTGTCCGTTGGCGCTGTACGCCGCCACCCCGAACACCATCGCTTTGGCGGGATTGTTCACCGCCGGGTTGTTGCCGTTCGGGTCGGGGGTATCCGGCGGCGCGAACGAGGCCAGCAGCGTCGGCGGCGCCACCGAGGTCAAGTCCAAATCCTCGATCCCGCTCGACATCCACGCCACGTAGGCGTGCGGATGCACCATGTTCCCGTTCCAGGCGATATTGTGCGCGGTGTAGATGCCCAAATCCGGCGCCGGATCCGACTCCGCCTGCGGCGTCGTGAAGAATCCCGACAGCGTCGCCGTTCCTGGCGTCGGCAGGGTGTAGGTGCGCAGAAATCCCCAGCCCGCGTCATTGGTGAGCGGCACGGCTGAGCCCGCGCCGCAGACCAAATTCACCGCCGGGTTCTGCGGTGTCGTCTGGCTCGGGTTGCTCGGGTTCGCCACCATGCCCGAG
>DATNAC010000100.1:0-11672 GCA_035573035.1 Terriglobales bacterium
TGGTCAATCCGCTGGGCCAGCCGCTCGATGGCGGGCCGCCGATTCAGAGCAGCGAGACGCGCAAGATGGACATCGTCGCCCCGGGCATCGCCGAGCGCCAGCCGGTGAAAGAGCCGCTGCAAACCGGCATCAAGGCCATCGACGCGATGATCCCCATCGGCCGCGGCCAGCGCGAGCTGATCATCGGCGACCGGCAGACGGGCAAGACCGCCGTCGCCGTCGACACGATCATCAACCAGAAGGGCAAGGGCGTCCTCTGCGTCTACGTCGCCATCGGCCAGAAGCGCTCCACCGTGGCCCAGGTGGTCGCCACGCTCGAGCGCTACGGCGCCATGGAGTACACCATCGTGGTCGCCGCCACCGCCAGCGATCCCGCCCCCATGCTCTACCTGGCGCCCTACTCCGGCTGCGCCATCGGCGAGTACTTCCGCGACACCAAGCGCCACGCGCTGACCATTTACGACGATCTCTCCAAGCACGCCGCCGCCTACCGCGAGATCTCCCTGCTGCTCCGCCGTCCCCCGGGACGCGAGGCCTACCCCGGCGACGTCTTCTACCTCCACTCCCGTCTGCTCGAGCGCGCCGCCAAGCTCAGCCCCGAGCTCGGCGGCGGGTCGCTCACCTCGCTGCCGGTGATCGAGACCCAGGCCGGCGACGTCAGCGCCTACATTCCCACCAACGTCATCTCCATCACCGACGGCCAGATCTTCCTCGATGGCGATCTGTTCAACAGCGGCGTCCGCCCCGCCATTAACGTCGGTATTTCCGTCAGCCGCGTCGGCGGCAACGCCCAGATCAAGGCCATGAAGCAGGTCGCCGGCTCGCTCCGCCTCTCCATGGCGCAGTACCGCTCGCTCGCCGCCTTCGCCCAGTTCGGCAGCGACCTCGACAAGACCACCGCCGCCCAGCTGAACCGCGGCCAGCGCCTGGTCGAGCTGCTCAAGCAGGATCAGTACTCTCCGCTGCCGGTGGAGAAGCAGCTCATCGCCATCTTCGCCGCCACCAACGGCCTCATGGACGACCTGCCGGTAGACCAGATCCGCGCCTTCGAGGCCTCGCTCTACCGCTTCCTCGACGACGCCAAGGGCGCCCTCCTCGCCGAGGTCAACACCAAGAAGGCGCTCGATGACGGCCTCCGCGCCCAGCTCAAGCAGGCCATCGAGGACGCCAAGGCCCGCTTCAAGACCGAACTCGAGGCCCGCGGCTAGTCCGCTTTCGCTCCGACCATGCCGAACTTACTCGACATCCGGCGCCGCATCCGCTCGGTGAAGAACACCCAGCAGATCACCCAGGCCATGAAAATGGTTTCGGCCGCCAAGCTGCGCCGCGCCCAGGAGCAGGCCCTCGCCGCCCGTCCCTACGCCCAGCGCCTGGCCGAGATGATGAACGGCTTGGCCGCCTACCTTGACCCGCAGGACCTGACCGATGTGCGCATCCCGGGGGAGGAGTGGGCGCTCAGCGCCCTGCTCGCCCAACGCCCCGTCAGCCAGCGCCGCATCATCGCGGTTACCACCGACTCCGGTCTGGTGGGGGCTTTCAACGCCAACGTGATCAAGGCGGCCCTGGGCACCTCCGATACGTCTTTCGCCGCCGTCGGCCGCAAAGCCCGCGACTACTTTAAGCGTCACGAGCTCCCCCTCGCCGGCGAGCACATCGGCGTCTTCGGCCGCACCAT
Source organism: Terriglobales bacterium (assembly GCA_035573035.1). Lineage (GTDB taxonomy): Bacteria > Acidobacteriota > Terriglobia > Terriglobales > SCQP01 > SCQP01. Next base: position 1,676 of record DATNAC010000100.1, read on the forward strand.
CGACTACGACGTCGCCCGTCAGATCTCGTTGACCGCCATGCGCGCCTATGCCACCGGCGCCACCGATGAGGTGCTGCTGGTGGGCAACGAGTTCAAGTCGGTGCTCCAACAGCGGGTGGTGGTCCGCCGCCTGCTGCCCTTCGAGCTGCCCCAGCGGCAGGGTGAGCGCCGCGACTACATTTTTGAAACCCCGCCCGCGCAACTGCTGGCCCAGCTCCTGCCCCGCGCCATCGAAACCCAGGTCTACCGCGCCCTGCTCGAGTCCCTGGCCTCCGAACACGCCGCCCGCATGAACGCCATGGAGGCCGCCACCAGCAACGCCGGCGACTTGATCGACTCCCTCACTCTGAACATGAACCGCGTGCGCCAAGCCGCGATTACCAAGGAAATCATCGAGGTCGTGAGCGGCGCCGCCGCCCTGGGCTAAGTCCCCTCCCCCTTTTTTATGGCCACTTCCACTCCAGCCAACGTCAACGCCGGGCGCGTGATCGAGATCACCGGACCGGTCGTGGTCTGCCAGTTCCCCGAACAGGCGCTGCCCCCGATCAACCAGTCGCTGCGCGTGGTCTCCACCGGCTTCGACGTCCCCGAACCCATGGACATCGTCGTCGAGGTACAGCAGCACCTGGGCGAGGGCCGGGTCAAGTGCATCTCCATGCAGGCCACCGATGGCTTGGTGCGCGGCATGCAGGCGATTGACACCGGGGGCCCCATCATGGTGCCGGTGGGCAACGCCTGCCTCGGCCGCGTCATGAACGTCATCGGCGAACCCGTGGACAAGCTCGGCCCCATCCAGACCGAACTCCGCAGCCCCATCCGCCGTCCCGCCCCCAGCCTCGAGGACCAGTCCACCGAACTGCAAATGTTCGAGACCGGCATCAAGGTCATCGACCTGCTTGAGCCCTACCTGCGCGGCGGCAAGATCGGCCTCTTCGGCGGCGCCGGCGTCGGCAAGACCGTCATCATCATGGAGCTCATCAACAACATCGCCACCAAGCACGGCGGTGTGTCGGTGTTCACCGGCGTGGGCGAGCGCACCCGCGAAGGCAACGACCTCTGGCTCGAAATGTCCGAGTCCGGCGTCATCGTCCCCGGCGATTCGTCCAAGTCCAAGGCCGCCCTGATCTACGGCCAGATGACCGAGCCCCCCGGCGCCCGCCTCCGCGTCGGCCTCACCGGCCTCACCGTGGCGGAGTACTTCCGCGACGTCGAGAACCAGGACGTGCTGCTGTTCATCGACAACATCTTCCGCTTCACCCAGGCTGGTTCGGAAGTCTCGGCGCTGCTCGGCCGCATGCCCTCCGCCGTGGGCTACCAGCCTAACCTGGCTACCGAAATGGGCGAGCTCGAGGAGCGCATCACCTCCACCAAGAACGGCTCCATCACCTCGGTGCAGGCCATCTACGTGCCCGCCGACGATTACACCGACCCGGCGCCGGCCACCACCTTCGCCCACCTCGACGCCACCACCAACCTCTCCCGCGCCATCTCCGAGATGGGCATCTACCCCGCGGTGGATCCGCTCGCCTCCTCCTCCCGCATTCTCGACCCCCGCATCGTCGGGCACGAGCATTACACCGTCGCCCAGACCGTGAAACGCGTGCTGCAGAAGTACAAGGACCTCCAGGACATCATCGCCATCCTCGGGATCGAGGAGTTGAGCGAAGAGGATCGCCTCACCGTCAACCGCGCCCGCAAGGTGCAGCAGTTCCTCTCCCAGCCCTTCTTCGTCGCCGAGCAGTTCACCGGCATGGAAGGCAAGTACGTCAAGCTGGCCGATACCATCAGCGCCTTCAAGAAGATCGTGGAGGGCGAGCTCGACCACATCCCCGAGCAGGCCTTCTACATGCAGGGCACGCTCGACGACGTGCTCAAGAAGGCCGAGGAGCTGAAGCAGTGAGCTCGACCCTGAAGTTGGTGGTGGTCACCCCCCAGCGCCAGGTGCTCGACACCGACGCGCAGTGGGTGGATATCCCCGCCGCCTCGGGCGCCATGCGCGCCCTCCCGCGGCACGCCCCCACCCTGGGCGTGCTCGGCGCCGGCGCGGTGCGCTACGCCGCCGCCGCGGGCGAACACGAAGTCGCCGTCAGCGGCGGCTTCTTCGAAGTCCTCGGCGACCGCGTCACCGTCCTCGCCGACAGCACCCAGTCCTAAATCTCGCCTGTTCCTTCCCATTTGGCCGCAGCTCGTAGATGCCCTGAGCCAAGCGGGCATCCCCTGCCGGCAAGCGAAGCCCGGCCTCCGAGCGACCAACGGGAGCGACCCAGGCAAGAGTGGCCGGGCCACTGCCCCCGCTTCCTTGCCGAAGCGGGGGCAGTAATGTTATATTGTTCCCGTCCGTTAAATATAGGAGATAAAGAATGAAACTGGAGATACTTGCGAAGGATATTTCGCTCGCCATCAAGAAACTCCTGCCGCCGGAGATCGCCAACGGCTGGGAGCCTGCCGTGACCTTCCACCGCGCGCCGCCCGGAAAAAGGAAGATCCGTTGCGACGCCGAGGCGATTGACAATTTCCGCCCGGAAAGCGGTGACGAAATCGAAGTGCGGTTTGTTCCCTCAACCGGAGCGTCGGTCACGCTGACCGCGGCCCGCCCGGCGCCGCTGTCCATGCCCGCGCTGCCGCGAGCTGCGCAAATCGTGCTTCGCTCTCTCGACAAGGCGGAGTCCGACCCGTACAGCAATTTCGTCGGGCTGAAGCGGTTCCGCGATGTCGACTTGCCAGCCGAGGGGCTGGCGCCGCCCGAGGCCAGGCGCGAGCTCGAGGCCGCGATTGCCGCCGGCTGGGTTGGCGTGAATAAGCTCAACAATCCGCGTTCGCCCTATCCGACCGCCACGCTGCATTTGAACCGCGCCCATCCCGAGGTGCAAGCCGTCCTGCTGGCCCCGCCCGCGGCATCGCCGCCAAATTCCGCCGGCTTTGCGCCGCGCACTCTGGGCGGCGTGAGCTTATCGGAAACCGTCCTGGCGGGCAGGCGCTAGGCGGCAATGCCGTTTTTTTTGGATACCAGCGCGCTAGTGAAGTTGTATGTGCGCGAGCCGGGCACCGATGCTATGCTCCGGCTCGCCGCACATGCCCAACACGGCGAGCTGTATCTCTCCGCCTTGGCTGTGGTGGAATTTACAGCGGCGCTTAGGGTTCTCGAACGCACTGGACGCGTCCACCCTGCCGACGTCACCGAACTGCTGGCCCAGTTCCGCGAGCATCAAGGCTTGCGCTTCGTGCGCACCGCGGTCAACGATGCCGTGATTGAAGCCGCCCTTCGCCTCCTCGACCGGCACGCCCTGCGGGCCTATGACGCCCTGCAATTGGCCAGCGCCTTGGTGCTCGGTCGCCAGCTTCCGGACACCCGATTCGTTTGCAGCGACCAAGCTCTCGCCCTGGCCGCACGGGCCGAAGGCCTGGACTGCCTCGATCCTCAGCGCGACGACGAGGTCGAGTGACCGCGCCCCCGCTCAAAAAGGCCTATGTCTCCTGGTCCTCCGGCAAAGACGCCGCTTGGTCGCTCCATCAGACCCGCCTGCGCGGGCTTGCTGACGTCGTTGGCATCCTTACGACCATCAACCAGGAGTTCAACCGCGTCGCCATGCACGGCGTCCGGGCGGAGCTAGTGGACCGCCAGGCCCAGGCCCTCGGCCTGCCTTGCATGAAGGTGCCACTGCCCTGGCCCTGCTCCAACGCCGAGTACGAAGCCCGCATGGCCGCCGCCACCGCCCAGCTCCGCGCCCAAGGCGTGACCCACATGGTCTTCGGGGACCTTTTTTTGGAAGACATCCGCGCTTACCGCGAAGAGAAAATGGTTCTGGCCGGCATGACCCCGCTCTTTCCGCTCTGGCTCCAGGACACCCACAAACTTGCCCAGGAAATGCTCGCCGGCGGTCTCGAAGCCCACCTCGCCTGCCTCGACCCCCGCAAGCTCGACCCCGCCTTCGCCGGCCGCCGCTTCGACCCGAGTTTGCTGGCCGATCTCCCCGCTGCGGTGGACCCCTGCGGCGAAAACGGCGAGTTCCACACCGTCGTCACCGCCGGCCCCATGTTCGCCGCCCCGATTCCGGTGCAGCCCGGCGAAATCGTCCACCGCGACGGCTTCGTCTTCGCCGACCTGATCCCGGTCTAACCGGCCGCGGCTACCTGGAGCGGGCGTCCAACGCCTTCACCAACGAGGCCGCCGGCGCCGGCACCGCCACCTTGCCGCTCAGAATCTGTTGCGCCGACGCGTTCTTGTACAACCACTGATTGCTGTCGCCGTCCTGCTTGATCACGCCGCCCTTGATGGTGAGGCCGCCGAACAGCCCGCGGCTGCGCGAATAGGCCAGCATCTTGGCGTGCATGCTCAGATCGGTTTGGGCGTTGGCGTCGCGCCCCACCGGGCCGGCGGTCGCCGCCATGTCGCCGCCGAGCGAGATCTTGTCCTTCAGCAAGTGATCTTCCCCCTCGCGGTTCATGATCACCATCACCACGTCGCTCTCCTGCGCCCCGATCTGCAGCCCAAAGCTGGCCCCGCCCAGGCTGACGAACAGCGGCGCCGACCAGGCCCCTTCGCCATTGGCGCCGGTGCGGCAGGTGACCACGCCCTTGCCCAGCTCGCCGCCAAATCCCAGCCCGGCTTTCTTGTATCCCGGTACGATCATCACGCACTGCGCGTGCTTGAGGATCACGTCGGGGATGCCGCCGTCGGGCGCCGCCAGGATCTCGTGCAGCACCCTGGCCGAGTCCTGCAGCCGGTCCAGCGCCTTCTGCGCCCGCGCCGGGGGCGCGAGGCCGAAGGCTACGGCGGCCACACCCGCCGCCACGGTGACGGGACGGAGAAATGCAAAGCGATGCGAAACTTCCATAGAGTTCGTTGCCCTCCTATTTGCTTTCGGGGGGCTTGTGCCCCATCAGATAAAACGCTTGGCTGACCCCGCCCACCGGGCATTCCGCGGTCCAGCGTAAGGTTTGCCGAATCACCGGGTCCTGCTCCTCCCCGGTGTCGCACTCCACCTCGTGCCGCAGGCAGCGGAAGACGCCCGCGCCGTCATGCACGATCTCGCAGCCGCAGCGCTGTGCCAAGCCGATCCGGGCGCGCTCGATGCCGGAGCGGATCTCGTCGTCGGTGACGGTTGGCAGGGCGAACTGCTCCAGCTCCGAGTCCAGGTCGGCGAGCATGAACACCGCCCCCAGCGTCCCCGTCTCCAACTCCGTGTCCAGCTCCACCGGCGAGACGAAGAACACCTCCAAGCCCACGTGGCTGGCCATCCACCGCACCCGTTCCCGGCAAGCCTGATCGGTCACTGCACCCTCTTTCAGCAGTATAGACGCGGAGACCACCGGCTTGGTTCGGATAAACTGGATGAGGATGACCACACTGGTCCAGATCGCCGCCGCCGCCGCGCCGCCGCAACCCCGGCCCGACTGGCTGCGCGTACGCGTCCCGGGCGGCGAAAACTATCATCACCTCAAGCAGATGGCCCGGCAGCTCGACCTGCATACCGTCTGCGAGTCCGCGCGCTGCCCCAACATCGGCGAGTGCTGGAACCACGGCACCGCCACCTTCATGATCCTGGGCAACCTCTGCACCCGGCGCTGCGGCTTCTGCGCCGTGCCCAAGGGACGCCCGCTGCCCATTGACCAGGACGAACCCCGCCGCGTGGGCGAAGCCGTCGCCCGCCTCGCACTCAAGCACGCCGTCATCACTTCGGTCAACCGCGACGACGACAACCTCGGCGGCGCTCGCATCTTTGCCGCAACCATCGCCGCCGTCCGCGAACGCGTCCCGGATTGCAGCGTCGAGGTTCTGATCCCCGACTTCCGCGGCAGCGAGCCCGCCCTCCGCATCGTGGTCGAGGCCCGCCCCAACATCCTCAACCACAACACCGAGACCGTTCCCGCGCTCTACCGCTTTGTCCGCCCGGGCGCCAAGTTCGACCGCTCGCTCGAGCTGCTGCGCGCCGTCAAGCGCCTCGACCCCGGCATGGTCACCAAGACCGGCCTCATGCTCGGCTTGGGCGAGAGCGAAGCACAACTGCTCGATGCGCTCCGCCAGCTCGCCGCCACCGGCTGCGACATCCTCACCCTCGGCCAGTACCTCCGCCCCTCGCGCGAGCACCTGCCGGTCAAGCGCCTCTACACCCCGCAAGAATTTGCCGCCCTGCGCATTGCCGCGCTGGCGATGGGTTTCGGCCACGTCGAAGCCGGCCCCCTGGTGCGCAGCTCCTATCACGCCCACGAACAAGCCGAAAACGTCACCGCCCGCGGCCTTCCCGCCTGTTAATCAGCGGTCACCGACTTTGGCAGCAGCGCCACCGCACCCTCCTGCGCGTGGATAAATGCGGCGGTATGCGTCGCCGCAAACGGTCCCAACAGGGCTTCCAGGCTCACGTCTACATACAGCGCGCTCTCCTCGCCCTGTAGCTCGCCCTGGCGGTACCGCGGGTTGAGCGGATCGCGAATCACCCGCAGGTCGTCGAAGGCGATCACGTCGTCGGCGTAGCCGGGCTTGTTCTCGCGGATCAGCCGCAGCTCCTCCGCCAACGGAAAGCGGTTCTGCTTCGTCTCCGCCAATCCGAAGTAGCCGGGGAAATGGGCATCCAGCCAGAACAGCGTCTTGCCCATGACCGGGAGCAGGTGCGGCAGCAGCGGTCCCAGCAGCGCCGTACTCTCCGCATACAGTACCGCCGCATCGGGAAATCGCTCCCGGCACGCCTCCACCCGATTCCAGTCAAGGTCGCAGCTGATGACCTTGGCGAAGCCGGCGCCATAGGCCAGCGCCATGGAATCACCCTGGTAGCAGCCGGTTTCCACAAACGTGTCCAGGTGAAAGCAGCGCCGCAGCAGGGAGGGCGTGAGGAGGGAAAGATCGCTCATGCAAAGCTCTCTGGTCCAGCCAATGCACGCCAAACGCCATCTGGAAATTAAAGACAGCTAATCCAGTAGTGCCGGTCCACCTCCCCACCCGTCACAAGCCGCATCCAACGGCTTATGGCGCCAAACTGGGCGGGATGGGTCCGGCTGCGTCCGGGGTGGGGCTGGTTGCGGGTCTTTTCGCTTGTTCTGGCGGCCGTGGTGATCTCGCTCGCGGCCACCGGAGTCCTGGTTCTGATCCGTCCCGATCGCGCCATCACCCTGCTGATTTATCTACCCGGCATCACCGTAGTGGATGCCCTTTTCGGGGTTTGGGGCGGCATTGCCGCGGTCCTGCTCAGCGTGGCCGGCAGCGCCGCCTGCCGCATATGGTTTCTCGCCAACCCGCTCCAGCTGCCGGTCGGCTTCTACGCCACCTGGGAAGAGGAGTTCATCCTCCTCGTCGTCGGACTCTTCGTGGTCGCCTTGATGGAACTCCGCCGCCGCAGCGGCATGCGCGCCGCCGTCGGCGCTCACCAGATGGCCGCCCTGCTCGAGCACGTCGCCGATGCGGTGATCATCTTCGGCAAGGACATGCGGGTGAACTCGCTGAATCCGGCCGCCGATGCTCTCTTCGACCGTCCCGGTGAGACCCTGCTCGGACTCAGCGCCGCCAGTTTGCGCGAGCGCTTCCATTTTGTCTACGAGGGTGGCAAGACCACGCGCACCCCCACGCTCGAAGAGACCACGCAGGCCGGTGTCTCCACTCACGACGAGGGCACCATCATTGACGTCGAACGCAACCGGCGCATCCATGTGCTCGTTTCCTCCACCCCGTTGCGCAACGCCGGCCGCGAGATCATCGGCTCGCTGGTGCTCATCACCGACGTCACCGCCCTGAAGGAACTGCAGCTCCGCACGCTCGACAGCGCCCGCCACTTGGCCATCGCGCAGATGGTCTCGGGCCTGACCCACGACTTCAACCACGTGCTCGACATCATCCGCCGTGCCGTGGCGGTGCTCGAGATTCAGGAAGATGCGCCCACCGCCGAGCGCCGCAAATTCCGCGATATGATCGACCGCGCTGCCCAGGACGGCGCCGCCATCGTGCACCGCCTGCGCGATTACCTCGTCGGCGGCGCCGGCCCCACCGAGGCGGTGGACGTCACCCAACTGGCGCGGGAGGCGATTGAGCTGACCCGCCCCCTCTGGCGCACCCACACCGAGATCGAGGTGGTCGAAGACCTGCACCCCGTCCCCAGCTCCTCCGGCAGCGCCCACGATCTGCGCCGCGTACTCGTCAACCTCATTTTCAACGCCGTAGAGGCGCTGGGTGGAGGGGGTGGAACCATTCGCGTCCACACCGGTCTCGCGGGGAACGACTCCCAACGCATCCTGGCCTGGGTGGAGGATACCGGCCCCGGCATCCCCGAGGATGTGCAGCACCGGCTCTTTCAGCCCTACTTCACCACCAAGCCGCAGGGCATGGGGCTGGGACTGTTCGGTGCGCAGAAGATCGTGTTGGCGCACAACGGCACCCTCAGTTTCGTCAGCACCCCGGGCCGTGGCACGCGCTTTCTCATGGAGCTTCCGGTCGCGGAGGCGCCCCCGCGCCGCGATGCCGCTTAGATCGCATCGTGGCCGTGCCACCCCGCCTCACTTCGTGTAAAATTACCTGACGTGCCGCAGTGGCGGAACTGGCAGACGCGCGTGGTTCAGGTCCACGTTCTCGCAAGGGAGTGGGGGTTCGAGTCCCTTCTGCGGCACCATCCTTTCCAGAATAGACAGCGAAGTCGCCGGCTGCTGGCGCAAGTCCTCGCGCTGGTGATCATGGCCGCGGGCGTGTGCCCGAGCCTCATGGCCGCTCCCATGGCCGCGCCCGCCGCCAAGGCCGGCAGCATGGGACCATGCGGCATGCCGTCGCCACGGCCCTCCACCCCCCGCTCCATCCCCCGGCCCTGCTGCTCGGCCGCGCTCCACGCCGCGCTGCCGCCGCTATCGATTGTGCCGCCTCCGCCCGTCGCTGTGGGACGGCTGTTCCCCCCGCCGCCGCTTTCGCTTCCCGCGCCTTCCGCCAACCCGTCCCGTGGGCATTCGCCGGCCCCGCCTCACTCCCGCCTACCGTTCCTCCGTATCTAGAACGCTCTCCGCCCCGGCATCCCCGTTCTAGTATTAGCCGCCTCGGAGGAGACCCCGTGTTTCGATTTCATCCGTTATTCGCTGGCGTGGCCGCGGTTACGCTGATTTGCGCCGCCACGCCGTTGCGGGCGCAGGCTATGCCCATGCCCATGCCCGCATCCCCGACGCAGCCGGCTTCCGATCCATTTATCGCCGCCCTGCTGCAACACGCCGATTCCGGCACCAGCGCCGAGCCCGAGTCCACGCCCGCGCCCATGCTCATGACCCGCGCCGACGGCTGGATGCTGATGCTGCACGGCCTGGGTTTTCTCACCGACCAGCAACAGACCGGGCCCCGGGGCGACGACAAGCTCTTCTCCACCAACTGGCTGATGGGCATGGCCCAGCGCCCCTGGGGACCGGGACGCCTCACCCTGCGGGCCATGTTCAGCCTGGAACCCGCTACCGTGACCGGCCGCTTCTTCCCCGAGCTGTTCCAGACCGGCGAGACCGCTTTCGGCCGGCCCATCGTGGATGGACAGCATCCCCACAACTTCTTCATGGAACTCGCGGCGCTGTATGACCTGCGCTTGGGCTCACACGGCTTGTTCAGTCTCTATGCCGCCCCCATGGGCGACCCCGCCATCGGCCCCGCCGCCTACCCCCACCGCGCCTCGGCCGCCGAAGACCCTCTCGCTCCTCTCGGCCACCACCTCGAGGACTCCACCCACATCGCTGCCGACGTCCTCACCCTGGGCCTGACGGAGCGCGCGCTCCGCCTCGAAGCATCGGTATTTCACGGCCGCGAACCCAACGAGTTCCGTTGGGACCTCCAATCCGGCAAACTGGACTCCTACTCGTGGCGCCTTACCGCCAGCCCCGCCCCGGATTGGAGCGGCCAGGTATCCTGGGCGCACATCCACAGCCCCGAGGTGCTCAACCCGAGCGAAGACCAGATCCGCCTCACCGCCAGCTTGATGGTCAACCGCCGGCTTGCGTCCGGGAACTGGGCCAACACGGTGCTCTGGGGCCGCACCCGTGCCGTGGGTGGTGGCAA
>DATNAC010000101.1:0-14935 GCA_035573035.1 Terriglobales bacterium
GCCGGGGTGGAATGGATCGCTCCCCACCAGGCCTCGTGCACGGCGTGGTACGTGCGGCGGCTGCGGACGCAAGGATGGCGTGTCTTGGTGTGGACGGTGAACCGTCCGGCCAAGATGCGGCTGCTGGCCCGGGCGCAAACGGATGCGGTGGTGTCCGACGACCCCATGTTGCTGGTCGCGACGCTGGCCGCAAACAAACCCGGCGGGGCGCACCGCATCTGGTGACGGGAGATGAGTGTGACGAGTTCGCATCCTCGCCCAGCGGAGGCTTGGACTCTCGACGCGATCCGGCGGCGGGTGGATGAGCTGGGCGAGTGGTTTCAAAACCTCGACCTGCACGGTGTTCCCACCGCTCCGCGGCATTTTCTGGGCGACTATCCGGCGGCCAAGTGGCGGCAGATCAGTCGGGTGCTGCCGGAGCGCATGGACGGGCTAAGCGTATTGGATATCGGCTGCAATGCCGGTTTTCACGCTCTGGAGTGCAAGCGGCGGGGGGCGCGGTACGTGCTCGGAGTGGATGCCGATGAGCGCTACTTGGCGCAGGCGCGATTCGCCGCCTCGGTGCTGGGACTCGAGGTCGAGTGGCGGCAGATGTCGGTGTACGCCCTGGCGGAGCTGCGGCGGCAATTCGATTATGTGTTCTTTCTGGGCGTGTTTTATCACTTGCGCTACCCCGTCTATGCTCTCGACCTGGTCGTGACGCTGGTGCGGCAGCGCTTGGTCTTTCAGACCATGTTGCGCGGCGCGTCCTCGGGTGGCGCCCCGCTCGAGGATTATGGTTTCTGGGACCACACTCCGTTTCAGCAGCCGGGGTTTCCTCGGATGTACTTTCTGGAGCGGAGTTTTGCCGGCGACCCGACCAATTGGTGGATCCCCAACCGCGCCGCCGCCGAGGGCATCCTGCGCAGCTCCGGTTTGCAGCTTGTGGCGCACCCCGAGCCCGAAACCTGGATTTGCGCGCCCGCGCCGGAACAGCGGGCTCGCGGCTTCGTCTGGGACCTCGAACTGGAGGCCAAACTCTGAACGCGAGGCGACGATGCGATTTGCGCTGATTCAGCCGCGGTGGGAGTTTGGCGGCTCGACCTATTTCGGGTGTCCCGACACGCACATGCCGCTGGAGTTGCTGTGGGCGCGGCAGCAGCTCGAAGCCGCGGGGCATGAGGCCCTGATTGTGGATGCGCATCTCGAAGGTTTGGCCGTCGGGGACGCGGCGCGGCGCGTCGGCGCCTTCACCCCGGAAGTCGTGGTGCTGACCACCGCGCCGACCTACCTGTTTTGGCGCTGTCCGCAGCCGGAGTTGCGGGTACCGGGGGCATGGATGCGGTCCCTGCGCGCGGCGCTGCCGGCGCGAGTGACGACGGTGGCGATCGGACCCCACGGCTCCGCCACCCCGGCGGCGGTGCTGCGCAAGCTGGGGTGCGACCTGGTGATTCAGGGCGAGGCCGACCAGGTGCTGCCCGAAGTTGTCGGGAACTGGAGCGGCCTCGCGGGCTGCGCCTACCGCGAAGGGGGAGAGATTCGGGTCAACCCGGGTGTGAACCAAGCCGATCTTCGCGGTCTAGCGGCACTCGACTGGAGCGGCTACCCGCTGGAACGGCGCCGGCACCGCCACCACGTGTTTTCCGGCGGCGGGCGCGGCGCCGAGGTGGAGGCTACGCGCGGCTGCCCATGGGCCTGTACCTTCTGCAACAAGACGCTGTTCCGCAACCGCTTTCGCGAGCGCCGTGTCGAAGCGGTACTGGCCGAGGCGGAGGAGCTAGCGCGCCAGGGTTTCACTTATGTGTACTTCATTGACGAAATCTTCGGTTGCGGGCGCCAGACAGCGGAGCTTCTCGACGGGCTGGAGCAGCTCCCGCTGCAGTTCGGCATGCAGACGCGCATTGATTTGTGGGACGAGGCGAGTCTGGCTGCGCTGGGCCGGGCCGGGTGCATATCGATGGAGTGCGGCATCGAGTCGGTAAGCACGGAAGGCCGGGAGCGTTTTCGCAAGGGCTGCCGGCTGCCGGCCGGCCGCCTGCGCGCACTGCTGGCGGCGGCGCGCCGCGTGGTCCCCTGGGTGCAAGCGAACCTGATCGCCGCGGACGACGATGACGTAGCCGCGGTCCAAAGCTGGCGCCAGGAGTTGATCGCCGAGGGCGTCTGGGTGTCGCAGCCGGTGCCGGTGTTTGCCTATCCCGGAACGCCGCTCTACCTTCGCCTGTTTGGGCCGCCGGACGAGCGTGCCTGGGAACGCGCCCACGCCCATTATTTGGAGGTCAACCGCGGCCGTGGCCGTTACAGCGACATTCAGGATCCCGAGCCCGCCGCCCTGGAGGCGCTGGAAAGCGCCGCCTGATCAAGCATTCAACCCACGGCGCGTGGAGGGGAGGAGCAACAGCAACAGTTGCGCAATCACGGCGGCGACCGCCCAGCCCGCATACCAAGAACTCGCCACGGTGAGAACAATCATCGCTTTCCAGGCGCCGCTGCGATTTTGGAACAGGTACAGGTTGCCGCACAACATCCAGAGGGCGCCGAGCAGGATGGCGGCGCTGCCCCACGCCGCCCAGGGTCCGGGATGGCCCCAGAGCATGAGGGGACGATGCGCGATGAGCAACGCGAACCCTTCCACCAGAAGCCACGTACCGGCCACAAATCCGATAATGACCGCGGCTTGGGCAGGCGACGGCGGAAGCGAAGAGCGCATGGCGAAACTGTAATCCAAAAAGCAGAAGGGCGCGGGGAGGTCGTACCGCGCCCTTGTCAGGGATCCAACTGCCCGAGTTGGGAATAGCGTACCCTACCCTCGGGGTGGAACGCAAGCGATTCTTAAAGAATTCCAATTCCCGAGAGCATGCGCCCCGCCGCCCCGTGCCGATGGGAGAAAAAGCGCTCGGGATGACAGGCGGTACAAAAGGGCAATATTTCTACAGCCGCTTGGGCGATCCCAGCGTCTACCAACTGCCGGAGGTTGGCGGCGGCCAGATCGAGGCGGTGCGGCTGGGTGGGATTCCAGCGTGGATCGTAAGGGTGGCCGGGGGGCGCGCCGGTCATGAAGAGCATCGGGTAGCGGTTGCGCACCGGGTCGTCCTCGGCGTCGAGGAACAGGCTCTCGCCATAGGCGAATTGAGCGCAGAAGGCGTGGTGTACCTCCTCGCCGACCTCGTAACAACAGCCGCGGATGCTGGGGCCGATCACTGCCCTCAGGCTGGTGGGCTCGGTGCCAAACGCGGCGCGCATTTCGCCCACGGTCTTTTCCGCGATCCGGGCCAATGTGCCGCGCCAGCCGGCGTGGACGGCGGACACCGCCCGGCGGCGCACGTCCACCAGCAGAATCGGAACGCAGTCGGCGGTCTTAATCGCCAGCAGGCGCCCCGGGGCATCCGTCATCATGGCGTCACCGGACTTCTGGGGCTCCGGGTCTCGCCATATTAGTGCACTGTGAACCTGCTTCAGAGTCAACAGGTCCGCCCGGGGACCGAGCACCGCCCGGGTAAAACGATGCTGGTTCCGTGCTGAGACGCGAAGGTCGAAATCCTGGCCGCGGCGGCCGCTGCGCCTCGTGCTGAAGCCGTGGCCCAGCCAGGGCAAGCCGCGCAGCGAACGCGCCCGCAGCAGGGGCGGGGCGGAAGCGGCGGCGCGGCGAGGCAGGGTGGTCACCCTTCCTATGCTACCGTGGATGAACCGGGGATTTCGTTCCCCGAGATCACACAATATACAGGAAAGAAGCTATGAATTCGGAGACCAACACCGGCGCGCGCTCGCTGCCGCGCATCAACGAAGCCGCTCCCGACTTCGAGGTAAAGTCCACGCATGGGGTGATCCGCCTCAGCGATTTCAAAGGCAAATGGGTGATGCTGTTTTCCCACCCCGCCGACTTTACCCCTGTGTGTAGCACCGAGTTCATGGCCTTCGCCAAGCGCTATCCCGAATTCCAGGCGCTCAACGTTCAGCCCATCGGTGTGAGCATTGACAGCGTGTTTAGCCACATCGCCTGGGTACGCAGCATGGAGGAAACCGGGGGCACGAAGATCCCGTTTCCGATCCTTGCCGACCTGGACATGAAGGTGGCGCAGAGCTTCGGCATGATTCATCCCGGAACCGGCGATACCGCCCCCATCCGCGCGGTTTTCTTCATCGACCCGAAGCAGATCATCCGCGCCATCCTGTACTACCCCCAGTCCACCGGGCGGAGCGTGGATGAACTGCTGCGCGTCTTCGAAGCGCTACAAACCACCGACAGCTATGGGGTTTCCACCCCGGCCGACTGGAAAAAGGGAGGCAATGTGGTCATGCCGCCTCCCCAGACCCAGGCGGACGCCGAGAAGCGCGTGGCCGACAAGTCGGTACAGGTCAAGCAGTGGTACCTGTCGGAGAAGAAGCTGGACTAACCCTTGCGCGCGGCCCGCGCTTCCGCCACCGGGGGGGCGGGCACCGGCGCCGCTTCGGGCTCGCGCGCCAGCCCCAGCGCCTTGCGCATTTCCGCATCCAGCTTTTGCATCATGTCGGGGTGGTCGGTGAGGTACTGCTTGGCGTTTTCCCGGCCCTGGCCGATGCGTTCGCCCTTGTAGGAGTACCAGGAACCGGATTTTTCGACCACGTTCTTCTCGGTCGCCAGATCGATCAAGTCGCCCGCGATCGAGATTCCTTCGCCGTACATAATGTCGAACTCGGCCTCGCGGAACGGCGCCGCCACCTTGTTCTTGACCACCTTGGCGCGGGTGCGGTTGCCGATCACCGCCTCGCCGTCCTTGATCGCGGCAATGCGCCGGATGTCGATGCGCACGCTGGAGTAGAACTTAAGGGCGCGGCCGCCGGTGGTGGTCTCGGGGCTGCCGAACATCACCCCGATCTTCTCGCGGATCTGGTTGATGAAGACCAGCGAGCAGCGCGACTTCGACACCAGGCCGGTGAGCTTGCGCAGCGCCTGTGACATCAGACGCGCCTGCAACCCGACATGGGAGTCGCCCATCTCGCCGTCGAGCTCGGCCTTGGGCACCAGCGCCGCCACCGAATCCACCACCAGCACATCCACCGCTCCGGAGCGGACCAGGGCTTCGGCGATCTCCAGCGCCTGCTCGCCGAAATCGGGCTGGGAGACCAGCAGGTTATCAATATCCACTCCCAGCTTGCGCGCATAAGCGGGATCAAGGGCGTGCTCGGCGTCCACGAATGCCGCCATACCGCCAGCCTTCTGCGCCTGGGCGATGATCTGCAGCGTGAGCGTGGTTTTGCCCGAGGACTCCGGCCCGAAAATCTCGATCACGCGCCCGCGCGGCACCCCGCCCACGCCCAGGGCCGCATCGAGCGACAGGGAACCGGTGGGGATGACGGCGATGGGGACGATGGCGTCCTTGGAACCCAACCGCATGATGGAGCCCTTACCGAATTGCTTTTCGATTTGAGCGAGAGCGGCGTCAATGGCGCGGGAGCGATCGTCAGGCATGCTGGACCTCGTGAAATACCACCGGAAGGTGGATCATAGCACGCAATCCAGTGCGAAGAAAATACGAAAACACCCCCGAATGGGGGAGAAAATTTACAGCGGGCGGAAGCGCACCCGCCAGAGCAGGGCACCGTTATTGCGCGCCAGCGCCGCCAGCTCGCCGCCGCTCTCCCAAAACACGATGGCGGATTGCGCCACCGCGGCCAGCGGGCCCTCGTGAGCATCCACGCGCCAGCGTTGCTCGCCCGAGTCGGGATCGAGCAAGAGCACTTCCGAATCGGATTGCAGCACCAGCGCGGCGTCGAGGCAGGTAAAGGCGGGATAGGCGGCGTCGAAGTCGCGCGCATAGCGCAACTTCCCCGAGGCCAAATCCCAAGCCTCAAGCCGGGTGGAGTTGGGCACGGGGCCGTTGACCAGCATCAGCGCGGCGGAGGAGCTTACCGCGAGCTTGGGGTCGCGCGCCGGACGCGCCGCCTGCCAGAGCTGACCAGTGTAGGTGCCGCCCCGGAGTACGGGGTTCCGCTCCTGCCAGTCGGTGAAGACGAAGCCGTGGTCATCGAGGCTGGCGAGGGGGAAGACGCCGGCCGCCGGGCTATGATCGCGGTGGAAGAGCAGGGTCCAGGGGGAGGCGAGGAAGAACTCACCCATATCCTTGGCATAGAACAGCAGGCCATGGCCGTTGCCGCGGAAGGGATAGACCGCGCCGGGCAGGCTCTCGGCGGTGAGGCCGCTGGCGCCGGGATGGTAGGTGAGTGCCTCTTGGTGCGCGTGCTGGCGGTCCAGGACAAGCGCGCCGCCGGCGGGCAGGGACATTAGGGAGAGGTCGGCGTCGTCGGGAAGGTCAAATCCCCGATCGGGCTGGCCATGCTCCATTCCAAGGACCTGCAGCCGTTCGGGGGTGCGCAGGTACCAGGATTGGCCGCTCTCATCCACGCTCCATTGCTGCACGTCCGGCCAGTCGCGGCACCAGACCTTGGCGCCATCGGCGCCGCGCAGGCGGCAAATGCGCGTAATGCGGCGGTCGTTGAACTCGTGCTGGATGGCGCTCAGCCACGACACCAGCACCAGACCGTGACCGTCGGTGTAAACCCGGCCCTGGAAACGCGGAAAGCGCCATACGACCCGCCCGGTGTGGGCGTTCAGGGCTAACCCGTCCTGGGGCAGGAACAGGACATCGGGAGCCACGCGGTAAATCGGTTCCACCGCCCAGCCACAAACCACGAGGACAAGCACGGCAAAACAGAGCCGGCGCAAGTGGCATGGCCACCTTTTGCCTGGGCCGCTCCCGTTGCCACCCCGAGCCGCTGACAGCGGCTTGGGGGCACCGGCGTTGGCCGCTCGGAGACCGGGCTTCGATTGCCGGCAGGGCATGCCCGTTCCGCTCAGGGCATCTGCAAGCTGCCGCCACATGCCGCTGAGCATACACCCGCAGCTCGGGAGCGTGTCAACCCGGGGAATTCGCTTAGAGCTTGGGTTTTAGTACTGGTAGAACCCGCGCTTGGTTTTGCGGCCCAGCCAGCCGGCGGCGACCATGTTGCGCAGCAGCGGGCAGGGGCGGTACTTGGCATCGCCCAGCCCTTCGTGCAGCACTTCCATGATGTGCAAGCAGACGTCGAGGCCGATGAAGTCGGCCAGGGTAAGCGGGCCCATGGGGTGAGCCATGCCCAGCTTCATGATCTCGTCAATCGCCTCCGGCTTGGCCACGCCTTCCATCACGCAGTAGATGGCTTCGTTAATCATCGGCAGCAGCACGCGGTTGGAAACGAAGCCGGGATAGTCGTTGACCTCGACCGGGGTCTTCTGCAAGCGCAGCGCGAGCTGGTGGACGGCGGCGGCGGTCGAGTCGCTGGTGGCCAGTCCGCGGATCACCTCCACCAGCTTCATCACCGGCACGGGGTTCATGAAGTGCATGCCGATGAAGCGGTCGGGCCGCTTGGTGGCGGCGCCGAGCTCGGTGATGGAGATGGAGCTTGTGTTGGAGGCGAGAATGGCCTCGGGAGCGAGCAGCCCATCCAACTGCCGCAGCAGCGGGATCTTGATCTCGCGCCGCTCCGGCACGGCTTCAATCGCGAGCTGCGCGCCGCGCGCGGCTTCGAGGCCGGTGGCGCCGGTGATGCGCCCGAGGGCCTGCTTGGCCTCGTCCTCGCTCAGCTTGGCTTTGGCGACTTCGCGCCCCAGATTGCTCTCAATGGTGCCGCGAGCCTTAGCCAGCGCTTCGGCGTTGGCCTCGCATAAGACCACCTCGACCCCGAACTTGGCCAGCACATGGGCGATGCCGTTGCCCATGGCGCCGCCTCCCACTACGGCTACGCGTTGAATTTCCACGGAATGGTTTCCTTTGTTGCCGCTCGAACTATTGCAGGTTCTCGATGGCCATGCCCACGGCGTTGCCGCCGCCCAGGCAGAGGGCGGCGATGCCGCGCTTGGCGCCGCGCCGCCGCATCTCGTACATCATGGTGATCAACACGCGAGCGCCGCTCGCGCCGATGGGGTGACCGAGCGCCACCGCGCCGCCGTTGACGTTCACCCGGCCGGCGTCGAGTTTGAGCTCCTGAATGAGGGCCACGGCCTGTACCGAAAACGCCTCGTTGAGCTCGTAGAGGTCTACGCTGGCGGCATCCCATCCGGTCTTTTTCCAAAGCTTGCGCACCGCCTCGACGGGAGCCATCATCACCCACTTGGGCTCGAGGCCGCTGGTGGCCTGGGCCACGATGCGGAACTGGGGCTTGAGACCGAGGGCCTTGGCGCGCTCGGCGGTGGTGACCACCACCGCGGCCGCGCCGTCATTCACGCCCGGCGCGTTGCCGGCGGTCACGGTACCGTCTTTCTTGAAGGCTGGCTTGAGCTTGCGCAGCGCTTCGATGCTGGTATCCGGGCGCGGACCCTCATCTTGGCGAATGACGACCGGATCACCCTTCTTTTGCGGAATCTCCACCGGCACGATCTCGGCGTCGAAATGGCCCGCTTGCATCGCGGCCACCGCTTTGCGGTGGCTATGCAGCGCGTACTCGTCCTGCATCTCGCGAGTGATGTGGTACTTCTCCGATACCAACTCGCCGGTATTGCCCATGTGGAAGTCCTCGTAGACGTCCCACAGGCCATCGTGAATCATTGAGTCCACCAGCGTGCCGTCGCCCATGCGGTAGCCGTTGCGCGCGCCGGGGAGCAGGTAGGGGCAGTTCGACATGGACTCCATGCCGCCGGCCACCACGATTTCGGAGTCGCCCAGCAGCACCGCCTGCGCGGCCAATGCGACCGCCTTCAGACCAGATCCGCAAACTTTGTTGACGGTGAGCGCGCCCACGCTGGGCGCGAGACCGCCGAACAGCGCCGCCTGCCGGGCCGGATTTTGGCCGATACCCGCCTGCACCACGTTGCCCATGATGCACTCGTCGACCTGCTCGGGTTGGAGTCCGGCGCGCTGGACCACCTCGCGGATGGCGATCGCGCCCAGCTTGGGGGCGGAGAGAGGCGCCAAGCCTCCCAGGAAACGGCCTACCGGGGTGCGCACCCCAGCCACAATCACGGCTTCGCTCATGTTTCGAGTATAAGGCAGTGGATGCGGCGTGCCATGGAGTGACGCTGCCAACAAAAAACAGGCGCCCAATGAGGGCGCCTGTTTGGCGATCTGCCGCTGGGTTGAGCGGGAAACCGATCTTAATTCTGCCCGCTGCCGGTTGGCACCGGCGCGGCCAGGCTATTTTTGAGGATCTTGATTTCCACCGTGCCGCCGGCGGTGGGACGGCGCGAGCGCGTGGTTGCCTCGCTGGACTGATCCATCTGCGCCGCGGTCGGGGCGGCGTTGCCCATGCCCATGGTGTAAATGCGGAAGAGCGGCACGTTGTGCTGGAGCACCATATAGCGCACGACGGTATCCGCCAGCTGCTGGCTGGCCGCATCGCCGGCGGCGCCGCGGCGCGTGGAGTAGGCGGTGACCTCGACCACGTAGCCCTTCTGGCCGTCCAGACCCTGCAGGAAGCTGTCGAGCTGCTGCTGGGTGCTGGTGCTCAGTTTGGCGGGGCCGGGCTTGAAGTGCAGCTCCGCGGTTTGCGCGACCTGATACTGATCCACCGACTGAAGCTTGTTGTTCACCGAGGACACCTGGTCATTCAGCTGATTGGCCTGGGTGGCGTCCTGTTGCACCTGCTGCTGGGCCGCACTGGCGGTGTCAGACGCCTGCTTGGCCTGATCGGCGGCGGCGCTGATGCCGGCTTTGGAGCGCGCGTCCACGTCGTTAATCGCCTTGGCGTTGCCCGCCGTCAAGGTGTCGAGCTCGTTGTTGCGGTCGCGGATGGGCGCGATCTGCCCCTCGACATACTTTTTGCGCGCGAAGGGATTGAGATGTCCCCAGAAGCCCTGTTTGATCTGCGGAGTCAAGGGCGCCTCAGCCGTGGCGTTCTGGGCCGGGCTTGCGGGCTGGCTGCTCGCCTGCTGCGGGGCCGAAGCCGTAGTGCCATTGTTGGGATTTTGGGATTGCGATCCAGTGGTCTGGGCGCTGAGAGGCAGGCAGAGCAGTGCTGCCAGCGCCGCCGCGGTCATGGTTCCGAAAAGTTGTTGCCTGCGCATTCTGGGTCCTCCGGTTGACCTAAGCAGTAGGTCGTTCCTGCGCCATTCCATACACGCCAAGGGCCAAACTCGAAGCGCAAGAAAACAAAGGATTAGGCCGCATGTGGGAAACGGCAAACGCGGACAAACGGCTTGGCATCGAGTAAAAAGCGCGTTATCCTTGTGGCCGTAGCTGCCTGGGAGGATTCGGCGATGCTGATAATGCTGTTTGTGCTTGGCGCGGTGGCGATGCGGTTCTTGCCGCACGCGTGGAATTTCACGCCGGTAGTCGCGATGTTGTTGCTCGCGGCCGTCTGGATGAAGCCCAAACAGCTCTGGATTCCCGTGGTGGCGCTGATGGCCAGCGACTTCGCCCTCAACATCTGGGTATACAAAGCGTCCGGCGGGTTGGATCAGTATTTCACCTGGGCGAGCTACCTGGTAATCCTGGGGCTGGCCCTGGTGGCGCTGAAGGGCCGGGTGCGCGTATCGGCGCTGATCGGCACCTCGGTGGCTTCTTCTACCCTGTTTTTTCTGCTCAGCAACTTTGGCGTGTGGGTCACCGGTGAGATGTATCCGCACACGCTGGCGGGCCTGATGACCTGCTATACGATGGGCATTCCGTTCTACCGGAACGCCGCCATCGGCGATTTGCTTTACGTCGGCGCCTTCTTCGGGTTGTTCGCGGTGATCCATCAGCGCCAGGCCGCCCGCGCGCTCGCGGCTTAACGCCGCATGCCCCGGAGGGCGCTCCTGGTTTGGAACCCCACCGCGGGGCGCCGGCCAGCGCGCCGCCGGCGGCAACTGCAACAGCTTACTCAGGGACTGCAAGGCGGAGGCTGGCAGGTCGGTGTCGCCGAAACCGATCCCGTCTCGGGCGCGCGCTCGGCGGCCGCGCGGGGCGTGGATGCCGGCTGCGATGTGATCATCGGCTGCGGCGGCGACGGCACGCTGCACGAGATCGTGCAGGTCCTGGCCGAGACACCGGCAAACCAAGCCCCCGCTTTGGCCGTGGCTCCGCCTTGGGGCACCGCCAACATCATGGCCTGCGCGCTGGGAGTGCCGCCGTCGGCGGCGAAGGCGGCGGCGTGGCTCTTGCAGGCGCAGGCGCGCCCGGCCGCGCTGGGCGTGGCCACCACGCCCGCCGGACGCCGCTATTTTGTCGCCGTCGCCAGCGTCGGTTTTGACGCCTCAATCGTGCACGGCGTGCAGCCCGCGGCCAAGCGCCGCTGGGGCAAGCTGGCCTTCGTTGGGGCCGCGGCCACGGCGTGGCCCCGGTATTTTCCCGCCCAGCTCGAATACGATTGCGGGGACCGGCGCGGCGCGGCGGATGCCGTGCTGATCGGGCTCACGCGTTTCTACGGCGGCCGCCTGCGGCTGGGACGGGTCGGCCCCACCGGGGACGCGATTCAGTTGGCGCTGCGGGGCGGCCCCTGGCTGTTGCCGGTGCAAGCCCTGGGACTGTTGACGCGCGGTTTGGAGTACGCCCCGGGAGTGGAGCGTCTGGGACCGGATCCGGTGGCGGTGTTGACGCCGGGACTACCGGTGCAGTTGGACGGCGAAGCCGCCGGTCTCACCCCGGTGACCTTCGCGGTCGAACCGGGGCGATTACGGCTGTGGTGCTACTGCCCGCCGCCGCTTTCCGCGGCGATGCGGTCGTAGACCGCCTTGGCCTGCTCGATGCGGTTGTGGAACCGGTCCCGTTCGGCGTCGCTGCGCCAGGGGGAGCGGCTGACCCGCGTCCAGGTGGCCTCGACCGCTTGCGCCAGGAAGTTCGCATCGGCGGCCGAGACCCATTGCTTGCCGTCGCGTAGCACGTAGACCGGCGTGGTCTGCGCGAAGGCGTAGCTGTCGGCCACGTAGCGCGAAGGCGGACCTTCGGCGCGGACCGCCACCCATCCGCCCTGGGGCACCGGCACGCCGCCCTCAAACTGGATGCGGTGCGGGTCGGCGGCGTTCACGCTCTGGACGATCTTGCCGTTGACGATGATCGACAGTTGCGTCATAGGCGCGATCGAGACCGCGGTGGCGCGCACGTGCAGCGTGGCCGACGCTCCCGCCGCCAACTGAATCTCATCGCCCGGCTCGCGTCCATTCACGCTGAGCGTCAGCAGCGGCGCGGTCGAGCCGAAGGTGTGGCCCGCCTTGATGCCCGCCTCCCAACTGGCCAGCGTCAGCGGCCCGCGCACGTGCACATAGGTGCGGTCGGTGCCGGGGGGCGGGTCGCGGTTCACGTCCGAGAAGTTGTCGGTGCCGGCGGTGGCGGCGATATGGAAGCCGCAGTTGAGCAGGCGATCGTAGAGCTCGGTGCTGCCGCGCTCGTCGGACCAGAGCGAGGCGAGGTCATAAAAGTCGCCTTTGTGCAGCGCGGCGTCTACCGGGATCAGGGTGCTGGCCGCCTGCTGCGGCGTTTGCGGCGGGGTGAAATAGGGATGGGGGTAGCCGGAGATGCCGCCTTGGGCGTGAGCGCCGTCGAGGTAGGCGTCGTCCAGCGTGGGTTGGGCGTAAGCGGTGCCATTCACGCCGGCGGTGAGCGGCAGCACAAATTGGTGGATGCCGATCAGGATGATGTGGCCCAGCGAACCGCGGAACTCCTCGCCGTACTGGAGGATATAGCCGGGCTTGGAGAGGGGACTGGGGCGCCCGGTGAGGTCGGCCCAGCGCCCCATCAACCGCGTGCCGTCCATGTGGATCAGGGCGTTGGTGACGTGCATGTCCTCGGCCAGGAGCTCGTTGTAGAAGTCCTGGTGGGAGAGGCCGTACTCGCCCTGGTGCAGATCGTGGATATGTGTGTCGCCCGAGTACCAGCCCTGGGCCGGGAGATTGGCCAGACGCTTCAGATGGATGGTGGCCGTGGTGACGCCGTCGGCGGGCGTGGTGACGGTCACCGATGCGGGCTCGTACTCGAACCCTTTGACCGCCTCGATCGCGGTCTGTCCGGCCGGCACCGTGACCGCGGCGCTGCCCAGGCTTTCAAAGTAGTGCGTGCCGCTGACCGCGATCACGCGGGCGAAGCCGCCGTCGGGCGCGTAGCCGCGCTGGTCGCTGGCGGTGATCATGATGCGCGCCGGGGTGACCGCCCCCTGCGGATCGAGCACGCGGATGCGCACCGTGCCGGTGGGAACGCGGGCGTGGCGGGCGCGGATGGCCACCGCTTGCCACGAAGGGAACGGGCCGCCGCCGATGGGCGCGGTGTACAGCACCGAAGGCCCGCGGCGGTTGGAGATGAAAGCGAAGCGGGCGCCGTCGGGACTGGGCGCGGGCGAGAACTCGTCGCCAGAGTCATCGTCGGTGAGGCGTTCGGGCTCGCCGCCGTTGACCGACTCCAGGCGGACGTCGTTGGTGCCGGCCTCGTCGGAGACGTAGAGCAGGTCCTTGCCGTCCGGCGTCCAGTGCGGTTTCATGCGGTACTCGGTCTGCTCGTACCGCACCAAGCGGGGCTGTCCGTCGCCCGCCAGCGGACGCACCCAGAGGCCGCCCGTGCCCAATTGTCCGCGCACCGGCGCCATGTAGGCGAGTTGGCTGCCGTCGGGCGAAACCGCGGGCTCGAAGCCCGGGCCGACCAGCGCGTCGGTGTTCGCCGAGAGATCGTACCGGTAAATGGAGAAGCCGTTGTTGGGGCCGCGGCGGCCGGGAGGGGCAGTGGCGTCCGGATGGCGCGCGGCGGCGAAGAAGAGGCTCTGGCCGTCGCGCGACCAAGTGGGTTCGACCGCAATCTCCGGGGCGGCGGTGATCGGCTGCACCGCGCCGGTGGACACGGTCACGACCACGATGCCGAGTTCGCCCTTCCGCGTCTGCCGGCTACAGGCGATGCGAGTGCCGTCGGGGCTCCAGGCCGGTTCGTAGTAATAATCCGGGCCCTGGGTCACCGCGGTGGCGGTGCCGCCGGCGGCGGGAAGGGTCCAAATGTCGCCCTGCATCTCGAAGGCAATGCGGCTGCCGTCGGGGCTCCAGGCGGGATCGCGCGGTCCGGTCGAGACCGAAGGCAGCATATGCCGCTCCACCCGATCGGAAAATCCAAAACGGCTGGGCTCGGCCAGAAGGGGCAGCAGAAGCACGGCGAAAACCACGATCCAGGCGCGTCGCAACATGTCAGTTCTCTCCGAAAGCGTGCGGCTCTCGAGCACGCCTTGCGGATAATACCCCCATAGCGCCCGCACGGGGTGCGGCATTTCCTTGATGTCGGAAGGAAATATTTCGCGTCGACGGGGACTCGATAAGGTTCAGCACGCCGCTGACGGTCACTTCATCGGGACGGCCTCCCCTTGGTTGGTTGCATCTGGTGCCCCAGGCGTTCGGTGGAGAGGCGGAGCGCGCCACTGTGCCCGCTTCCTGTATCCTGTGCCTCATGCTGCCGAGCAAGGATGCCGCGCGCGAGTCGGGCCATGGCTTGGTTCGGGCCATGGGGTTGTGGGACATTATTTTGTTCAACATCGCCGCGGTGCTGGGGCCGCGCTGGGTGGCGACGGCGGCCCACATCGGCCCCACCGCGGTATGGCTCTGGGTTTCGGCGGTGGTGTTGTTTTTTGTGCCGTTTGCGCTGGTGATCGTGGAACTGTCCACGCGCTTTCCCAAAGTAGGCGGGATCTACGCCTGGACGCACGAGGCCTTCGGACCGTTTCACGGCTACGTTTCGGGTTGGGCTTACTGGACCTACAGCATCGTCTACTTCCCGGCGCTGCTCAATGCCAGCGTGGCCATGTCGGCCTATGCGGGCGGGCCGCGCTTCGCCGCCTACGCCACCAACAAGGAGTTCGTGATGGTGGGCTCGCTGGCGATTCTGGCGGTGGCGATCTGGATGAACATCGTCGGGGTGCGGATCGGCAAGTGGCTGGAGAACGCCGGCGCGATCGGCACCTATGTGCCCTTGGCGATGGTGGTGCTGTTTGGCGCCTGGTTCGCCACCCGCTTCGGCATGACCACGCACTTCACGGCGGCGACGATGCATCTCCACACCGATTGGGG
>DATNAC010000102.1:0-5107 GCA_035573035.1 Terriglobales bacterium
GTGATGGCGCGCTGGGGGGTATCGAAGCGCACGCGCAGGCGGCCCTCGGGGAGGGGCTCGGCCCAGGCGGGGGCGGGAGTGTGGCGGTGGCGGATGCGGGCGGTGACGCGGACCGGCTCGCGCGGGGGCTCGCCGGCAATCCAGTTGGCGGCGCTGGCCTCGATACCCGTGTGCAGCAACTCGGCGGCGTCACCGACGACGACGCGGCGGGTGGCGGGCTCGATTTGCAGGACGTAGAGCGGGTTGCCGGCGTTGGTGCCGCCGCCGGGGAGGCCGAGGCCCTTGCGCTGGCCGACGGTGAAGCGGTGGATGCCGTCGTGGCGTCCGAGAACCCCGCCGTCGGGAGCGACCAGTTCGCCCGCGGCATCCGGTGCGGGCTCGCCCTGCTCGGCGGCGTAGGCGTCGAGGAAGGCGCCATAGTCGTTGCCGGGGACGAAGCAGATCTCGTTGCTGTCGGCCTTATCCGCCACTTCGCCGAGGCCAAGCTCGGCGGCGCGGGCGCGCACGGCAGGCTTGCGCATTTCCCCGAGGGGGAAACGGGCGCGGCTGAGCTGCGCCTGGGTGAGACCCCAAAGGAAGAAGGTCTGGTCCTTGGCCTCGTCCACGGCGCGGAGCAGTTCGTAGCATCCGGTCTCGGGGTTCAAGCGGACGCGGGCATAGTGTCCGGTGGCAACCGAGGCGGCGCCGATCTGGAGCGCGGTTTCGAGCAACTGGTCGAACTTGACGGCGGTATTGCAGAGGCTGCAGGGGACCGGGGTGCGTCCGGCGCGGTACTGGTCCACGAAGGCGCGCACCACGTCGCGCTCGAAACGCTCCTCGTAATTGACCACGTAGTAGGGGATGCCGAGGCGCTCGGCGACGCGGCGGGCGTCGTGGACGTCGTCAAGCGAGCAGCAGCGTCCGGAGCGGGGGGCGTCGGCGGAGCCGAGGCGGCGCTGGTTCCAGAGCTGCATGGTGAGCCCGACGACGGGTTCGCCGGCGGCGTGGAGCATTGCCGCTACCGTAGAGCTGTCCACGCCGCCGGACATGGCGACCACCGTGGTTGCGGCCGCGGGATTCATGCGGAGCGGGCCAGCTTCTTGTTGCCGGGGGCGCCGGCGGCGACCTTGCGCTGGCGCTCGATCAGGGGCGGGAGGGTTTCCATGAGCGCGTCCACCTCGCCCTGGTGGTTCTGGCGGCCGAAGCTGAAGCGCACGCAACCGCGGGCGCGCTGCCTAGTGTAGCCCATGGCGAGCAGGACGTGGGAGGGTTCGACCGCGCCCGAGGTGCAGGCGGCGCCGGTGGAGACGCAGAAACCGTGGAGGTCGAGCGCGATCACCAGGGCCTCGGCCTCGATGCCGTCGAAGTACATGTTGCTGGTGTTGGGGACGCGGGGCTCGCCGGCGCCGACCACGCCGCAGTCGGGGACGCGCTCGAGCACCGCGGCCTCGAGGCGGTCGCGCAGGACGGCGAGCCGGGCGTGCTCAAGCTCGCCGCTCTCGCGGGCAAGTTTGGCGGCCGCGCCGAGGCCGACGATGCCGGGGACGTTCTCGGAGCCGGCGCGGCGGTCGCGCTCGTGGCGCCCGCCCAGGATCATGGGGTGGAGGCGCACGCCGCGGCGCACGTAGAGGGCGCCGATGCCGGCGGGGGCGTGGATCTTGTGTCCGCTGAGGCTGAGCAGGTCGCAGTGGAGGGCGCCCGGGTTGACCGGGACCTTACCCAGGGCCTGTACCGCATCCACATGGAAGCGAACTTTGGCGGCGCGGGTGAGGGCGCCGATCTCGGCGATGGGCTGGAGCACGCCGGTCTCGTTGTTGGCCATCATCACCGATACCAGGGCGGTGTCGGGGCGGAGGGCGGCGGAGACTTCGGCGGGATCGACGCGTCCGCCGGGGGAGACGCGCAGCCAGGTGACGGGATGGCCGGCGCGCTCGAGGTCCTCGAAGACGTTGAGCACGGCGTGGTGCTCGATGCGGGAGGTGATCAGGTGGGGCAGGGGAGCGCCGGGGTGGGACTCGGCCCACTCGGCCAGGACGCCCCGGATGCCGAGGTTGTCGCTCTCGGTGCCGCCGCTGGTGAAGACGATTTCGGTCGGCTGGGCGCCGAGCAACTCGGCGGCCTCGGCGCGGGCCTGCTCGATGGCGGCCTTGGCGGCCTGTCCGCGCTGGTGGATGGAGCTGGCATTGCCGAGGGCGCCGCGCAGGGCGGGCAGCATGGCTTCGAGCACCTCGGGCGCGACCGGCGAGCTGGCGTTGTTGTCGAGGTAGGCCCGGAGCATACAACTATTATTTCATGCGCGCGGGCCCCCGGCTTCGCCGCCCGCGCCCGCGGACAGCGCGTTGAAGGTCTCCTCCATCGAACACATCGAGAATCCGACGATGAATTAGTGTGCCCCCGCGCCCTGCTTGGCTGGGCGCATGGCGGGGATTAGTGGCCGGCGTTGGCGGCGGCCGCCGGGCCGTGGTAGTAGCCGGGGCGGGTGCGGACGGTGAGGTGCTTGAGTTTGGGGTCGTTGACCTCAAGGCGGATGGTGCGGTAGCCGTCGCCGGTTTGGTTGGAGTGATAGGAGAAGGTGTACTGGGTGCGGATATCCTGCGCCACTTGACGGGTGATGGCGTCCACCTGGTTGAGGCTCTTGGGGAAGAAGGCTTCGCCGCCGGTGGTTTGGGAGAGGGCTTTGAGGGTGCGCTCGGCGCTCTTTTTCATGGAGCGGGTGTCGTCGGGGTCTTCCAAGCCGATGGTATAGATCAGGGGCGGGTTCTCGGCCTGCACCAGGCGGATGGCCTGCTCCAGGGTGTAGCGGCTGGCGTTGTCGTCGCCATCGGTGACCACCAGCAGCACGTGCTTGTCGTTCTTGGCGTTCTGGTTGAGGTAGTCGAGCGAGGCGATGACGGCGTCGTAGAGGGCGGTGCCGCCGCGCGACTCGATCTGCTGCAGGCCCTGCTGCAGCTTGGCGATGCTGCTGGTGAACTCGGCGTCGAGGTAGTATTCGTCGTTGAAGTTGACCACGAACACCTCATCGCCGGGGTTGCTGGCCTTGACGAAGTTGAGCGCGGCCTGATTGACCTCGGGGCGCTTGTCGCTCATGCTGCCGCTGTTGTCCACCAGGATGCCGACCGAGACCGGGGCGTCCTCCTTGGCGAAGTACTCGATATGCTGTGGGACGCCGTTTTCAAAGAGCGAGAAGTCCGACTGCGGCAGGTCCTCGATCGAGCGGTTCTTGCTGTCGAGCACGGTGGCGTGCAGCAGCACTTCGCCCACGTTGGCGTGGAAGGTATAGGGTGCCTGCTGCTGGACGCGCTGAGCCCCGGCCGCGCCCGGCAGCAGCGCCACCACCAAGGCGGAAAAGACGGCGGTGAAGGCCGCACGAAGTGGGGTTCGGGCTGAAGGGTGCTTGGCCATCGTGCGGGAGTGCCTGAGTTTTAGATGCGTCCGGGCGCCACCGCGTTCCGGGGATTAGGGTTAATGCGGTCCGTAGTAGCCGGTGCGGGCGGAGACGGTGAGCGGGGGCAGCCCCGGCGGAGGGTGCAGTTTGACCTGGATCTTGCGCCACTTACCGTCCGCCTTGGCGTCGGTGGGGGTGTAGCCCAGCACGTACTGGTTGCGGAGCTCGATACCGATCTTGGTGGCGGTGTCGGCGAGCTCGTCCATGTCGTGGATCTCGAAGGTCTTGCCGCCGGTGGACTCGGTGATCTTGTCCATCAGGGCGGGACCGTTCTCCTCTTCCGGGGTGGCGCGGGCGTAGGCGGCGCTGTAGAGACCGATACCGTATATCTGCACGTCGGCCTCGCGCACCACGCGCTCCACATCGCGCTCGCTGTAGCGGCTGTGGTTGTCGCCGCCGTCGGAGATGATGAGCAGGGCCTTGCGGTTGTACTTGGCGTGGCGCATCTCCTCGAGCGAGAGGTAGATGGCGTCGAGCAGGGCGGTGCGGCCCTGGGGCTGGAGGAAGGTCACGCTGTCCTCCACCTGGTCAATGTTGCTGGTGAAGCTGCACAGCATGCGGGGCTCGTCGGCGAAGTCCACCAGGAAGAACTCATCCTGCGGGTTGGCGGTGCGGAAGAACTGGATCAGGGCGTCGCGCGACTTCTGGATCTTGTCGGACATGCTGCCGCTGGAGTCGAACACCACGCCCACCGAGATGGGCGCGTCCTCGCTGGAGAAGGTTTTAATGGTCTGCGGGACGCTGTCTTCGGTAAGGCTGAAGAAGTCCTTTTCCAAGCCGGTCACCATGCGGTTGAGCGGGTCGGTGATGACGACGGGGACCAACACCAAGTTGACGTTGGCGGTGATCTCGGCAACCTTGGGCGCCTTGCCGGCTTGATTGGCCGCGTTCGGCGCCGGGCCAGCGCCCGCGGGCGGCGCCGTTTTGTTGGGCGCAGGCGCCGCCGGCAAGGGAGTCACGCCGCCGGGTACAGTGGCCGGAGTGCTGCCGGGGGTGATGTGGACCGGCTGCCCGGGTTTGGTGGTTTGGGTTGGCGGCGGGACGGTCTGTTGCTGCTGCACGGGTGCGGCCCAGGCGCACACTCCAGCCCCCAAAAGAAGGAGGAAGGATGTCAGCAACTGCGCTCGGCCGACGATGCCGGGTTTACGGCAAATCATAGTAGCTGCCCGTGGGGCTCTGTCCTTACGATACACATTAGCACCGCGCCGAAGCGAATTGAAGCGTGACGCAGCGGGGGAGCGGCGGCGCCCCTCCGCATAGAAAACAAGGTAATCTTCCAAGGGTGCCCTCCCCGCATGAGCCCCACCGCCATCGCCGCCGACCGAGCCAAGCAGCGGGTGGCGCTGATTTCGCTGGCGGCCGCGGTGGGCATCTTGATCTTCAAGCTGGTGGTGGGGGTGCATACGCGGAGCCTGGGCATTCTGGCCGAAGCGGCGCACTCCGCCCTCGACTTGTTAGCGACGGCGCTGACCTTCATTTCGTTGCGGATCGCGGCGCGGCCGGCGGACGCCAATCATCCTTTTGGCCACGGCAAATTTGAAAATTTTTCCGCTTTTCTGGAAGCGGCGCTGCTGGTGGCCATGGCGGGGGCGATTGCCTACTCGGCGCTGCACCGCTGGCGGCATCCGCAAGCGGTGCACCTGGATTTTTGGGCGTTTGCGGTGATGCTGACCTCGATTGGGG
>DATNAC010000103.1:0-7665 GCA_035573035.1 Terriglobales bacterium
TTGAGCGCAGGCCGTGCCACTCGGGGCCGTGATCTCGAGAACTTGGAGGACCGAGGACTCGTAGTCCTCGCGGCGGTTGAACCCAATCGCCCTTGCTACCGGGTCTATCGCGCCCGTCTTTTTGATGGGATACTCCGACACAGGTGCTTCGAGGTCGGAGTTGGCCAGTAGTTCGTTTAGGCGCTCGTTTTCTAGCTTGCGGAAGTGTTCCAAGTTCAGGCACACGCGGCCCGAGAATTCAGCCGACGCGACGGCATTGTGGAAGGCGGAGCGGGCGCGCTCTTTCGCGAGGTGAGTAGCTGACTGGAAGGTACGAAGCGCACCGGCGCGGGCCTGGTCCACTCTTGCCTTGGCATCCTGGCCGGCAACTTGGCAGAAGCGGGCCGCGACAAGCGCTTGCATGGCGTCTCGTAATAGACCGACTCGATTGAATGCACGCCGAGATTCAGGAGCTCGTCGAGGGAGGGGGCGGGCATGTGCCCATCATGGCACAAGCCCATGATGACCGCTGGGAGCCTTCCTACGCGGGTTGCGCTGCGGAGGGGGCCGCGGCCGCGCGCAGGCGGCGCTGGGCGGACTACTCTATGGGCTGAGGGCCACCGACTGGCTGACGCTGACGGCGGCAGTGGTCGTACTGGCGGCAGCTGCACTGCTGGCGGGATGGCTGCCGGCGCGGCGGGCGGCGCG
This sequence comes from Terriglobales bacterium, assembly GCA_035573035.1. GTDB lineage: Bacteria > Acidobacteriota > Terriglobia > Terriglobales > SCQP01 > SCQP01. Next base: position 688 of record DATNAC010000103.1, read on the forward strand.
CGCGGACCCCTGTTCCTCGCTGCGCGAAGAGTAGGGGAACGGTGAACGGTGAACCAGGCACAGCCTGTCTTTGCCGGGGGCTCCGCCCCCGACGCCTCCCGTTGCCACCCCAAGGCGCAGGCGCCTTGGGGGCCCCTCCGTTGGTCGGCTCCCCCGCGGCCGCTTCGAGATCGGCCGAGCGGGGCGACAGGCAGAGGTCTCTCCCCGGCAGCGAGCCGGGACCTGGTAGGGACCCCGGCTCTCGGCCTGAAGCCGGACAGGTGCGTTGCATGCGCGCCGGAAGCGAAGCCGCGCCCCCGGGCTCGCGCGGGTTGTTGCTGCGGATGCTGGGCATCGGCATGCCGCTGACGATCCTCGGCATCGCCGCCGTGGCGCGCTACCTCGGCTTCTGGAGTTGGCCTGCGGCGCTGGTGCTGGGGGTCATTCTGAGCCCGGCCGATCCCGTCTTCATTGCCGCCATTTTTGCCTTTGATGCCGTTCCGGCTCGGCTGCGCTGGCTCCTCAACGTCGAAAGCGGCAGCTCGCTCGCCGCATAGATGTGGGAGACGCCCCAGCGGTCGCGGCGGATCGTCACCGCCTGCTGAAGCCCTGCGACCTGCAGGTTCTGGGCGGGCAGCGCGAGCGCGGCGGTGAGCAGTGGCAGAAGGATCTTCATGGCTTCAACTCGCTGGTTCCGTAGAGGGGAGAATCGGCCGGAATCGGATCGCCCCAGAGGTAATGCGCGAACCAGTCCCAATTGGCCTGCAATACCGCCAGGTTCGACTTGGGTTTGGTGATGGGGTGCCCGTAGCCGGTGTATAGGATGAGCCGGGAGGGCACGTGCATGTCCTGGAGTCCGCGGTAGAGCTCGAAGCTGTCGGGCACGGGCACGCGCTGGTCCAGGCTGCCCTGCTGAATCAAGGTCGGCGTCCGGGCCTGGGTGATGGTGGTGATGGGCGAGGTCTTGGCGTAGATGGCCGGATCCGACCACGGCGTCGCCAGCAGGTATTGCCGGGTAAAGGGAGTGATGTCGGTCGAGACGTAATACGTCATCCAGTCACTGATCCCGGCGCCCACCGAAATCGCCTTGAAGCGGTCGGTGTGGGTGGTGAGGAAGGCCGAAATATAGCCGCCTTCGCTCCACCCCATCGCACCCATGCGGCTGGGATCCACCAGGCCGCGGGCGATGAGCGCGTCCACGCCCGACATCACGTCCCACATGTCGCCCACGCCCAGATTGCGCACGTTGAGCTTGCGGAACGCCGCCCCGTAACCGGCCGAGCCGCGGTAGTTGGGTTCGAGCACCAGCGCCCCACGCGCCAGGAAGCGCTGGATGGGGTAATAGCTGTCGGAGGGGTTCAGCGCCGCATTGGACACCCCGGTGGGACCGCCGTGAATGACGACCAGCAGAGGATATTTGCGGCCTGCGACAAAGTTCGCCGGCTTGTGCAATACGCCCTCGATGCGGGCTCCATCCTGGCTGGTCCAGGAAACGACCTCGGCGCGTCCGAGGGTGTAGGCGCCGAGCTGCGTCTGGAAATCGGTCAGGCGTTGCGGCGTGAATGTCGCCGTGGGCGAGACCTCGACTTCGGCCATGTGCTCGGGGTCGGAACCCAGAAACGCCCATTTCGTGTAGTCGCGCGTGAACGAGGGCTGGACGGCGCGGTAGGTGTCGGCGGCGGTGAGCCGAAGCAGAGCGCCCCCGGGCGCCAGCCGGTACACCGCGGCGGCCGTTTTTTGTGCCGCCGAGAAGTAGATACCCTGCGCGCCCCAGCCCACCAGGTTGGCGTCTTCGTCGAAGTTGGCGGTTACATCCACCGCCGTCGCCCCGGGCGAGGCCAGCTTGAGGGTGGCGATGCGCTGGTTGGCGTAAAAGTACTCCGGCGCGCCGAAGTAGCTGTTGAAGGCGAGTGCGGTGCCGTCGGGCGAGAAGTGCGGGTTGGTGGCCGGCCCGGCCGGGGTCTCGACCGGCTGCGCCTTAGCGCCCGGGTGGCTGGCCACCAGGTAGAGCTTGGCCGTGCCCCCTTCCGCCAATTGGGGATCGCGCGTGGCGGAAAAAGCAATGCGGGTGCCGTCGGGAGCCCAATCGAACCCGCCCACATTGAGCGTGGCTGCGTTGACGAGCGCTTCTTCGGCTCCGCCCTCGCCCTCGCGCACGGCCACCGCCCAGAGCCCGGTCTGCGCGTAATCATGCTCGAACACGCGGTAATCGCTGTATTCCTTGGTGCGGTGCTCGCTGGCCGCGCTTTCGCCGGCGGCGGCGGTGAAGGCGATGCGCCTGCTATCCGGCGACCATTGGAAGGCCTCGACGTTGGTCGCGTGCTGCGTGAGCCGCCAGGCCTCGCCGCCGTTGGGCGAAATCACCCAAATCTGCCGCTCTGCCGGATGCTTGTCCGGGCCGGTAGCGGTAGCGGTACCGGGGTCGGGGGTGGGCTTGGTATCGGCCGGGGCGGGGCGTTCGGCCAAAAACGCGATCCATTTTCCATCCGGCGACCACGCCGCCGCGGTCGCCGACTTCGCCCCGCGTGTGAGTTGCCAGCGCCGGGCGCCTGCCGCCCCGTTGACCTCGGCCAGCCAAAGCTGGCTGACATAGGCGTTGTGCTCCCAGTCGGCGCTGCGCACGCTGTACACCACCTGCCGCCCATCGGGCGAGAGCTTCGGTTCCTGCGCGCTGTGCAGGTCCAGCGCTTGTACGAAATTGGGCGGGGGCGGGGCTTGGGCAACCAGCATCCCACCCGCGCAGGTCAGGGCAATCAGTAACCCGACGCGACAAGTCATGGCCGCATCATACACCCCGGGCACCGCCGCCGGCGGGGGCATGATGCTGGAACCAGCGCGCCACCAGGATGTCGAACCGGGTAGAGGGCGGCGGTCACTTCGGGCATGGGGATACTATGACCGGAGTGGGTATAGTTGTCAAGACTACAGTTGCCATTTTGAGGCGCGGAGGGTGGGGGTGGCGAGAACGGGGTGCGCGGCCTTGGTTGCGGGGCGGGTTGCGGGCTGTTAGCTGTTAGCTGTTAGCTGTTAGCTGTTAGCTGTTGGGGCGGGTGGTGACGCAGGCTTCGCGGAGGCGGCCAGCGGCGTATTTATGCAGCAGGCTGGCGATCAGCGTCTGGTAGGGAAGACCTTCGTCATGGGCGCGCTTCTGGATGGCACGGAGATCGGCGGTGGACAGGCGAATGTTGATGCGCTGGTCCTTGCGCAGTGTATTGCGTGCGGCCTGGGCGTATGACTTGCGTTGCGCGGCAGTATCGGCGACCGGTTTCCAGTCGCCGGCTTCGACTTCACGAAGGAGTTGGCGATCTTCCGGTGACAGTTTGGACTTCATGGCTTCTTCCCTTCTTCGCGCAGGCGTTTGGTGACGCGACGGCTGGGAATGATGGTTTTGAGGACGATGACTTCCTCGCCCTCGACGAATGGAACCAGATGGGCGTATTCGCGGCACCGCACCACAAAGATCCTCTGACCGGGGTAGCGTTCGGGGCGAGGATGTTCGAGGATTTCGACCAGGTCGCCGATGGCGATATGGAAAACGATCTCCTCGAAACCAATCCCTCTTTCGAGGCGCAGCCGGGCGTCCTTTTCGCTATTCCAAACGAACTGCTTCACGGCAACTGTTCTGATGACATTGTACACCCATCAGGCAGGTATGAGGAGCAGCATCTGGCGACTTGTGGGGCGAGGCGGGAGGGAATAGCGTCACAAGCATGATCCGTGGCATCAAGTTTGTCGGCGTCCCGGTGAAGGACCAGGATGCATCCCTGAAATTTTTTGTCGAGGCGCTGGGGTTCCGGGTGGTGACCGATCAGCCCTTCACTCCGACGCAGCGATGGATCGAGCTTGCGGTGCCGGGGGCGGAGACGGGCATTTCGCTGTTCACGCCGCCGGGGCTGGAGAGCCGCATCGGACAATTCCAGCCGATCTCGTTCTGGTGCGACGATGTGTTCGCGACGGCGGCGGCGATGAAGGCCCAGGGGGTGAAGTTCGCCCAGGAGCCGAAGAAGGAGTCGTGGGGGACGTCGGCGGTGTTTCAGGATCCGGACGGGAACCAGTTCGTGCTGGCGACGAGATGAGGGTCTGCGAGGCAGCCGAAGAGGCGGGGGGACCTTCAATATCCAATCAACTTCGGCTCTTGCCTGTTTAGGCGACGCGAAGCCACAGAGTTTCGAGTTCCGACCTGTGCTTCTGAACTATCAGGTCCTTGATCAAGCGCACGTCGGAATGCAAATCCGCACTTTTGGAGACGACATCCATGCCCGAGATGATGTGCGCAGCGGAGACAACAATACTCCCAATCTGCGCAACGGCAGACAGGGCTGCCGGGCCGATCCTTCCAATCTCCACAAGCTTGCCTGTGGCGACGTCACGCGTTACTGGCAGTGTTGTGCCGTCCGCCGTCATCATCAGCTTGTAGACTCCTGATTTCATGCCGCCGATGCCGGCAGCCGAGAAGTGCACAGCGAAATCACCATTCCGGCCCACTTCTGCAGCAAGGTTCACAATGTTTGTCGCGTCGGGGAGGTATCGCAGAATGAGCGCTTTGCCCGCCACCTTGTTGAGGCTGAGCCAGGGATTGTCCCGAACAGCTTCGTGAAATGGCAAAGTGGCCAGAAGGGAGGCCCCGCGGATGGGGGTCGAAGCAACCAATTCGGCCGATTCCCGACCCAGCTTGCGCCGCCACCGCCAGTATGAGAAGCCTGTGACGGCAAGCAGAACGATGGCAATCAAAACTTCACGCTGGCGGTGGCGATGTCGTCCTTGCCAAGGCAGGATAGCAGGCACCCGGGGTGACCATTTACCATACTTCCATAATGGTGCTATGCTTTGCCATATATGAAGACCACGCTGATGATTCCGGACGGGGTATACAAGGAGATCAAGCGGCGGGCGGCGGAGAGCGGGCGCAGCATTTCGGATCTGGTGAGCGAACTTTTGCTGGCCGGACTGCGGCCCGCCAAGCTGCCGGCGCGGTCACTGCCGCCACTGCCATCCTTTGACATGGGCAAGGCGCGGGTGAATCTTGCGGACCGCAACGCCCTGGAAGAGGCCATGAGGCCACGGCGCTAGGCCGCACCCGGAATGTTCGTAGTCGACACCAACCTTCTGGTGTATGCCGCCAACCGCCGGGAACCGGAGTACCGGAAGGCCAGGGACTTTTTGGAGGCGTGCCGCTCGGGACACAAGAGTTGGGCAGCGACGTGGTCCATATTTTACGAATTTCTTCGCGTGGCGACGCACGCCGGAATTCTTCCGCAACCACTCAACCTGAACGACGCGTGGAGCTTCCTACAGGCGCTGCTGGACTCGCCCTTCTTCCATGTGTTGGGCGAGACTGAACGTCATGGCGATGTGGTGAGGGATCTTGCCCGGCGATTTCCCACGGTCCATGGGAACGATGTCCACGACCTGCACATCGTGGCGGTGATGGTGGAGCATGGCGTACGGGAAATACGGACGGCAGACGCCGGATTTCACCGCTTCAAGTTTCTCAACGTGATGGACCCGCTGGCGCCCTGAACGGGAGGGCGGGGGTATAGACCGTGTGGGCCCGCCTACGCGCGTTGCGCTTCGGGCGCCGCCGCGGCTGCCATTTGCTGGTGCAGGGTTTGCAGGACGTGGACGCTGGGGGCGTCGGCGGCGCGGGCGGCGATGGCTTCGACGGCGGCGGCGGCAGCGGCGAGCGTGGTGACGATGGGGATGCGGTGCTGGACGGCGGTGCGGCGGATTTCCTTCTCCTCGAAGAACTGCTGGCGGCCTTCGGGGGTGTTGACGATGAGCGTCACCTCGCCGCCCTTGAGCAGGTCCACGAAGTTGGGGCGGCCTTCGCTCACCTTAAACACCGACTTGACCTCGAGACCGGCGGCGCGGAAGGCGGCGGCGGTGCCGCGGGTGGCCAGCAGCTTGAAGCCCAGGTGGTGGAGGCGGCGGGCGAGCTCGACGCCGCGGGATTTATCGCGGTCGCGGAGCTTGAAGAAGACCGTGCCGGCCGCGGGCAGGGGCTGGCCGGCGGCCAACTGGGCCTTGGCAAAGGCTTCTCCCATGGTCGAAGCGATGCCCATGACCTCGCCGGTGGAGTGCATCTCGGGGCCCAGCACCGGGTCGGCGCCCTGGAACTTGTTCCAGGGGAAGACCGGGCTCTTGACGCAATAGACCGCGCCGGTGGGGATGCGCTGGCGTTCGATGACCTCCGCCGGGAGCAACTGGCGCAGTTTGGCGCTGCCGCTCATCACCAGCGCGGCCAGCTTGGCCAGGGGGTAGCCGGTGGCTTTGGAGACATAGGGCACGGTGCGCGAGGCGCGAGGGTTTACTTCGAGAACGTAGACGTGCTGCTTCCCTTCCCCGTCCTGGGCGATGGCGTACTGCACGTTCATCAGACCCTTGACCTTGAGCGCCAGGGCAAGCTGAATGGTGTGCTTCTGAATGGTCTGCTGCAGGGCGGGTGAGAGGCTGTAGGGGGGCAACACACAGGAGCTGTCACCCGAGTGGATGCCCGCTTCCTCGATGTGCTCCATGATACCGCCCAGCACCACGTCCTTGCCGTCGCTGAGCGCATCCACGTCCACTTCGATGGCGTCCTCAAGGAAGCGGTCAATCAGGATGGGGCGATCGGAGGAGTACTCGGTGGCCAGCTCCATGTAGCGGCGCAGCGCCACCTCGTCGTAGACGATGGCCATGGCGCGGCCGCCGAGCACGTAGGAGGGCCGCACCAGCACCGGATAGCCGATGCGGGCGGCCACCTTGACCGCCTGGACGACGGAAGTCGCGGTGCCGCTCTCGGGCTGACGAATGTGGAGACGGCGCAGCAAGGCACCGAAACGCTTGCGATCCTCTGCCAGGTCAATCGAGCGGGGTGAGGTGCCGATCACCTTGAAGCCCGCCTGCTCCAGCGGCAGGGCGAGGTTGAGCGGCGTCTGGCCGCCGAACTGGACGATGACGCCGTTTACCTTCTCGTGTTCGAGCACGCGGGTGACGTCCTCAAGCGTGAGCGGTTCGAAG
>DATNAC010000104.1:0-33854 GCA_035573035.1 Terriglobales bacterium
CCGCCGCTCGCGGCAGCAACAGCGGCAGGATCAGGCAGATCGCGCCGCCGATGGCCACCGCCTTCGGCGCGCGTAAGCGCCATGGGGCGCAGCGCCAGTGCTCGGCCGTGCCCGCGAGGATCAAGTCGGCGGTTTCGAGGATGCCGGGGGTGATGGTGGCGAAGGCCCAGCACGCCCCCATCGCAAAGTCCCAGAACCCCGGCGGTACGCCCACATAAACCCAGTTGCGCAGCCAGAGATTGTAGGCCTCGAAGATCAGCCAACTCGGAATCGAGAGCAGCGCCATCGCGGTGAAAGCCGCGGGATGGTGCAGCATCGAGTCGCCGCGCTTGCGGTAGACCAAGGCGTCCACTCCGGCGATATAGAAGGTCCAGGCGAGGGCGGTGAAGAAGCTGGTGACGCTCGGAACGCGGAGCGCGAGCAGCACCTCGCACAGCGCCAGGGCGAGCCACGCGATGGTGCCGTAGGCGGGAAAGGGCCGGGCAAAGCCGTGCGGCGGTCGACGCAAGCCGAGCCATGCCAGCCAGACTCCCGCGGCAACCACGATCGTGACTCCCAGCGCCAGCAGCACACCCTCATTGTAGAATCGGGCATGCCGGAGGTTGCGGTTGCCGAGCCTCTCTACCGGGCGCTGATGACGTCACCGGTCGGTCCGCTCACCCTGGTCGTTTCCGAGCGCGGCGTCCGGGCCATTCATTTTGGCGAGGTTGCCGGCCCGGCCCCGGGCATGGACTCGGACACCAAGACCCAGGACCTGGAGCGGCAGTTGCGCGAGTACTTTGCCGGCCAGCGGAGACAGTTCGACCTGCCGCTCGACTGGCGGGGTACGCCCTACCAGAGCAAAGTCTGGAGCGAGCTTCTCAAGATTCCCTACGGCTCGACCGCCAGCTACCTCGATATCGCCCATAGCGTGGGCAATCGCTCGCCGCGATCGGTCGGCCAGGCGAATCGGCGCAATCCCATCCCTATCGTGGTCCCCTGTCACCGTGTCGTAGCCGCCGATGGGACTATGGGCGGCTACAGTGGCGGCGCTCCGGGCGGCTTGCGGATCAAAGACTTCCTCCTTCGTCTGGAACGGTGAGCGATTTTGCATCTACTTTTTTTTGTTGCACTCCCTCTCCTTTGGTATAGACTGAACGTGTAGTTAATTGACTGACTGGTCAGTCCTATGGGCGGCGTAGAAGGAAAAACCCGGCGGCAGGCGCTTACCGAGTTCCGCGAAGCGGAAATTCTGCAAGCGGCGCGGAAGGTCTTTGGCGAGCACGGCTTCAACAACGCCACGGTGGACCTGATCGCCGCTGAAGCGGGCGTGGCCAAGGGAACGATCTACCTCTACTACTCGAGCAAGGACCAGATCTTCTGGGCGGCGCTGAGCTCGCGCTTCCGCGAGATGCTGACGCGGAGCCAGCGCGAGATGGGCGCGGCGCAGGGGACGCGGGCCAAGATTCAGGCGGGGTTGCGGGTTCGGTTCGAGTTTTTCCGCACCGACGAGCAGTTCCTGCGGATGTACCTGGCCGAGTTCGGCCGGCTGTGCGGGTCGTCGGGCCCGCAGCCGCATCCGGTTCAGGCGCTCTACCAGGAGTCGGCGGAAACCATCGCCGCGGTGCTGCAAGAAGGGGTGAATAGCGGCGAGCTGCGCCCGCTGGATACGGTCGAGGCGGCGCTGGCGCTGATGGAGCTGGTGAAGGGGGTGTTCGCCATACGGTTTTCGGGAGTGCCCGGACAGAACCCGGACTTCGACGGCGAGCGCTTCGTATTCGATCTTTTTTGGAATGGGGTCGCGCAGCGCGACCCGCAGACAGGTGAGGCATGAGAATGACATGGCATAGCGCGGTGGCGATGGCCGCTTTGGCGGTGGGGCTCGGCGCTCAGGGGTTGCCGCCGGCACAGGTGGTTCCTCCGGCGCCGGTGGTGTTGCCCACGCTGCCCATGAACGGCAGTCCGCTGGAGGGAGGGGTGGCGTCGGCGACCGCGGCAACCAGCACGCCTCTGGCGCTGAGCTTGAGCGGCGCGGTGCAGATGGGGTTGCGCAACAACTTGGCGGCGCTGCTCGCCTCCAGCACCACCGAGCAGGCGCGCGCGCAGCGCATGGCGGCGCTCGCGGCGCTGCTGCCGCAGGTCAACGCCAGCGCCGGCGAGGTGCGGCAAAAGCTGAACTTGGCGGCGTTTGGGTTCAGCTTTCCGGGGTTCCCCAGCATCGTGGGGCCGTTCAACGTGTTCCAGGCGAGCGCGGCGGCGAGCGTGCCGGTGGTGAACCTGAGCGCGCTGCAGAACGCGCGGGCGGCCAAGACGCTGCAACACGCGGCCCAGGACAACCTCGAGGAGACGCGCGACGTGGTGGTGCTCGCCATCGCCAACCAGTACTTGTTGAGCGTGGCCGACCAGAGCCGCGTGGAGGCGGCGCAGGCGGAGTTGGCCACCGCGAACAGCGCCCTGCAGCAGGCGCAGGACATGCTCAAGGCGGGGACGGTCGGGGCGCTCTCCGCCGTGCGGGCCCAGGTGCAACGCGACCGGCAGAGCCAGCTTCTGACCGCGCAGCAGAATGCGCTGGCCAAGCAGCGGCTGCAGTTGGCGCGCGCCGTCGGCCTGCCGCCCGGACAAGCGTTCACGCTGACCACCACGGTGCAATTCCAACCGCTGGCGGCGCCGGATGCGGCCAGCGCCGTAGCGCAGGCCTTGGCTTCGCGCCAGGACTACCGCGCCGCCCAGTCGGTGGAGCGGGCGGCGCAACTGCTGATCGCCAGCGCGCGCGACGAGCATCTTCCGACGCTCTCGCTGAACGGCAACTACGGCACCATCGGCCACGAGATAGACTCCAACCACCCCATTTTCGAAGTCGGCGCCTCCATCAACCTGCCCATCTTCGCGGGCGGGCTCTACCGGGCCGAGGCGGTGCGGGCGGAAGCCCAATTGCACGACGCCCAGAACCGGCTGGCGGACCTGCGGTCGCAGATTGACGTACAGGTACGCTCGGCGCTGCTCGACCTGGACAGCAACCGCGCCCAAGTGCAGGTGGCGCAGGACGCCCGCTCGCTCGCGGACCAGGAACTCACCCTGGCGCAGGACCGCTTCAAGGCCGGCGTGGCCGACAACCTGGAAGTGGTGCAAGCGCAGCAGGCGGTGGCCGACGCCGACGAGAGCTACATCTCCAGCCTCTATAGCTACAACCTGGCCAAGGCCGATCTCGCCCAAGCCCTGGGCGTGGCCGCCAACGGCTATGCCCCCTATTTGCCCCAGTAAGGATCGAGATTATGTCGAGTCACACCACATCCGCTCCAGCCGCCGCGCCGCCCGCTGAGACCGAGGGCAGCAGCCCCGCCAAGTCCGCTCCCCGGCGCAACCGCAAGCCTCTCATCCTCGGGGTCGTCGTCGTCCTGTTGATCGCGGCGGCGGTGGCGTACCTGTACTACCGCAACCGGGAGAGCACCGACGACGCCGAGATCCAAGGCCACGTCGAGTCGGTGGCGCCGCGGGTGCGCGGCACCGTCATCGAGGTGGACGTCAACGACAACCAGATCGTGCATGCCGGCCAGGTGCTGTTCAAGCTGGACGACCGCGACTACCGGGCGGCCCTGCAGCAAGCGCAAGCCAACCTGGAAGCGGCGCAAGCGGCCTCGCATAGCGCCAGCACCGGGGTTCCCATCACCACGGCGTCCAGTCAGGGCAACCTGAGCGGAGCGCAGGCAGGGTTGCAGGAAGCGCAAGCCGGCCAGACCCTGGCCGAGAGGCAATTACAGGTGGCGCAAGCCCAGATGGCGGCCGCCCAGGCGCAGGTGACCCGCGCCCAGGCCGACGCCCAGAACGCCGCCACGCTGGAAAAGCGGTACGCCCAGTTGGTCGGTAAGCAGGAAGTCAGCCAGATGCAGTACGACCAGATCGCGACGCAGGCCAAGGCGGCGGCGGCCGCCGAAGCGGCGGTGCAAGCCCAGGCCAACGCCGCCCAGCAAGAGGTGGCCAGCGCCAACGCCCAGGTCGAGGTCGCCCGCGGCAAAGTGGCTCAGGCGGCGGCCGGCGTGCGCTCGGCGGCGACCGCGCCGCAGCAGGAGGCGGTCAGCCGTTCCCAGGCGGACACTGCGCAAGCCCGCGTCGCCCAGGCGCAAGCGGCGGTGGCCGAGGCGCAGCTGAACCTGGGCTACACCGTGGTCACCGCTCCCACCGACGGCCAAGTGGGCGACAAGCATCTCGAACTCGGCCAATCCTTTTCGCCCGGGCAAACCGCGCTGGTGGTGGTGCCGATCAACGACGTGTGGGTGATCGCCGACTTTAAGGAAACCCAATTGCAGTCCATGCGTCCTGGGCAGCGCGCGGAGATCTCCGTGGATGCCTTCGGGCAAACGCTGAAGGCCAAGGTGGATTCCATCGGCGCCGGCACCGGCGCCATCTTCAGCCTGCTGCCGCCGGAGAACGCCACCGGCAACTACGTGAAGGTGGTGCAGCGGGTCCCGGTCAAGCTGGTGTTTGACAACAATCAGGATCTCAGCCGCCTGCGGCCGGGCATGTCGGTCGAGTCCACCGTGTTCACCCAGTGACCGACAGCAACTCCAATCGGCTCGGGATCAATCCCTGGGTCATCGCCATCACGGTGATGCTCAGCACCTTCCTGGAGGTGCTGGACACGTCGGTGGTGAACGTCAGCCTGCCCCACATCGCGGGCAGCCTCTCGGCCACGATTGACGAGGCTACATGGGTGCTGACCTCCTACCTGGTGGCCAACGCCATCGTGCTGCCGATCACCGGCTGGCTGGCCAACCAGTTCGGGCGCAAACGGCTGCTGATCGCCGCGGTGAGCGGTTTCACCATCGCCAGCTTCCTGTGCGGCATCGCGCCCACGCTGCCCTTGCTGGTTCTCTTCCGCGTGCTGCAGGGCGCCGCCGGCGGCGCCCTGCAGCCGATCTCGCAAGCGATCTTGCTCGAGACCTTTCCCCCGGAGCAGCGCGGCAAGGCCATGGCCTTCTGGGGGCTGGGCATCGTGGTGGCGCCGATTCTGGGGCCCACGCTGGGGGGCTTCCTCACCGACGCCTACTCCTGGCGCTGGGTGTTCTACATCAACCTGCCGGTGGGCATCGCCAGCATCGTGATGACGCGGATGTTCATCTTCGACCCGTCCTACATCAAGCCCCAGGGCGGCAAGGTGGACGTGTGGGGGTTCGGCATGCTGGCGGTGGGCATCGCCGCCTTGCAAATTGTGCTGGACAAGGGTCAGGAAGCCGACTGGTTTGGCTCCAACATGATCGTGACCCTGTGCGTGGTGGCCGCGGCCGCGCTGATCGCGTTCGTGGTGTGGGAGCTGACCGTCAAGGACCCGATCGTTCATCTGCGGGTGTTCAAGAGCCGCACCTACGCCACGGGTGTGTTCTTGATGACGCTGCTGGGCTTCGTGCTCTACGGCAGCCTGGTGCTGCTGCCCATCTTCCTGCAGACGCTCTTGGGCTACACCGCGGTCTCGGCCGGCATCTGGACCAGCCCGCGCGGCGTGGGCGCGCTCATCTTCATGCCCATCACCGGGGTGCTGCTGACGCGCAAGTGGGATCCGCGCCTGCTGCTCATGCTCGGCCTGCTGACCGGGGCGTGGAGTTTGTACGCCTTCTCGCACTTCAACTTGAACTCCGGCACCTGGGATATTTTTTGGCCGCAAATTATTCAGGGCGCGGGCATGGCGTTCATCTTCGTGCCGCTGACCACGGTGACCATGGACCCTGTTCCCAACCACGAGATGGGCAATGCCACCGCGCTCTTCAACCTAATGCGGAATTTGGGCGCCAGCGCCGGCATCTCGTCGGTGACCACGCTGGTGGCGCGCCGCGGACAGTTCCACCAGAACCGGATGCTGGCCCAGCTGACCCCGCAGAACCCGGGCTATCGCAGCCTGCTCTCGCAGTTGCAGGCCGGCTTCGTGGCCCGGGGCAACGATGCCACGACCGCCGCGCATCGCGCTCTGGGGGCGCTCTACGGCATGCTGCAGCAGCAGTCGGCGCTGCTCAGCTTCGTGGAGGCGTTCTGGCTGCTGGCCATTATCTTTCTGCTGATGACCCCGCTCGTGTTGATCATGCGCCGGCCCAAGTCGAGCAAGATGGTGACGGCGCACTAGGGGCATGAGCACCTCCCCCAGGCCCCGTCCCGCGATCAACCCCTGGCTGGTCGCGGTGGCGGTGATGTCGAGCGCGGTGATGGAGGTGCTCGATACCTCGGTGGTCAACGTCAGCCTGCCGCACATTGCCGGCAGCCTGGCCTCGACCGCCGAGGAGGCGACTTGGGTGCTCACCAGCTACCTGGTCGCGAACGCCATCATCCTGCCCATCACCGGGTGGCTATCGAACTACATCGGACGCAAACGGCTGCTGATGACGGTGGTCTCGGGATTCACCATCTCCAGCCTGCTCTGCGGTCTGGCGCCCAATCTTCCCTTCTTGATCGTCTGCCGCATTTTGCAGGGCACCACCGGCGGCGGTTTGCAGCCGCTCTCGCAGGCGGTGCTGCTGGAGGAGTTCCCGCCGGAGAAGCGCGGCACCGCCATGGCGGTCTGGGGCATGGGCATCGTGGTGATGCCCATCCTGGGGCCGATCGTGGGCGGATGGATCACCGACAGCTACTCCTGGCGCTGGGTCTTCTTCATCAACCTGCCCATCGGGATTCTGAGCCTGATCCTGATCAATTTGTTTATTTACGATCCCGAATACATCCGCCGGCGTTCGGCCAAGATCGACTTTTGGGGCTTTGGCCTGCTGGCGATCTGGGTGGCCTCGCTGCAGGTGATGCTGGACAAGGGCCAGGAGGACGACTGGTTCAGCTCACGCTTCATCCTGACGCTGGCCATCGTCGCGGCGGTGGGATCGGTCGCTTTCGTGTTGCGCGAGCTCTGGACCAAAGAACCGATCGTGCATTTGCGGTTGCTGGTCTACCGCACCTACGCCACCGGGGTGGGATTGATCGCGCTGATGGGCGTGGTGCTGTACGGCGGCCTGGTGCTGCTGCCGCTGCTGCTCCAGACGCTCATGGGCTACGACGCCATGACGGCGGGCATGCTCACCAGCCCGCGCGGCTTGGGAACGATGCTCTTCATGCCGTTGGCCGGGTATTTGTTGGGCCGGCGCTTTGACGCGCGCAAGCTCATGACTATCGGCTTCGCGGTGAGCGGGATTGCGCTGTACTTTTTTTCGCGGTGCACGCTCGACACCAGCGCGGGCTACTTCGTGTGGGTCGGCATCCTGCAAGGCTGCGGCATGGGTTTTCTGTTCGTGCCGCTGACCACAACCACCATGGACCCCATCCCGCTGCCGGAAATGGGCTACGCCACCAGCATCTACAGCCTGACGCGCAACATCGGCGGCAGCGTGGGCATCGCCTTCACCACGACCATGCTGGTCCGGCGCGCCCAGTTCCACCAGAACGTACTGGCGGCGCACCTGACGCCCTCGACCCCGGCCTACCAGAGCCTGCTGGCCCAGGCGAAGGCGCTATTGGCGCAGCGCGGGATCAACCCGGCGAACGCGGCGCACGAGGCGATGGCGTTTCTCTACCGGCTGCTGCTGCAGCAGGCGTCGTTCGCCAGCTACGTGGACGTGTTCTTCCTGTTCTCGCTGATCTTCTTCGCCTCCGCGCCGTTCGTGTGGCTGATGCGCAAGCCGCGCGCGGGGAAGAAGGCGGGGGCTGCCCACTAACCTCGGTCGAAGGCGGCCTGCATTTCTTCCAGAATAGCGGCGGCGGCGGCGCGGGGGTCGGGGGCGGCTTTGATGGGGCGGCCGACCACGAGGTAGTCGGCGCCGGCGGCGATGGCGGCGGCGGGGGTGGCGAGGCGCTTCTGGTCGCCCGCAGCCGCGCCGGCGGGGCGGATGCCGGGGGTAATGACCAGCAACTTCCCCCCGGTGGCCCGCTTGATGGCGGCGACTTCCTCGGGGGAGGCGATGACGCCGGCGGCGCCGGCGGCTTGGGCGCGGCGGGCACGGTGCAGCACCAGCTCCGGCAGCGGGAGGCTGCAGCCCATCTCGCGCATATCCTGCGCGTCCATGCTGGTCAGGACGGTCACCGCCAGCACTTCGAGCGAACTACCTTGGGCGCCTTCCACGGCGGCGGCGACGGTCGCGCCGCCCTCATGCACGGTGAGGAAGCGCACGCGCTGGGCAGCGGCGGCACGGGTGGCCCGCTTCACCGTCTCGGGCACGTCGAAAAGCTTTAAATCTAGGAAGATCTGCTTGCCGGTGCCGGACAGCGCCTCGACCGCGGCGCGGCCCGAGGCGGTGTACAGCTCCAGGCCGACTTTAAAGAACGACACCAAGCCGTCGAGCTGCGCAACCAACCGCTGCGCCTCGTCCCAGGTGGGCAGGTCGAGGGCGACGATCAGCCGGTCGCGCACGTCTACGCGAGCCATGTTCAGTCGAGGAAGTCCAGTTTGGGTTCCACCGGAATGGCGCCGGTTTTGTAAGCCCGGCCCAGCAACTCGGCAATGGCGCGCTTGTCGTCGGCGCCGTAGGCCACGGTGCGCTCGTTGACGTACATGCCGACGAACTGATCGGCGAGGTGGTCGTCCATGTCGCGCGCGAACTGGTGGGCGTAGGCCAGCGCTTCCTCGCGGTGGTCCAACCCGTACTGGATGGAGGCCTTGAGCACCTGCGACAGCTTGACCGCGAAATCGAGCGGCAGGTCGCGCCGAATGACATTGCCGCCGAGCGGCAGCGGCAGCCCGGTTTCGTCCAGCCACCACTTGCCCAGGTCCAGGATCTTGTGCAGGCCGGCGCTGGCGTAGGTGAGCTGGCCTTCGTGGATCAGCAGCCCCGCTTCTACCTTGCCCTCGACGATGGCCGGGATGATCTGGTCGAAAGGCACCACGGTGGTCTTCACCTGGGGAGAGCAGAGCCGGAGCACCAGGGCCGAAGTGGTGCGCTCACCGGCGATGGCCACGGTCTTGGCAAGCGCTTCCTCGGGGCTCATGGGACGGCTGGCGACAATCATCGGGCCGTAGCCGAAGCCCACGCTGCCGCCATGGTTCAGCAGGCGGTACCGGTCTTGCAGGAACGGATAGGCATGGAAGCTGACCGCTGAGACCTCAAACTCGCCCTGGAGCGCGCGGCGGTTGAGATCCTCAATGTCGCTCAAAATATGGGTGAACTTCACGCCCGGAATGCCCACCTTATTGGTGGCCAGGGCGTAAAACATGAAGGCGTCATCAGAATCGGGACTGTGGGCGACTTTGACTTCTTGCAGAGACTTTTTCATACCGCTCGTTCTGGATCAGACGGCGCCGGGCTCAGTCCACTCTGGCGGAAATCCTGGGGAATCAGGGACAGACGGAACCTGTGGCACTCCGATGGGCGAGATTCAAAACTACCATGCCGGGGGCAAAACTGACAACCCGCCGCAACACCGGGCGGTGCGGGCAGGCCTCAGGGAAGGGTCCACTGAGTATCGAGATGTTCGATGTTGTCGATGACGAAGCGGGAGACATGTCCGGGCACGCTCACCGGCTTCAGACCCAACTGCTCCTTGACGAGGGCGAGCCAGGGGACGTCATTCAGATTTGCCGGAGTACCGATATTAAGCACGATCGGGTGACGGCCTGCGGCCCGGTTCCGTCCTCGACCGGGTAGCGGGGATTCCCACATTTCGGGCAGGAGTAGTACAACCCATTCAGAAAGCTGACGAGTTGCGCCACCGACGAAAATTCCCTGGTGCCACCCATGAGCTCGGCCTTGGTAGCCGGTTCAGGGCCGCCACCACTGGGTATCGTGCTCCTGCTTGCCTCGAGGCGGTAAACCGGCGAGGGCTTCGCCTCGATATGGTACTGAAGCTGGAACGCCTTGATGATCGCCTGCTGGGAGAGCCGCATGAGATCGGCGTGCGCGGCGGGAACCGACGCCACGAGCGTCATTTGGTAAATGTCCGTGTATATCCACTGCGGGCCGCCCTGTATTGAACTGGGTGCGATCTCAAAGGTCAAGCTAATCAGCATTTGGGGGGTGCAGAACGGGCACGAATAGCGCTCGGGGTCGGTTTGTGGGGGGCCGGGTCTGAAGTTTCGGCAGCCATGCCCAACCAGTGTGCATGCGAATTTTACCGTCGCAGCGGATATGGTCGGGGCGGTTTGCCGAGGCGCTGCGGAGGCCCGGGCGCGGACCTGACCCAGACAGAAAACATTAGAAGCGAGGATTGCCCCGAGCGTGAATTCGAGCTTTCCGCACCAACCCCGGTGATTATTCATTTGTCTCCGCCCTTGCTCTTGATGTTTTCAAGACCCGTCTGTAGTTCGCCTGAGCGTCGCTCGACTTCGCCGCCGCGGGCGAATTATCCCTTGGAAAGTTCCTCGATCAGGGCCTCGCGGCTGGAGAGCGCCAACCGGTCGGTGAGGCCGAGCGTGACGCGGTAGGCGACCAGGGCCAGGACCGCCTCCACCGCCAGGAAGAGCGGGAGCAACCAGAGGCGGCCGAGCAGATAGGCGATCAGGACCGCGATGCCGGCCAGCGCCGCCACCCCGCCTTGGATGGCGAGCGCCACCAGGCTGCTCACGCCCCGGCTGCCCTGTCGGCCGAGACGGCTGAGGTCGATCTTCTTGGGCATGGAGAGCGAGAGCAGGTTGCCGCAGCTGAAGTTGCAGAGCGCGGCGAAGACCATCCCCACCAGGGTCGCCGCCGTCAGCCAGACGGCGGGCGGGCCGTCGAGCAGGCAGGCGGCAAGGTAAATTACGACCACTTCGCCCGCCAGCAGCAGCCCGTAAGCGAGATTCTTCCCGAGGAACACCTGGCGGAACCGCACCGGCGCCATGTAGTAGAACTGCGCCCCGACGGCGTCGGTGCCCAGGCAATTGAAAATGAGGTTGGTCAGCACCAGCAGCGCATAGGCGGCGCCCACGGGGAAGCCGAAACCGGCCAGGTTGGCGGCGTGATGTCCGGGCGCGCCGTTCAGGGAACCGAAGCGGAAGAACACCAGCAACAGCACCGGCATGACCAACGGGAAGTACATCATCGGGCTGCGGGCGAGGTAGCGCAGTTCTTTCTGCGCGATGGCCGGCACCGGCCCGGAAAGGCCGGACCAAACTCGTGCGGGCGCGGCGGCGGCGGCGGCGCGGGACTGCTTTTTCTCTCGCCGCGGAGCACCGGGGACGCCCTCGCTCAACGTCTCGCCACGGTAGTCGGCCCGCAGACGCCGGCTGAGCAGGGCCAGCACGCCGCCGACCCAGGCAGCCAGCAGCACCACCGCGGCGGCGAGCGTCCACGCTTGCCCGGCGGCGGCCGCCGCCAATGCGTGCGCCGGCAAGCCCGGGGGCAGCCAACGCTGCGCCGCCACCAAGCCGGCCCACTGAGCCGGCACGGTCAAGTGCGCCGCGCCGCGCGTCAGCGGCCGCAGGAAGTTGACGCCGAACACCAGCAGCAGGAACAGCACGGACAGGATCTCGCGCGTACGGCGCCGCGCCAGCCAGTGTTCCAGCCAGGCGAAGATCATTTGCGCCAGGAGCAGGTTGAAGACCAGGAACGCGATCGCGAGGAGAAGGATCAGGGGCGCCAGCCGGGGCGCGGCGATCGCACAGCCCGCCGTCAACCCCAAAAGGCAGAGGATGCCCACCAACGTCGCGGCATCAAGCGCGCCGAACGCCACCCGCACCACCACGTAAGCGCGGTAGCCGAGCGGGTAACGCAAAAACTGGGAGGAATCGGCGTGCTCGGCAAACGCCGAGGTGGCAAGCGGGAAGACTTGCCAGAACAGCAACAGCGGCCAGAGCATTGCCGCGATCCACTCCCCGCGGCCGTGACCGAGGAAGTACCAGCCGCCGACGCCAAAGCCAAACGCGCCGGCAAGCCCCATCACCGCGAACCAGAAGCCGACCCAAATCCGCGCCACCATCTCGAGCGCGCCCCGGGTGGTGCGTACCGAGTTGACGGTAAGCTGCCACCGCACCCGGGCGATGGCGGCGAGCTGCGTCCCCCAGCGCGGCGCGGTCAGGGGCGGGGGCTCTAGCTCAGCCATGACAGCTCCGCCGCGGCGGGCGACGCGGCCGTGCCGCCCACGATGCGCAGGAAGATCTGTTCCAAGGTGAGCCTCTCGCCGGCGGTCACCGCCGTGCCGGAGGCGTCCCCCGCCGCGGCCGCGGCCCGCGCTTCCACCCCCTGCCGCAGTTCGTCGAGCGAGCCCTGGGCCACCAGGCGGCCATGGTCAATGATGGCGACGTGGCTGCAAAGACGCTCGACGATCTCCAGCACATGGCTGGTGAGGAAGATGGTGGCGCCGCGGGCAATCATGCTTTGCAGCATGGCCTTGAGCGTGACCGAGGCGACCGCGTCCACCCCCTCGAAGGGCTCGTCCAAAAACAGGACGCGCGGCCCGTGGATGACCGCCGCCGCCAGGGCCAGCTTTTTCTGCATGCCGTGAGAGTAGTCGGTGATCAGCTTCTTGCGCTGGTCGGCGAGCTGCATGAACTCGAGCAGCTCGCCGGTGCGCTTGGCGGCGGTGGGGCGGTCGAGGCCATACATCTGCCCGACGAAGTTGAGGTACTCGGTGCCCGTGAGCCGGCCGAACAGCGCCATGCCCTCGGGCACGACGCCGATCTGGCGTTTGACCTCGACCCCGTGGGTCATCAGGTCGAGGCCCAGAATTCGAATGCTCCCGGCGCTGGGGGCCAGCAATCCAGTGAGCATTTTAATGGTGGTGGACTTGCCCGCGCCATTGGGGCCGAGGAAGCCGAAAAACTGGCCGGGCGCGACCTGCAAGTCGACATCCTGCACGGCGGCCAGTTGGCCAAAGCGGCGCGTCAGACCTGAAGTAGCAACCGCCGGAGTCTCCATACCGATGAGTATAGAGAAATGTTAAAGTTGCTGAGCCAGCATGATTAAATTCCGCGACGTGGACTTCCTCAATCTGGCCGCCATGCTGTCGGAGAACGAGCGCTTGGTGCGCGACAGCGCTCGGCGCTGGGTCGAAGAGAACATCATCCCCATCATCGAGGGCTGCGCGCGCGAGGGGCGCTTCCCGCGCGAGCTGATCCCCGCCATGGCGCAGATGGGGTTCTTCGGCGCCACCATGAGCGAGTACGGCGGCGCCGGCCTGAGCCAGGTGGAGTACGGCCTGATCATGCAGGAGCTGGAGCGGGGCGATAGCGGCATCCGCAGCTTTGTCAGCGTGCACAGCTCGCTGGTGATGTACCCCATCTACACCTTTGGCAGCGACGAGCAGAAGCGCCACTGGCTGCCGGCGATGCAGAAGGGCGAGGCCATCGGCTGTTTCGGGCTCACCGAGCCCGATTTCGGCTCCAACCCCGGGGGCATGCGCACCCGCGCCCGCAAGGTGGGCGACGAGTACGTGCTCAACGGCGAGAAGATGTGGATCACCTCGGGCAACATCGCCCAGGTGGCGCTGATCTGGGCCAAGGACGATAGCGACTGCATCCGCGGTTTTCTAGTGGAGACCGACCGGCCGGGATTCCGGGCGGAGGAGATTCACGGCAAGTACTCGCTGCGCGCCTCGGTGACCTCGAGCCTCTCGTTGAACGACGTCCACATCCCCGCGGGCAACCTGCTGCCCGGCACCTCCGGCCTGAAGAGCGCGTTGCAGTGCCTCAACCAGGCGCGCTTCGGCATCGGCTGGGGGGTGATCGGCCCGGCCATGCACTGCTACGACACCGCGCTGCAGTACGCGCTTTTTCGCAAGCAGTTCGGCGACAAACCCATCGCCGGCCACCAGATCGTGCAGGAGAAGCTGGTCACGATGATCAACGCAATCAGCCAGGCGCAGTTGCTGGCCCTGCACGTCGGCCGGCTCAAGGATCAGGGCCGGGCCACCGTTGCCCACATCTCGCTGCTGAAGCGCAACAATGTCGCCGTTGCCCTGGACGCGGCGCGCACCGCGCGCGACATCCTGGGCGCCAACGGCATCGCCGACGAGTACCCGGTCTTCCGGCATATGGCCAACCTGGAGTCGGTTAAGACCTACGAAGGCACGCACGATATCCATACCCTGATCGTCGGCCATAGCATCACTGGTATAGACGCGTTTTGCTAAGGAACCCGAGCATGCAAGCTACGCCCGCGCAGGAAGTCAAAACCGAACTGGAACAGGAAATCTCGCTACAGATGCTGGGCGTGGTCGAGCAGGCGGCGATCGCCTCGGCCAAGACCATGGGCCAGGGCAACGCCAAGCTCTCCGACCACGCCGCGGTCGAAGCCATGCGCAGCGAGATGGACCGGCTACCCCTGCGCGGCACCATCGTGATTGGCGAGGGCGAGCGCGACGAAGCCCCGATGCTCTTCATTGGCGAGCAGGTGGGTGGGGGCGGGGCGAGCGCGCCCAAGGTGGATATCGCGGTCGACCCGCTGGAAGGCACCAATCTTTGCGCCACCGGCGCGCCCGGCTCGATTGCCGTGCTGGCGGCCAGCGAGGCGGGCGGGCTGCTGCACGCGCCCGACTGCTACATGGAGAAGATCATCGTCGGCCCCGCCTGCCGGGGCGCGGTGGAAATTGACGCCCCGGTCAAGGACAACCTGGCCGCCATCGCGCGCCGGCTGGACCGGAAGCTGGACGAGCTGGTGGTGGTGGTGCTCGACCGCCCGCGTCATCAGAAACTGATGGACGAGATCCGCGCCACCGGGGCACGCATCCACCTCATCCAGGACGGCGACCTCTCGGCCGGCATCGCCACCTCGGTGCTGGGCACCGGCGTACACGCGGTCATGGGCTCGGGCGGGGCGCCCGAGGGCGTGCTCACCGCCGCCGCCCTGCGCTGCCTGCGCGGGGAGATCGTCGCCCGGCTGGTCACCGACAAGCCGGGCATCGTCGAGCGCCTGGAAAAGATGGGGGTGAAAGACCCCAAGCGGGTTTACCGTACCGAGGACCTGGCCCCGGGAAAGAACATCCTCTTCGCCGCCTGCGGTGTGACCAGCGGCAGTCTGCTCAAGGGCGTGCGCTTCTTCAAGGACGGCATCCGGACGCACTCGCTGGTCATGGCGGGCGGCATGAACAAGGTCCGCTTTGTGGATACGATCCACGTCGCGCCGCGTCCCGATGTACGGATAAGGTTCAATTAGAAGCGCGAATCACGGCCCGAGGCGGCGTGAGTGGGGTATTCTCTCTGCCATGTCTCCTCTTCGTACCTGCGTATTTTTGGCCGCGCTCCTCGGCGTGGCCGCCGCCCAGGCGCCCGCGCGCGGCGCGGCTCCCGATCCCGCCGCCCAGGCCCGCCAAGCCGCGGCTTCCGAGCGCGCCGAGTTCCAGGCGGTGCAGAAGACCGCCGACGACGTGCTCTGGCACCTGGAACTGAGCGATGTCGCCGACGTGGACAAGGTCTGGATCCCCAGCGAGGCGCCTATCCGCATGGCCAACCCCACCGGCCAGGGTGCGGGAAACCCGCTGCTCTTCCACGCCTACACTTTTGTGCCCAAGCAGCTGACCGGGGATCAAAAGGCGCCGCTGCTGGTCTACATCCACGAGGGCGTGCACAGCAGCATGGATACCAGCCAGGCGCACATCGTGCGCGAGCTGGTCAAGCTGGGCTACGTCATCGTGGCGCCCGAGTACCGCGGGTCCACCGGCTATGGCGCCGGCTTCGAAAACCAGATTGATTACGGCGGGGCCGAGGTGGTGGATGTGCATTCGGCCCGGAACTGGGCGGTCGAGAACCTGCCCCATGTGGACCCCACGCGGGTGGGCGTGATCGGCTGGAGCCACGGCGGCTACCAGGCGCTGATGGGCATCTTCCGCTACCCCAAGGACTACGCCGTGGCCTACGCCGGCGTGCCGGTGAGCGACCTGGTGATGCGCATGGGTTACAAAGCGCAGAGCTACCGCGACATTTACTCGGGCTTCCTGGGCAAGAGCGCCGACCAGGACCCCATGGAGTACCGCCGCCGGTCGCCCTACTTCCACGCCGCCGAGCTGCAGACCCCGCTGCTGATCCACACCAACACCAACGATGAAGACGTCAACGTGATGGAGGTGGAGCACCTGATTGACGCACTCAAGGCGGCGGGCAAGCAGCCGCTGTTCCAGTACAAGATTTACCAGAACGCCCCCGGCGGCCATTATTTCAACCGCATCGACACGTCCTTGGCGCGCCAGTCAAGGCAGGAGATCTATACCTTCATCGGCGGCTACTTGCACCCGGAGAGGCATTAACCGGACCTGCTAAACTAAGGGTTCCCATGAAAATCGGGGTAGTGGTTTTCCCAGGCAGCAATTGCGACCACGACGCCCTTCACGTCTCGGGCTTGGCCGCGGGGCAGGAAGCGGTGCCGCTGTGGCACGAAAGCACCGACCTGCAGGGCTGCGACGCCATTATCGTTCCCGGCGGGTTCAGCTTCGGCGACTACCTGCGCACCGGGGCGATCGCGCGCTTTTCGGCCGTGATGGAGCCGCTGCGGCGCTTTGCCGACGCCGGCCACCCGGTACTCGGCATTTGCAACGGCTTCCAGATCCTGTGCGAAGCCGGGCTGCTGCCGGGCGCGCTGCTGCGCAACGCCGGCCTGCGCTTCGTTTGCCGTCCGGTGTATCTGCGGGTGGAGACCACCTCGACGCCGTTTACCGGCGCCTGCGAGCGCGGGCAGGTGCTATGCGTGCCGGTGGCGCACGGCGAGGGCAATTACTACGCCAATCCGGACGTATTGGAGCGGCTGGAGCAGCGGCAACAGGTGGTTTTCCGCTACTGTGAGGCCGACGGCGCGGTCACCGCCGCCGCCAACCCCAACGGTTCGCTCGCCAACATCGCCGGCATCTGCAACGAGGGGCGCAATGTCGTTGGGATGATGCCGCATCCGGAGCGCGCCAGCGAGGGCGGCTTGGGCTCCAGCGACGGCTTCCGCATTTTTGAGTCCCTGCTGATATGCAAGTAAGCCCCGAACTTCTGGCCCAACACGGCATCTCGCCGGCCGAGTACGACAAAATCCGCACCCTGCTGGGGCGGGCGCCCAACCTCACCGAGTTGGGCGTGTTCTCGGTGATGTGGAGCGAGCACTGTTCCTACAAGAGCACCCGCGTGCATCTGAAGCAGCTCCCCACCAGCGGCCCGCGCATCTTGCAAGGTCCGGGAGAGAACGCCGGCATCATTGACGTCGGCGACGGCTGGGCTTGCGCCTTCAAGATCGAATCGCACAACCACCCCAGCTATATCGAACCCTTTCAGGGAGCGGCGACCGGCGTAGGCGGCATCCTGCGCGACATCTTCACCATGGGCGCGCGGCCGGTGGCGATCATGGACTCGCTGCGCTTCGGGCCGCTACGCACCGGCGACGACCCCAGCGGCACGACCAACGAGGTTACGGCGCGGCGCAACCATACCATCCTGGACGGCGTGGTGGGAGGAATTGCTCACTACGGCAACTGTTTCGGTGTCGCCAATCTGGGCGGCGAAACCGTGTTCCACCCTTGCTACTCCGGTAATCCCTTGGTGAACGCCTTCGCACTCGGTTTGGCGCGGCACGACGGATTGTTCTACGGCAAGGCGTCGGGCGTCGGGAATCCGGTTATGTATGTCGGCGCCAAGACGGGCCGCGACGGCATCCATGGCGCCACCATGGCGAGCGAGGAGTTCTCCGAGGCCAGCGAAGCCAAACGTCCCAACGTGCAGGTGGGCGATCCGTTTCTGGAGAAGCTGCTGCTCGAAGCTTGCCTCGAGGCGATGCAGACCGGCGCCATTGCCGGCATCCAGGACATGGGCGCCGCCGGCCTGACCAGTTCCTCCTGTGAGATGGGCGCGCGCGCCGGCACGGGCATTGATCTCGATCTGGACCGCGTACCCCAGCGCGAGACCGGCATGACCGCCTACGAGATGCTGCTCAGCGAGAGCCAGGAACGCATGCTGCTGGTGGCCCACGCGGGGCGGGAAGCCGAGGTTACCGCGGTCTTCCAGAAGTGGGGCCTGGACGCGGTCTGCGTCGGCGCCGTCACCGGCGACGGCAAGATGCGGGTGCGCCATCAGGGCAAGGTCGTTGCCGAGATCCCCAACGTCGCACTCACCGACGAAGCTCCACGCTACCGCCGCCCCCAGCAGGCTCCGGTGCGGACCCTGCCCCTCGACCCACCCGCCGGGTTGACGCGCAGCCACGATTGGAACGCGGAGTTGCTGCAGTTGCTGGGCTCGCCCAACATTGCCAGCAAGGCCTGGGTGTACGAGCAGTACGACACCATGGTGCGGACCAACACCTTGGCGGGCCCGGGCGGCGACGCCGGCGTGATCCGGATCAAGGGCACCCAGCGCGCCCTGGCCATGGCGCTCGACGGCAATGGACGCTACTGCATGCTGGACCCGCGCCTCGGCGCCCAACTCGCGGTGGCGGAGGCCGCGCGCAAGGTGGCCTGCACCGGCGCCGAGCCGATCGCGCTGACCAACTGCCTGAACTTCGGCAACCCGGAGAAGCCGGAGGTGATGTGGCAGCTGGCCCAGGCGATCGAGGGCATGGGCGAGGCCTGCCGCGCGCTGGACACGCCGGTGACCGGCGGCAACGTCAGCCTGTATAACGAGACGTTGGGGCAGGGAATCTTCCCCACCCCGGTCATGGGCGTGGTCGGCCTGTTGGACTTGAGCCGCCAGCGCTTCCCGCTGGGCGCGCGCTTCCGCGCCGCCGGGCGCCAGGTGATGTTGCTGGCGGCGTCCGCCGCGCTCGATGCCAAGACGGCCTTGCGGGAGCTCGGCTCGAGCGAGTACGCCACCGTGATCGCGGGCCAGGTTTGGGGCACGCCGCCGGCGCTCGATCTGGAAGCCGAGCGCGCGCTGCAGCAGTGCTTGGTAACCGCCCACCGGGAGGGGTGGCTGGAGTCGGCGCACCAGGTCTCGACCGGTGGTCTCGCGGTCGCGCTCGCCGAGGGCTGCGTCAGCCGCACCGTGGAAGCGCCGGCCGGCACGCGCATCGGCGTCGCCGTGGACCTTGCCGGAACCGAGGAGGACCGGGTCGCGCTGTTCGCGGAGAGCGCCACGCGGGTGCTGGTCTCCGGCGAGGCACGCCATCTCCAGCGGTTCGCCGCGCTCGCGCGCGAGCGCGGCCTCCAGGCGCACGTTCTCGGCCAGACGGTTGCGGAGGGCTTTACCATCACGCGCCAGGGAGAATCTTTGGTTCGCCTCGAACTGGCCACCCTGGCCCAGACCTGGGAGCAGGGCTTCGAGCGGCAATGGAGCGCGCAGGCGGTGGTCGCATGAGCCAAGCGCAAGGCATTCTGGTTCCCTGGGATAAGCTGCGCGAAGAGTGCGGTATCGTCGGCGTCTGGGGCCACCCCGAAGCCGCCAACCTCGCCTACCTGGGACTCTACGCGCTGCAGCATCGCGGCCAGGAGTCGGCCGGCATCGCCTCGAGCGATGTCCACGGCAACGGCCAAATGATCCATGCCAAGCGCTCCATGGGGTTGGTGGCGGATATTTTTACTCCCAAGGCGCTGGGCAAGCTGCCGGGGCGTGTCGCGATCGGCCACACCCGCTACTCCACCTCGGGCGATAGCGGCATCAACAACGCCCAGCCGCTGATCGTGGAGTGCAACAAAGGCCGTCTGGCCATTGCGCACAACGGCAACCTGACCAATGCCGCCGGCATACGCACCCGGCTGGAGGCGCAGGGCTCCATCTTTCAGACCACCAGCGACACCGAGGTCATCCTGCATCTGATCGCGCAATCGCGCGCCACCGACTTTGACGCGGCGCTGGAGGAAGCCCTGCACCAGGTGGAAGGGGCCTACTCGCTGATGCTGCTGACGCCCGACAGCCTGTACGCCATCCGCGATCCCTGGGGCTTCCGGCCTCTCGCCTGGGGCCGGCTGGCCACCGGCGGAGCCTTTTTCGCCAGCGAGACTTGCGCCTTCGATTTGATCGGCGCGAAGTTCGAGCGCGACGTGGAGCCGGGCGAGTGGGTGCGCTTGCGGGGCGACTCGCAGCAACCGACGGTGGAGCGGCACCGCTTTGCGCCGGCCCGCCAGCGCCGCCAGTGCGTATTCGAACACGTCTATTTTGCCCGCCCGGATAGCCTGGTGTTCGAACGCAGCGTGCAGCAGAGCCGCGAGGAGATGGGTCGCATCCTGGCGCGCGAGGCCCCGGCCGATGCCGATATCGTGGTTCCGGTACCCGACTCCGGCGTGGCGGCGGCTCTGGGTTACTCGGCCGAGAGCGGCCTCCCCTGCCGCTTTGGGCTGATCCGCAGCCATTACGTCGGCCGCACCTTCATCGAACCCTCGCAGCAGATCCGCGACTTCGGGGTGAAGCTCAAGCTCAACCCGGTGCGCCGCTTGCTCGAAGGCAAGCGCGTGGTGCTGGTGGATGATTCGATTGTGCGCGGCACCACCAGCCGCAAGATCGTCAATATGATCCGCGAAGCCGGCGCCCAAGAGGTGCACCTGCGCATCTCCTGCCCACCCACGATCTCGCCCTGCTACTACGGCGTGGACACCCCCTCCAAGGACGAGTTGATCGCCGCCAACCAGACCCTGGATCAGATCCGTGCTTCCATCGGGGCCGACACGCTGGCCTACCTTTCCCTGGACGGCTTGGCGCAGGCGGTCGAAAACCGCGACGACCGCTTCTGTACCGCCTGCTACACCGGGCGTTATCCCACCCCGATCTAACGTGCCCCCGGGCGCCCCCTACGCTCCATGCCCGCCACCGTCCCAGCTCTGACATCGCTGCCGGAGTACATTCGGGGCTTGGCCCGGCTCGGAAGCCGGGCGGCGGTCATCGAGCACCAGCTCTATCGCAGCACGACCTATAGCTATGCCAATATTTTGGGCAAGAGCTTCGCACTGCGGCTGGAGTTGGAGCGGCGCGGGGTGCGGGCGGGGGACCGGGTCATCGTGTGGGGCGCCTCGGGGGCCGCGTGGGCCATCGCGTTTTACGGATGCGTGCTGGCGGGCGCGGTGGTGGTCCCGCTCGACGCCGCCTTCTCCGCCGCCTTCGCCGATCGCGTGCGCCGGCAGACGGAAGCCGTGCTGCTCTGCACCGATCATCCGCCGCTCGCCGGTCTGCCCGCACTGGCGTTTGCCGAGATTACCGCGCTGCCGCCGGCCCCCAGGCCCGAGGCGCTTCCGGTGCCGGCGGCCGACACCTTGCTGGAGATCGTCTATACCTCGGGCGCCACCGCCGAACCCAAGGGCGTGATGATCACCCACGGCAACCTGCTGGCCAACCTGCAGCCCATTGCCCGCGAAATCGCCAAGTACAAACCCAAGGCGGGGCTCTTTCTCCCGCTGCGTTTCCTTCACCTGATCCCGCTGAGCCATCTTTTCGGCCAGGTGATGGGGCTGTGCATTCCACCCCTGCTGGATAGCGCGGTGGTCTATCCCGAGTCACAGGTGCCCGCCCACTGGGCGGCGGCAATTCGCCGCTACCGGGTATCGGCCATGGTGGCGGTGCCGCAACAGTTGGAACTATTCAGCCAATGGGCGGCGGCCGACCAGAGCGTTTCCGTCGCGGAACTGGCGGCGCGCGGGCGCTCGCGCGGCATCGCCTGGAGCTGGTGGCACTGGCGCCAGTTGCACCGCAAGCTAGGCTGGAAAATGTGGGCCTACATCGTGGGGGGCGCGGCACTCCCCCAAGGTCTCGAGGATTTCTGGAACGCCCTCGGCTACGCCGTCATCCAAGGCTATGGTCTGACCGAGACCGCTCCCGCCATCGCCATTACCCACCCCTTCAAGATTCGCCGGGGCGCGGTGGGCCGCATGCTGGCGGGCGTCGAGACGAAACTCGCGCCCGATGGGGAGATCCTGGTGCGCGGGGGAAACGTTTCGCCGGGTTATTACCGCAACCGGGAGGCGACCGAGGCGGCCTTCGGCGATGGCTGGCTCCACACCGGCGACCTGGGCCGGTTGGATAGCGAGGGAAACCTTCATTTCCTAGGCCGCAAGAAGGAAGTGATCGTAACTCCGGAAGGCCTCAATGTCTATCCCCAGGACGTCGAGAACGCGCTCGAGCGGCAGCCGGCCATTGCCGAGGCGGCGGTGGTGGAAGCGCGCTACAGCGGCCGTCCTCAGGTCCATGCGGTAGCCGTGCTGCGTCCCGGCGCCGGGGCGGAGGCGCTGCAACAGGCCGTGACCGCCGCCAACCTTGAACTCGAACCGCACCAGCGCGTACGCACCGCCTCCTTGTGGCCGGAGGCGGCGCTGCCGCGCACCGCCTCGACCCGCAAACTGCAGCGCGTCGCCATTGCGCGGTGGGTCAACGGACAACGCGATGGCGCGCCCACCTCTCCCTCCGCCGCCGCCAACGACTGGAAAGAGTTCGTACAGCAGCGCTGGGGCGTGGAGTTGCAGCGCTTGCAGCCGCAAGCCCGTTTGGATGCCGATTTGGGCCTCTCCTCCCTCGATCGGGTGGAGTTGGGCTCGTGGCTGGAGGCGCACGCCGCCGCCATCGCCGAACCTTCGCTGGTCAGCATCCAGACGGTGGCGGATCTCGACGCCTTGCTGGCATCCACCCAAACGGACGGCTTGCCCGGAGCCCGCCCGATAGCCGAGGCACGGCCGCCCGCCATCCTGGTCAGCGAAGCGGACTGGCCCATGCACCCCAGCCTACGCGCCTTCCGCGCGGCTGCCTTCCCCAGCGCGGTGTTCCCCTTCCTGTGGACGGCTGTTTCGCGCGTGGATGTTTCCGGCCGCGAGCGCTTCGCTTCCTTGCACCGCCCGGTGTTGTTCGTCTCCAATCACCAGAGCGCGCTGGACGTGCCGGTCATATTACGCGCCCTGCCTCGCAACTGGCGTCCCTGGCTGGCGCCGGCGATGGGTATTGATCCCGTGGCGGACGCGCTCAACCCCACGGCGCCGCGGCGGCGGCGTTGGCGTGCCTGGCGGCGGTTTCAAATGATGCGCGCCTTCTTCAACACTTATTTGCTCACCGACCGGGGCGCCATCGGCTTGGCGCTGCGCCATACCGGCAAGCTGGCCGACCTGGGATTCTGCCCGTTGATCTTTCCCGAGGGCCGGCGCACCCCGGACGGCAAGCTCCATCCCTTCCGCCCCGGCATCGGCGTGTTCGTCGCCGCGCTAAAGATACCGGTAATGACAATTCGGATAGATGGGCTGTATGAGATATTGCCCGACCGGGCCCGCCACCCTAAACGCGGTCGCGTCCGTGTAACTTTCGGACCGGTGTTCGAGTTCCGCAATGAGTCCGCCGAAAATATTACTCGCCAACTACAATCATGGTATAGAATGCCAGAGTAATTTCGGACCTGAAGCGACTCATGATTCGATGTCCTAGCTGCTCAGCCGCAAGCATGCGCCGCACCTCCCGCACGGTGGGAGAACGTCTGCGCCTGCGGCCCGCGGCCTACCAGTGCGCCCAGTGCGGTGAGCGCGCCGCACCGCCGGCGGTGAAGCACTGCTGGCGCTGCGGCACCGACCTCGACCGGCGCAAGCGGCAGACCGTTGCCGACTATCTGGCCGCCGGCTTGGCGCTCTGGCCCTACTCCTGCCGGCGCTGCGGCACCCGCCGCTACCGTTGGGGTCAGCGCTCGGGCGGGCATTAGGAGGAATCCAGGCAAGCGGAGTGGTATGCGGCTCGCGCTATAATCTACGAGCGGCCTTGCCGGGTCGTTCAATGGTAGGACAGCAGATTCTGGATCTGCCTATCGGGGTTCGAGTCCCTGCCCGGCAACCACCCCTTCTTGCCGCTGGGGCAACGTCGCGGCGAGCCCGATATCATGGATTGGAACTCACCGCGCGTCACCTCGCTCATCGAGCGGGCTCTCAACGAAGATCACGCTCTGGCGGATGCAACCACCCTGCAGACCGTCGCTGCCACGCAGATGGCGCAGGCCGAGATCGTGGCCAAACAGGAATGCGTGCTGGCGGGCTTGGGCTTGGTGCCGAGGGTGTTCGAGCTGTTCCTGAGCCTGGGCCTCAAGGCCGGCCAGGCGGAACAGCAGCCGCCGGTGGTGGTGACCAGCCACCCCGAGATATTTGACGGCGTCCGCCTGCGCCCGGGGCAGACCGTGGCGGTCCTGCGCGGACCGGCGCGGTCGTTGTTGTCCTGTGAGCGCGTCACGCTGAACCTGCTGCAGCGGCTGGGCGGGATCGCGACCCTCACCCGTCAGTTCGTCGATGCGGTCAAGGGCCTGCCCGTGCGCATTCTCGACACCCGCAAAACCGCCCCCGGCATGCGCGTTCTCGACAAATATGCGGTAACCTGCGGCGGCGGCCACAACCACCGCGCCGACCTCTCCGACGCGATCCTGATCAAGAATAACCACATCCGGCTGGCCGGCGGCATCGGCGCCGCCCTGGGCCGCGCCCACCAGCGCCGCCGCGCGCATCAACTCATCGAAATTGAAGTCCGCACCATGGAGGAGATCCGGGAAGCGTTGGAAGGCGGCGCGGAACGGCTGCTGCTCGACAACATGAACCCCGCCCAGGTGCGCGCCGCGGTTGCGCTGATCGCGGGGCGTGTCCCCGTCGAGGTTTCCGGGGGCGTTCGTCTGGATACGGTACGGGCCTACGCCGAAACCGGCGCGCAATTTATCAGCGTCGGAGCCCTGACCCACTCGGCGCCGGCCGTGGACTTGTCCATGACCATCATCCCGGTGGGTCCGCTCGTCCCGTTTTCGGCATGAACACGCGGGCGGACGATGGCTTGCGCGGGGACGGCTTCGTGTCCCGCCTCAGCCGCGAGACTTTGTTTGGACGCCCGCTCGAACACTACGACGAGGTGGACTCGACCCAACGGCTGGCTGCCGCCGCGGCCGCAAAGGGAGCGTCGGAAGGAAGCTTGTTCGTCGCCGAGGCCCAAACCCGCGGACGCGGACGCCACGGCCACGCGTGGCAATCAACCGCCGGCGCCGGCATTTACGCCAGCCTGATCCTGCGGCCCACCCAGCCGGTCGCGGCCTTGCCGCTGCTCACCCTGGCCGCCGGCTTGGCCGTGGCCGACGCGGTTGCCGCGGTATCCGGACTCGAGGCGGAACTGCGCTGGCCCAACGATCTCCTTCTCGACGGGAAGAAGTTCTGCGGCTTGCTGGTCGAATCCAGCGCCGATTCGGAGCACGTTCTTTACGCCGTCCTCGGCTTTGGCATCAATATCCATGCCGTTGCCTTCCCGCCCGAATTACAGCCAATCGCCACCTGGCTCGACGCGCACGCGCCGCACCCCATCTCTCGCCGGGAGTTGGGCGTGGCGGTTGTACATTGCATAGAAGGCCGTTACCGCCGCTTCGAGGCCGGCGAGCATGCCGCCATCCTGGAGGAGTTCGAGCGCCGCTGCCGCTTGGCCCGAAACGCCGCGGTGCGGGTCGGCGGCCCGGACGGCTACACTGGCGTCACCGAGGGGCTCGATCCGGCCGGGTTTCTGCGGGTGCGGACCCGGGACGGGTCGCTGCGTCTTGTGCTCTCCGGCGACGTCCGTCCGCTTAACTAACGTTCGGGATGCCCACCAGGCTGGTGCGCTTGAGCTGGCCGCAGGCGGCGTAGATATCCCGTCCGCGCGGCCGCCGAATGTAGGTGGACATGCCGCCGTCCATCAACCGCCGCTGAAAGGCGAGCACATGGTTCTGTTCCGGCGTCGCGAAGGGCAGATCCGGTCCCATGTTCCAAGCGATCAGGTTGACCTTGGCACGCACACCCCGGAGCAGCGCCAGCACCCGGTCGGCGTCGGCCATCTGATCGTTCACTCCCGCCAGCAGCACGTACTCAAACGTGATGTACTCCCGGCTCGCCAACGGAAACGCGCGCACCGCCTCGAACAGCCCCGCCATCCCCCCCTGGCCGCGATGCAGCGGCATCAGTTGCTGCCGCTGGCCGTCGCTGGAGGCGTTGAGCGAAATTGCCAGCCGCGGCCGGCCGCGCGGAAACGGCTCCTCGCCCCAACGGCGGATTTTATCCACAATGCCCGAGGTCGAAACCGTGATCCGGCGCGGCGCCAGCCCCGCCCCTTCCGGCCGGGTCAGGATTCGGATGGCGCGCACCGTGGCCTCGTAATTCAAGAACGGCTCGCCCATCCCCATAAAGACCAGGTTGACCCGGTCCAGTCCTTTGCCCGGCCGCAAGTCGTGCTCACGCAGCAGCGTCAGCACCTGGCCCACGATCTCCGCCGCGGTGAGGCTCCGGGTCAGGCCCAACGTCGCGGTTAGACAGAATTGGCAGTTGACCGCGCAACCCACCTGGCTTGAAATGCAGAACGTGGTGCGGCGGCGCACCGATGCCCCCTCGCCATCGAACACCTCGTCCGGAAGGTACACCGCTTCCACCTCGGCGCCATCCTGCAGCCGCAGCAGATACCGGACGGTTCCATCGGTCGAGCCGAATCGCTGTGCCACCTCCGGCCAATGTACGGAGTAGGCATCCGCGAGCCGCTGGCGGTCCTCCAGCGGCAGCGCCGCGATCGCCTCCCAGGAAGCCGCGTAGGTCTGGTGCAGGGCCCGAAAGATCTGCTCGCCCCGATAGCGAGGCATCCCGAGTGGCCGCAGGGAATCAGCGAACTCCTCCGGCTCCAACCCGAGTGCGGCCATGGATGCGGCAGACATGCCCATGCCTCTTATGGTAAACCGGACTCGGTAAGTTATTCAAAAATCAAGGGAAACGTAGTGCTGGCGCGTTCCGTGTGGTTAAAGCACCACATAGGCGGCGCCGGTCTTCACGCTCCGGCCATCGCACGCCATGACACAATATAGGGAATGCCAGAGTTGATTCGGGAGGCCGCGATGACCGTGCTCAACCCAGCCGCAACCGTGGCCACTTCTCCGGCCACCCCCATTGCTCCCGAGGGGCAAGCGATCGAGCGCACCGTGTTGGAGAACGGGCTGACGATCGTCAGCGAACGCATGCGGCACGTGCGTTCGGTGACGCTGGGCGTTTGGGTGTTGAACGGATCGCGCCGCGAAACCGCCGAACAGAATGGCATAACTCACTTCATCGAGCACATGGTCTTCAAGGGTACCCGCCATCGCTCGGCGGAAGAGATCGCGCGCTCGGTAGACTCGATCGGCGGCAACTTGGATGCCTTCACTTCCAAGGAGAGCGTCTGCTTCAGCGCCAAGGTGCTCGACGAGCACGTGCCGATCGCATTCGAGGTACTGGCCGACATCGTCCGCAACCCGATGTTTCGCGAGGAAGACATTGAGCGCGAGCAGGGGGTGATCCTGCAGGAAATCAAGATGGACGAGGACAACCCCGACTACCTCGTCCATGAGATCTTCACCCAGAATTTCTGGAAGGATCACCCGCTGGGCCGCCCCATCCTGGGTACCAAGGAAACGGTGCGCCAGTTGCGCCAGGAGCATTTGTTCCACTACTACGAGAAGTGTTTTTCCCCGGATAACCTTCTGATCGCGGCCGCGGGGAATTATGAGCACGCGCGCTTGGTGGAGCTGGCGCAACGCTGGTTCGCCGACCACTCGCCTGTACCCAATGGGCACAGGAATGTGCCGCCCTCGAGCCACGCCCGCATCGTGCTCCGCAACAAGAAACAGTTGGAGCAGGTACAGATCTGCCTGGGCCTCCCGGCACAGTCGCTGCTCAGCGAAGACCGCTACGCCTGGTCGGTGCTCAATACCGTGGTGGGGGGAGGGATGTCGTCGCGGCTGTTCCAGAACATCCGCGAGCGGCAGGGATTGGCCTATGCGGTCTTCAGCGACCTGAACCCGTACTCCGACGCCGGGGTGTTCGAGGTCTACGCCGGCACGGGCGCCAAGACCGTCCGCCAGGTGGTGGACTCGATCCTCAAGGAGCTGCGCGACCTGCGGCAGAACCCGGTTCCCGCCGAGGAGCTGCGCCGCGCCAAGGATAACTTGAAGGGCAGCCTGATGCTCGGGTTGGAGTCCACCGGGGCGCGCATGTCCAATCTGGCGCGCCAGCAGATCTATTTCAACCGCTTCATCAGTCTGAACGAGCTGTTGGCGCGGGTGGAGCAGGTCAGCGCGGAGGACTTGCAGCGTATCACCGCCGCGGCGTTCGACCCGGCGCACATGGCGCTGACCGTGCTCGGCAACCTCAATGGCCTGCGCATCACCCGCGCCGATTTGATGAGCTAGCTGGCGGCCGCTTGGCGGCGCAATTCCAGGTGCACGAGCAACAGCGACACCGCTGCCGGCGTCACGCCGGGGATGCGGGATGCTTGCCCCAGCGTGGCCGGGCGAATCTTGGTCAGCTTTTCCTGGAGTTCATGCGACAGGCCGGCCATCCCCTGGTAGTCAAAGTCGCGTGGGATGGAGCGGCCTTCGGCTTGGCGGAGCTGGTCCATCTGACGGCGCTGCTGGGCCAGGTAGCCCTCGAACTTGATCGAGGTCTCAATTGTCTTCCACTCCCAACCCGCCGGGTCGGCGGCGCGCTGCTCGGCCATCAACGCGGGCAGTTCGCGTTCGAGCCAGGGCAGGAACTCGGATAGTTGCACCTCGGGCCGCTTCAGCAACTGCGCCGCGGGCAGGGCATCGCCTTCGCGCCGCTTGGTCTGGAGAAACTCGGTGAACCGGTCCACGCGCCGCCGCTTGGCCAGATAGAGCTGCCAGCGCTCGTTGTCCACCAGGCCAACGCGGCGGCCGATGGGGGTGAGGCGCAGATCCGCGTTGTCGATCCGCAGATGGAGGCGGAACTCGGCCCGCGATGTGAACATGCGGTACGGCTCGTCGGCGCCGCGGGCGATGAGGTCGTCCACCAAGGTTCCGGTGTAAGCTTCGGTGCGGCTGAGCACCAGCTCGGGCTCCTGCTTGACCTGAAGGGCGGCGTTGATGCCGGCGACGAGCCCCTGGCAGGCCGCCTCCTCGTAACCCGAGGTACCGTTGATTTGCCCGGCGAGAAACAGCCCTGCGATCTTCTTGGTCTCGAGCGTGGGGCGCAACTCGGTGGGCTGCACGAAGTCGTACTCGATGGCGTAGCCCGGCCGCAGCATGGCGGCCTTCTCCATGCCGGGGATGCTGGCGATCATCGCCGCCTGCACGTCGAGCGGCATCGAGCTCGACATACCGTTGACGTAGACTTCGTCGGTGTCGAGGCCCTCCGGCTCCAGAAAGATCTGGTGCCGGTCCTTGTCGGGGAACTTGACCACCTTGTCCTCGATGCTGGGACAGTAGCGCGGCCCCACTCCGGCGATCTGGCCGGAGTAGAGTGGGCTGCGGTGGATGTTATCGCGCACCGCCTGGTGGGTGGCGGCGGTGGTGAAGGTGCTGTAGCAGAGCACCTGGGGGCGCTCAATGCGGCGCGTCTTGAACGAAAATGGCGTCGGCTCGGGATCGCCGGGCTGTTCGGTGAACTGCGACCAGTCCAGCGTGCGGCCGTCAAGCCGCGGCGGGGTGCCGGTCTTGAGCCGGCCGCACGGGAAACCGAGCAGCTTGAGCGACTCGCCCAACACTTGTGAGGCGGGCTCGCCACCGCGACCGGCGGGATAGGTGGTCTCACCCACATGGATGAGCCCATTGAGGAATGTGCCGGTGGTAATCACCACCGCCTCGGCGCCGACTTGGCTGCCGTCGCGCAGGATCAGACCGCGCACCCGGCGCCCGCCGCCCTCCACCGCCTCGATCACCAAGTCGGCGGCTTCGGCTTGCAGGATGGTGAGGTTCGGCTCCTGGGCCAATACTGCTTGCATGTGCAACCGGTACTGTTTCTTGTCGGCCTGCGCCCGCGGCGACCATACCGCCGGCCCGCGGCTGGTGTTGAGCAGCCGGAACTGAATGCCGACCGCGTCGATTACCTCGCCCATCACGCCGCCCAGCGCGTCCACCTCGCGCACGAGATGCCCCTTGGCGATGCCGCCCACGGCCGGGTTGCAGGACATCTGGGCGATCAGCTCCGGGTTGAGCGTCAGCAGGGCCGTCCGCAGGCCCATACGCGCGGCGGCGCGCGCCGCCTCGCAGCCGGCGTGCCCGCCGCCCACCACCGCTACCTCAAATTCTCGCCGCGTAGCCACGTCCTTTTATCTTAGCGGACCCGGCGGAGATGCTCCGGGGGGCGCAGCAGCGTGGCCGCAAGGTTGCAGGCAAACAGGGCGAGCGCCGCCACTTCAACCCCGGCCGAGACCGGCAGCCAGTGCCAGGCCCCGGGCAGCCAGCCGGGATAGGCAAGCACTTCTCCCGCGACCCGCAATGTGCATCCGGCTTGCAGCAGCACCAGAGCGGCCAACATCAATCCCGGGCTAAAGAGCGTGCGCATGCCGCTAAAAGCGGGCAGAATCCGCGGCCCGATGGTGAGGATCATGCCGGCGATGAACCCGACCGTCAGGGCGTGCCGACCCGCGCCGGCGGCTCCGGTGGCGGCCGGGGCCAGCGCCGCCCATAGGTTGAGCGCCGCGGCAACGGCCAGCCAGCAATATGCGATTCGCAAGAAATAGGGGAAGCTGGGATGAATGCCCTGGGTCTTCGGCGGCTGCACCGAAGGCCGAACCACGCCCAGCGCCCAGACCGCGATCAGCGCCAGCGCCATCCAACACAGCGCGGCCGCCGCGGCGGCGCCGGCAATCGTCAACACCGCGCCGGCGGCAACGCACGCCGCCAATCGCCGCGGCGCCCACGCGGGCGCCGGCCGCAGGCCGGCAAAAATGGGGAACCAGCGCGTGCTGAAGCCGAGCACAAACGGGACCAGAAAGGTCCAGGTCATGATCGTCACCAGGCGCACGTCCCACCCGGGGCCGACCAACGGCGCGGAGCCCCACCCCGCCAGGTAGACGTCCGCGCCAAAATGTAGGACCAGCGTGAGCAGAAACCCGCAGACGCCGGTCAGCACAAGCAGGATCCACCCCGGCAGCGGTTCACGCGGCGCGCCCGGCGCCCGCCGGTGGGCGCCCCGTACGGTGCGGTGAAAGATCGCGAAGGCGGCCAGCTCGAGGCCGCCCGCCAGCGGCAGGATCACACGCCAGTGCCAGGCGGCCACGCCAGCGAGCCATCGCAGCGCTACTCCCGCCGTCCATAGCGCCCAACACGCCCAGGCCCAGGTCAAATTCACCCGCGCCTGATTTTGGCGGGTGAGCGAGTGAAACCCAATGCCCAGGATGAAGCTGCCTACCCATCCGAACACCTCGGCGTGGCCGTGCGCTTGCAGCCACGCCGGCGATACCGCCAGCGCCGCCTGCCGCTGGCTGATCGCCATCAGGTTCCACAACCCCAGAAAGCTGCCCGGGCCGAGCAGGAAGATCAGGCCGGACACCAGGAACGCCATCAGCAGCCGCGCCAGCCGCAGCTCATAGACGCGGGTATCGCCCACCAGCGGCAGCGCCCGCTCAGGCTGGCCGGGAGCCGGCATGCTGGCGTTCCAGTTCCAGGGCGCGCGGGAAGAGAAGGTTGTTCTCCAGGTGGATGTGCTGATGCAGGTCGCGCTCGAAGTCGGCCAGTGCCTGATACAAGGCCCGGAAGGTGGCGCAGGCATCCGGAGGCGGCGCATAGCCGCCGCTCAGCCGCCGCAGTTCCGCCAGGTCGTTGCCCGAGTGTGCGTGCTCCTGCATCATGCGCTCCACCGGGTGCGCGACGTCGCCGCACCCACCCGCCGGGGGCCGCGCCCCCACGGCCGCTGGTCCATCCAACCGCGCGATGGCGGGGAAAAGGATCAACTCCTCCTTGGCCATGTGCTGCGCCAGGTCGGCGGCCATGCTCTCGAAGCCTTGCCGGATCTCGGCCACCTCGGGATGACGGCTGCCATGCGCGCTCACCACCTTGTCGAGCCAGCGGTGTATGCGGGGCGTTTCCTCGCGCACATATTGGTGGTGCCGGGTCACGATGTGCTGCACCAGGTCGAGCAGGGGCCGCTCCCGCCAGCGCGCGTCGCTGGGCGTCTCCGGATCGGCGGCGGCGAGCTCCGCCAAAAGCTCTTCGGCATTCATGCCGGCGGCGGCGCAGGCTTCGTGCAGCGATTTCTTGCCGCCGCAACAAAAGTCGAGCCCGGCGCGCTCGAACACCCGGGCGGCGCCTGGAACCGAGGTGGCCAGCTCACCCAGACTGCGCTGGGCGTCAAGGGGTTGGGACATAGGAAAAACCTCCATCTTCAGCCTGACCCGCCCCCGCGTCCCGTCCTATGACTTTTGTCACGGCAGCTTAGAGCTCGACCTCGGCCTCGCGCCGCAGGCCGTCCACGTCCACCAGCTCGACCGCACGGGGACGAATGCGTATCAGGCCATCCGCCTGAAAACGGCTGAGGATGCGCGCGACCACCTCGCGCACCGTCCCCAAATGGAGAGCGATCTCCTGTTGGGTGCCGCTCAGTGTCGGCACGCCGGCCTCGCCCGGTGCCGCCTGGTCGAGCAGCGCCGCCGCCAGCCGCTGCCGCAGTCCGCCAAAAGTCACCGCTTCGAGCAGCGCCACCAGCCCGCGCAGCCTCCGCCCAAACACCGTCAGCGCCGCCAGCGCCACCTCGGGGTGCCGCCGGCAGATGCCAAGGAAATCCTCGCGCCCAAGGAAGAGCGTTTCGACCTCGGTGAGCGCTCGTACCGATGCGGGGTAGGGGCCGCCGTCCACCAGGGGCACCTCCGCCACCGTGGCCGGCGCCTTTTGTACGTGCAGCGTCAGCTCGCGGCCGCCTGAGGAAACCTTATAGATCCGCACGCTGCCGGAGGTCAGCACGAACAACCCGGCGCAGGCATCCCCCTCGCGGAACAGCACGTCTCCCGCGTCGTACCGACGCGGCTTTGCCCGCTCCGCCAAGGCGGCGAGAACTTCCGGCTCCAACCCGGAGAACAACGGCAAACGGCCGAGAAGTTCGACGAATGCGAGTCGGGACGCGGAGGGCATGCCTCCATATTGACAGTTCTAGTTGCCGGTCCGTTTGTCTTGGAGCCAGGTGACATGATCGATCACCAGGCACTGTACCTCGGACCCCGTGGCGGCCCCGATGGCGGAGGACTACGCTGCGTCCAGTGCCAGCGCAGGTCGAAAGCCTGCGCCAGTGACTTCCGCATCAGGATCATCATCCCCTCTCGTCCGACGGGCCCTTCACTTCTTAATCAATGGCAGCCGGCCGCATTCTCGACCGATAGTTGCCGCTTGTGGATCCTTCCGGCGGCCATGATCATTGCCAAGTGCTGGCCGCCGGCGGCCAGCAGGCCAATGTTCTCCAGCGGGTTGCCGTTCACCAGCAGCAGGTCGGCGGCCGCACCGGGGCGGATGCATCCCAGTCGTCCTGTCTGGCCCATCAGCTCCGCCGCTGTGACCCCGGCCGAGCGCACGATCTCAAGCGCCGGCAGCGCTTGCGCGCGCAGCGTGAATTCCGTGCTCTGGCGCGTGTGCAGCCGCCCGAGCAGGTCGGTGCCGAACGCCATCCGCACGCCGGCCGCGCGCAAGAGACGCAGGCTCTCCAGCCCACGGTCCCCGATGCGGCGCAGCTTGTCGAGGCTGGCGGGCGGCAAGCCCAGCGCCTCGCCCTGGTCGAGCAGTGCGAAGAGCGTGGCCA
The DNA here is from genome assembly GCA_035573035.1 of Terriglobales bacterium. Lineage (GTDB taxonomy): Bacteria > Acidobacteriota > Terriglobia > Terriglobales > SCQP01 > SCQP01. The sequence goes on from DATNAC010000104.1 coordinate 33,232, forward strand.
TGGTGGGGACGACGAAGGCCCCGCGCTCGGCCACGAACGCGGCGGTCGGGGCATCCACCAGCGTGCCGTGCTCGATCGAGCGCACCCCCAGCGCTGCCGCCCGCCGGATCGCCTCCGCCGGGTGGCAGTGCGAGGCGACGTAGCTGCCGGCGCGCTCGGTTTCCTCGACCGCCGCTCGGATCTCCTCGTCGGAGTACTGGCACCGCTCCAGTGGGTCGGTGGGCGACACCACGCCGCCCGAGCCCATGATCTTGATGTGATGGGCGCCGCGGCGCAGCTCCTCGCGCACCGCCCGCCGCACCGCGTCCGCCCCATCGGCGATCACCGCCATGGCGTCGGAGTGGGCGGCGCAGCCGCAGGGCACGCGATCGGGCAGGGCATGATCGCCGGGACGGAAGTCGCCATGCCCGCCGGTCTGGCTGATCACCCGCCCGCCATAGAAAAGCCGGGGCATCATCCCGAGCAAGCCCTCGCGCAGCGCGGTGGCGAGCCCCACCTCGGCGCCGCCCACATCGCGCAGCGTGGTAAAGCCGGCATCCAGGCTGGCGCGCATGAACTTCGCCGCGAAAGCGGTCAGGTACGAGAGCGGCGTCTGCGCCAGGCGCCCGAGCTGCAGGCTGGCG
>DATNAC010000105.1:0-4758 GCA_035573035.1 Terriglobales bacterium
GATACCGCCAAAGACAGCACCTATGCCGAGCGGACCAACGGGCCGCGCTGGGGGGTGATCTACGCGATCGGCCCCTCGCCGCTGCTGGCGCATGAAATCTGGGTGGGCACCGACGACGGCTACATTCAGGTCACCCGCGACGATGGCCAGACCTGGCACAACGTCACGCCGCCGGAAATGACGGCGTGGAGCAAAGTCACGCGCATCAAGGCATCGCACTACAACGCTGAAGAGGCGTTTGCCGCGGTGGACCGGCACCGTCTGAACGACAACCGTCCCTACCTCTACCGCACCATGGATGGAGGGAAGAGCTGGACCAACATCGTCAACGGCATCCCCGCGAATGAGTACCTGGAAGCGTTGATCGAGGATCCGGTGCGCAAGGGGCTGCTGTTCCTGGGCACCAACCTGGGCGTGTATGTTTCGTTTAACGACGGGGACAATTGGCAGCCGCTGCGGCTGAACATGCCGCCGGTGGAAATCCGCGATTTCACGTTCCACGACAAGGCGCTGGTGATGGCCACGTTCGGGCGTTCGTTCTGGGTGATGGACGACGTCAGCCCGCTGCGCCAGGTGAACGCGTCCATGAACGAAGCCGCGGCGGTACTGTACAAGCCGGAGCCGGCGAAGATTCCCGCCGGAACCGCCCGCAACTACGGCGGCGACGATCCCGCGAGGGAAGCGGCGCAGCTCGATCCGATGCTGGTGATTTCGGCCGCGGCGCCGCCCTCGGGCGCGGTCATTCATTACTATCTGAAGGGCAATAGCGGTCCGGTGTCGCTCGACATCGTGAATAGCGCCGGCCAGGTTGTTCGGCATTACACCAGCACGCAGCGGGCGCCCCGCCAGAACCCGAAGACCATGGTGGTGGCGGCGGTGTTTGCGCAAAACCCGCCGATTTTGAGCGCAGCGGCGGGCTCGCACGAATGGAGCTGGGATTTCCGCGAGGTCAAGCCGGGCGCGCCGGCGGCCGGCGGCGGCCGCGGAGGCCGCGGCGGCGGCGGAGGCCAATCCGCCGGCCCCGGGACGTACACCGTCCGCCTGACAGCGGGTGGGCAGACGTACTCCCAGCCGCTCACGGTCACGCTGGCGAAGGGTGCGACCTACACGGCGGAGACGCCGCAACAGCAGCAGCTCGCCAGCCAGATCCAGGCGCTGCAGGCCCAGGTCGCGAGCGCCCGGAGCCAGGCCGCGGGGTTGCAGAACCAGCTCACCCAACTCGCTTCCCAGGCGAGCGGCAGCGTGGCGGCTTCGATCACCGCGCTGAACGAGCAGACCCGCGCGATCGTGGGCTTTGCCGCCGCGGCGCCCAATCCGGATGCATCCGGCGAGGGCGACGCGGCGCCGGCGCCGAGCAGCTTGACCGGCCTGAACGGCATTCTGGGCCAGCTCGCGGGCGCGGCCCAGAGCGGGTCGGCGGACACCGTGCAGGCCGGTTTTGCCAAAGCCAAGGTGATGGCCGAGGCGCAGCTGGCGAAGTGGAACCAGCTCAAGACCGCGAGCCTGCCGGCGCTGAACCGCCAGCTACAGCAGGCCAACCTGGGGCCGGTGACGGTGGGCGGCGGCGGCCGGTAGTCGGGGACAGAAGCGGGTGGCGCGGCTGCGCCGCGCCACCCGCGCCGATCAAACTGGTTCTGCCGGAGTTGGCGAATGCCGCGGACCTGGATTGACTCCCCTGATCCCGGACTGTATAGGGCCGGGGAACAAGGGGGCATGTGAAGAACAACCTGGGCATAGCCGTTGCCATCGGAGTTGCGGTGGGCACTTCGATCGGGGCGGCTCTACATAACATTGGGGCCGGCGTCGCCATCGGAGTGGCCCTGGGTGTGGCATTCGGCGCCAGGAAAAAAAGGAAACGACCCGCGAAATAGCTTGCAGCGGATTTGACAAGGGGCGCTCTCCTCGCACGGCCAGCCTACTCTTTGCGGGTCGGCCGTATGTCTGATGTGTGCGGGGGGAGATGGAATAAAACCCCGTGTGCGCGCTGCGGACCGGCCAACGGGAGCGGCCAAGGTGAAAGGCGGCCGTCCGGCCTGACCCGAACCCCAAATAGTGGCACAGGTGACCGACCGTGGTTAAAAACTTGGTTCCTGCGCCCACTATCGGATAATGTGGCCGTATCCTGGCCGGGGGAGGGTTCCATGGAAACGGCTCATCGGGAAAACATCAATCGGATGACACGGCGGGAAGCGGTTGCCCGGCTCGGCGGGGCGGTCGCCGCCACGGCGGCGATGACCATGCTCCCCGGCGCGGCGCCCGCCTTCGCCCAAGCGCGCAATCTCGGCAGCAAGACCAAGACGCTGATGTGGGTGGCGAGCGTCACGCCCTGCGACAAAAATCTGAAATTCGATCCGGGGGCGTTCCGCGACATCCTGGCGTGGTTCCAACACAACGGGGCCGACGGGATCGTGGTCCTGGGGACCACCGGCGAGTTCCCCTCCTTTTCGATGGCGGAGCGCAAACTCATCAGCGAAACCGCGCTGAAGAACAAGATGGGGATGAACTTCCTGGTCAATCCCGGCACCTCCAACTTTCCGGAGACGCTGGAGCTGGCCCGCCACGCCGCCGATCACGGCGCCGACGGCCTGCTGGTGATTCCCCCGTTTTATTACAAAAATCCGCCGGTGGAAGGCCTCACCCGCTACTATTCGGGGCTGTTCGACCAGGTGCGCATTCCGATCAACCTGTATCACATCCCGCGCACCAGCGGCGTGCCCATCAGCACCGAGCTGCTCAAGAGCCTGATGCACTACCCCAATCTGGCCGGCATCAAGGATTCGGACGGCAACATGCAGGAGTATCAGGATTTCGTCGCCAACTTCCCCGAGCTCAACATGCGCACCGGCACCTCCGGCAAGCTCGAGTACGCCCTCGACCACGGCATGGGCGCGATCCTGATGGACGGCAACCTCTACTGCCGCGAGGCCGCCGATGTCTTCGCCGCCTTCCATGCGGGCCAGGACTATCACGCGCCGCTGGCCAAAATGCGGGCGACGGAAGCGCTGCTGCGCGCCGGCGGGGTCGGCTCCTTCGGACCGTTGAAATACGCGCTCAGCCTGCGCATGGGCGTGCCCCAGACCTACCAGCGGCCGCCGTTCGCCGATGTCACCGACGCGCAAAAGGCGGCGATACAAGCCGGCTTGGCGAAAATCAAGGCGGGCGCGATTGCCTAGCCGCTACCGGCAAAGGAGACCCCCGGCATGAGGTCTAGTACGATCAACTGGATTCGCGGTTCGGCCCTGGCCGCGACCGTTGTTCTCGGCGTGGCATCGGCGCCCCGCCAAACGGCGCCGGGCACGCCCCGCAACGTCAATTGGACCCAGTATTTCGCCGATACCTCGGGCAGCCGGTACGAGCCGCTGGACCAGATCAACGCCTCGAACTTCAATGATCTGGAAGTCGCCTGGCGGTTCAAGACCGACAACTTCGGCAACCATCCCGAATACAAGCTGGAGGGCACGCCGCTCGAGGTGGACGGCACGATCTATGCCACCGCGGGCAACCGCCGCGACGTGGTCGCGCTCAACGCGGCCACCGGCGAGTTGCTGTGGGTCCACGGCGAGCAGGAGGGCAAGCGCGGGGCGGCGGCGCCGCGGCAGCTCTCCGGGCGCGGACTGTCCTACTGGCCGGGCGCCAACGGGCAGGGCGCCCGCATCCTGTATGTCACGCCCGGCTACTTCCTGGTGGCGCTCGACGCCAGGACCGGGCAGCCGGTCGCCTCGTTTGGCGTCTCCGGCAGGGTGGATCTGAAGGCGACCGACGATCAGAAGATCGAGCCCGACCTGGTCACCGGCGAAATCGGATGGCAGTCGGCGCCCACCGTGGTGGGCAATGAGGTTCTGGTGGGATCGGCGTTCCGCGAGGGCTTTACGCCTTCCAGTTTCCGCAATAACCGCGGCTCGGCGCGCGCCTACGACGTGCGCACCGGCAAGAAGCTGTGGCAGTGGAACACCATTCCGCGCAAGGGCGAGAAAGGGTACGAGACCTGGCTGAACGGCTCGGCCGACTACACCGGCAACACCGGCATCTGGACCGAGATCACGGCGGATCCCGAGGCCGGCCTCGCCTACTTGCCGGTGGAATCGCCCACCAGCGATTTTTTTGGCGGCAAGCGTCCCGGCGACAATATCTTCTCCGATTGCCTGGTCGCGGTGGATCTCAAGACCGGCAAAATGAAGTGGTATTTCCAGATCACGCATCACGACATTTGGGACCTCGACATGTCCTCGGCGCCGCTGCTGATGGACATCACCGTGGACAACCAGCCCATCAAGGCGGTGGCGGTGCCGACGAAAATGGGAATGCTCTTCGTCTTCGACCGCATCACGGGAAAGCCGGTTTGGCCGATTCCGGAAACGCCGGTGCCGCAGGATCATGTGCCCGGGGAATGGTATTCGCCGACGCAGCCGATCCCGAGCAAACCCGCGGCTTACGGCCGCAACGGCTTCACCACCGACGACTTGATCTCGTTCACGCCCGCGCTTCGCCAGAAGGCGCTGGAATTGGCGCAGCAGTACCGGCTGGGGCCGATCTACACTCCGCCCGTGTTGAGCCAGCAGCCGCCCGCCGGGCTGCGCGCCACGCTGGCGATCGGACCGGCCAGCGGCGGCACCAACTGGCCCGGCGGGTCGTTCAATCCCGAGAACCACACCGTCTACGTCATGTCGTGTGACGGATGTCTGGGCGCGTACGGCCTGGTTCCCCCGCCGCCGAACTTCACGGATCTTCCCTACGTCGAGGGCCAGGTCGGGCAACACA
>DATNAC010000106.1:0-7925 GCA_035573035.1 Terriglobales bacterium
AGTGCTGGCGGAACAGCTCGGCGAAGGCGTCCTCGCGCCACACCCGCTCCCGGGTCCGGGCGGTGTACAGCAGCGCGGCGACGTGGCTGGGGTCGCTTTCCATTGTATTTGGCGCAGGCCCCTGCGCGGCTACGCCGCGCATCCCGCTTGTGCTCGCCCCTCCGTGGGGGCTCCCGATGCCCCACGCCGGGGCTGCGCCTTCGGTTCCCATTCTACCCAGGAAACGATGGGAGCCGGTCCGGTGTGACGCGCCGCGAAGAAAAGGCTCCCCGGGAAGAGGAGCCTTGGGAGCAACATGGGCGCGGGCTATTTACCGCTGAGCCCGAGCTGGGACTGCAGCTTTTGAGCGGCGTCCAAGTGTTTTTGCATCAGCGGCAAAGCCGCATCGATCGCCCCCTTGATCTGGGCGTCGGTAACCTGGCCCTCCATCATTTTCAAGCGGTTGATGGCGGTTTTGTGGTCGCGCACCTCCGCCGCCAGGTAGCTCCGATCGGCCTGGGAAGCGGAGTCGTTCTTGAGGCGATTGTCCAGCGTGTCGCTCGCCTTCTTGAGCGCGGCGTTGGTGTTGAGATCGATTTTGCTCTGGCTGGCGGCCGTCTGCAGTTGGTTCTGCGCGTTCTGATGGTCATCCTGGAGCATCTTGGCGAAGTCCTTGACCTGATCGTTCTGCGAGTGGTCCTGCATCATCTTGGCCGTGTCAATCTCGGTCTGGTTGACGGTGTTGAGGTAATCGGCGGCGCGCTGGTTGGCGCTCATGCTGGAGCGCGAGGGCTGCGTGGCGGCCTGCTGCGCCGCCAGGGGAATGGCCAGCGCGAACAGCCCCGCCGCCGCAAGAAGCAGAGAGTTCCGGAATAGTCGCATAACTCCTCCCAAAGAGATATTTGCCGATTGAGATGGAGCGGCCCAAGCGGGCGGATGTATCAGGGCTGGCTAAAGTGGAAAACGCATGTCGCGCACGCGGTCGAGAATGGAAAGCTGGGCCGCGAAGAACGCCTCCCGGGGTGGCAGCGGCATCCAGCGCGGCTCGCCCTCCCAGGAACCGCGCGGCTCGCCGCTCGCCTCGCAGGCAAACACGGCAATCCGGCTCGGGAGATAGTGCCGATCGTGATACACGAACTCGCGCCGCAGGCGCGTGATCTCGAGGCCGGTCTCCTCCTTCACCTCGCGCCGGAGCGTCTGTTCCTCCGTCTCCCAGAACCAGGACATGCCGCCGGGAAAGGCCCAGCCCAAGCCGTCGGCGCGCTGTTGGAGCAGATACCGTTCACCGCGCCGCAGGACCGCGATCGAGCTGCGCAGCTCTCCAAAGAGGGGAAAACGGCCGTAGGTCGCGACGACGATGCGCGAGCAGGCACGAAATAGAGCTTGGCTAACCAAATAAGATGAATTTTACGCCGACCAGGTATTGGCGGTCGTCCGGGCGCCCGGCGCGAAAGCTGGCGCGGCGGCGAAACTCGACGAAGGGAATCCAGTCGCCAATGGACCAGCCGGCACCCAGGCCCACGGCGGTGAAGCCGTGCAGACCCGTGCCGAAGCGGCGTCCCAGCCCGGCGTCGGCCAGCAGCAGCGGGCCGTGGCTCTGGGCCGGCCGGCGCGCCGGGCTGATCCAGGCCTCCAGCCCGGTCTCGATCGAGCCGCCGTTGCGGCGCTGCATCCGGTCGAAGTCGAGACCGGCCATGTTCCACAGAAATTGGAAGTGGGGCGCACCCGGCAGCGCGATCCCGATCTTGGCGTTGGCGCTGGCGGTGGCGAGGTGAGGATCGTTGAACGAGGTGGGCGCGCCGACGCTGCCCGAGGCGACGATCTGCGCGGACGCGGCGAGGAAGAGGAGGGTAACAGCGGCGAGGATCGGGGGCAACCGGCGAAGTGCTTGCATGGCGGGCATCACGTTAGGAGGCGAACTCAACGGTTTCTTGGGGCTTGAGGTACGATTTGCGCCGGAACCAGTCCTCGAGCGCGGCGCGCAGCGCGTCCAGCGGGACCAGGCTTCCGGCCTCGAGGCGACCGTCGGCCACCGGCAGGGTGTCGTCGAACCGGCTCTCGCCGGTGAAGCTGCGCATGGCGAAGCTGTCGAGGTACTTGAGCGGGCAGTCGCGGCGCCCCTCGGGGCCGGCGAGCACGACGTGCAGCTTGCGCGCGTACATGCGGGTCAGCCCAGCTTCCGCTTGAGGATGTCGTTGACCAGCGCCGGCTGCGCCTGGCCGCGCGAGGCCTTCATGACCTGGCCCACGAAGAAGGCCAGCAGCGCGGTCTTGCCGGCGCGGTACTGGGCGGTCTGGCTGGGGTTGGCGGCGATCACCTCGTCCACAATTTTTTCGAGCGCGCCGGTGTCGGAGATCTGGCGCAGGCCCATGGCCTCGACCAGGGCACGCGGCGGCTGGCGCTTCTCCACCATGGCGGCGAAAACGTCCTTGGCCATTTTGCCCGAGATCGCGCCTTCATCCACCAGCGCCACCAGCTCGGCGATGTGCGCGGGCGGGATGGTGCTGGTCTCGACCGTCAGCCCGCCGGCCTTCCAACTGGCCATGAGGTCACCCATGATGGCGTTGGCGATTCCCTTGTAATTTTTGCTGTGCCGGCACGCTTCCTCAAAGTAGTCGGCCAGGGCGCGGCTGGCGGTCAGCACCTGGGCGTCGTAGAGGGTGAGACCGTAGGTGGCCTGGAGGCGTTCGCGCTTGGCGGCGGGCAGCTCGGGCAGCGAGCCGGTCACCTCGGCCTGCCAGGCGGCGTCCACGCGCAGCGGGGCCAGGTCGGGCTCTGGAAAGTAGCGGTAGTCATGCGCCTCTTCCTTGCTGCGCATGGGCGCGGTGCGGCCGTCGGCCACATGGAAGAGGCGGGTTTCCTGCCGGATGCGGCCGCCGGAGTCGAGCACCTCGCTCTGGCGCTCGATCTCGTACTCGAGCGCGCGCTGCAGGTAGCGGAACGAGTTCAAGTTCTTGACCTCGACCTTGGCGCCGAACTCGCGCTGTCCGACGGGACGGATGCTGACGTTGGCGTCGCAGCGCAGGCTTCCCTCCTCCATGTTGCAGTCGGAGACCTCGAGGTACAGCATGATCTCCTTGAGCCGTGTGAGGTACTCGAAGGCGTCCTCGGGCGCGCGCAGGTCGGGCTCGCTGACGATTTCGACCAGGGGGACGCCGGCGCGGTTGAGGTCCACGTAGGAGTTGCGTCCGGAGTCGGGCAGGCCCTCGTGGATGTTCTTGCCGGCGTCTTCCTCAAGGTGGAGGCGGGTGACGCCGATGCGGCGGCGGCCGCCGGCGGTGTCGATCTCGAGCCAGCCATGCTCGGCGAGCGGGCGGTCGTACTGGCTGATCTGGTATCCCTTGGGGAGGTCGGGGTAGAAGTAGTTCTTGCGGGCGAAGACCGAGACCGGGTTGATGGTGGCGTTGAGCCCGAGCGAGGCCCGCATGGCCTTATCCACCGCGGCGCGGTTGAGCACCGGCAGGGCGCCGGGCAGGCCCAGGCAAACCGGGCAGGTGAGGCTGTTGGGCGGCTCGCCGAAGCGCGTGGAGCAGGCGCAGAAGACCTTGGAGACGGTGTTCAACTGCACATGCACTTCGAGCCCGATGACGGGCTCGTACTTTTGCAGGATCTCGGCGAGCGGCATAGAAAGAATAGTTTATCGTGCCGCTACGGACGCGGCCGCGAAACCAGGCCTTTCCAGTGCTCGCAGGCGACGATGGAGTTGCCCGGGTTGGCGGGATCGAACTTGACCTGCACTGGCCAGCCGGGGATCCAGCTTCCGGGATCGAGTTCGACGGGGACGAGATGCAGGGCCTGCGAAACCTGATAGGTCACGCCGCCAACCTCGTACTGGTAGACCAGCGTGGGGGCGAGGCCGGGGGCGTCGGGGGCGGCCATCATCTCCAGGATCTCGCCGTTGGTGACGCGGCCGATGGCGTGGATGTGCAACCGGCGGGCGCGCTCGACCTCGGCGGGGCCGGGGCGGCGGAAGCGGCGCAAGAGCCAGACCGCGCCCGCAACCAGCATCATGGCGGCGGCGGCGCCGGCGATGCCGAGCGCGGTGTGGGAACGCCAGCGCGTGGCGTCCAGAACTAGAATGTTCATGGAATGTTCATTGGCTGGCGGGAGCGGTGACCGAGTTCTCGAGCGTCCCGACGCCGGCGATGGTCACCCGCACGGTGTCGCCGGGGTGCAGGCGCCCGACGCCGGCGGGGGTGCCGGTGGCGACGAGGTCGCCGGGCTCGAGCGTCATCACCGCGGTGATGGCGTGGAAGATCTCGCTCATGGAGAAGATGAAGTCGCGGGTGTTGCCGCGCTGGCGCACTTCCCCGTTGACCCGGGTTTCGAGGTCGAGGCCGTCCCAGGAGGCGTTGGGCACCACCCACGGTCCGACCGGACAGAAGGTGTCGAAGCCCTTGGCGCGCGTCCACTGCGGGTCGCTCTTTTGCAGGTCGCGGGCGGTGACGTCGTTCACGCAGGTGAGGCCGAGGATGTACGGCGCCGGGTCGGCCCCGGCCGGGAGCCGGCGGCAGGTGCGGCGGATCACCACCCCGAGCTCGCCCTCGTACTCGACCTGCTGCGAGAGCGGGGGCAGCTCGATCGCCCCGCCCGGCGCCAGCAGCGACGAGGGCGGCTTGAGGAAGAAGAGCGGCTCCTTGGGCACGTCGTTGCCCAACTCCTTGGCGTGCGCCCCGTAGTTGCGCCCGATGCAGACGATCTTGGTGGGCTCGCAGGGCGGCAGCAGCGGCGTGCCCTCCAGCGGCAGCCGCTCGACCGAGCAGTGCGCGCCGCAGGCATGATCGGGGGCGAGCGGGGAGCCGGAGCACACGTGGATGACGCCATCGCGCACCCGTCCCCAACAGATCTGCGTTTCTTGGCGGAAGCGGACCCAGGACATAGCTAATCATAGCGTCCCCGCGGGCGGAGGCGCCTCAGTGGCACGGCCACTTTTTGCCTGGGCCGCTCCCGCTGCCACCCCAAGCCGCTCACAGCGGCTTGGGGTGCCCCGGCTAAGAATCGGGTATCTTGGAGCCATGTCACCATGCGTCCGGGTACGGACCGTCTTTCTGGTGCTGGCGCTCGCCGCCGGCGCTCGCGCCGACGTAACCCTGCGCTCCCGGGTCACGATCAAGCCCGGCGCGCAATTCCCCGCGGCCCTGCGGGAACAGATGACCAAGGCGCTGGCCGCGCTGCCCACCGAATCGGTCTTCATGGTCAAGGGCGGCCTGGTGTGGACCTCCTCGGGGGCCCAGGCCAGCTTGCTCGACCTCAACACTCTCAAACTGACCACCATCGACCAGACTCACAAGCAGTATGCGGTCATGGCGCTGAGCGACCTTACCGACGCGATGAACCGGCAGTTGGCGCCGCTGCTCGGCAAGCCGGGGATGGGAACCATGCCCCGCGGCCTGGCAATGCAGGTCGCCTCCTCGGCCACAGGGAAAACCGACACCGTGCTCAACGTTCCGGTGGTCGAGACCGTGGTGACGATCACGGCGACACTGGATCCGGCAGGCCTTCCCCCATCCGCCGGCGCCGCCGGGATGCCGCCCATGAGTTTGGGGCGGATCGAGCTGCACTTCTGGCGGGCCACCCCGCCGGCCATCCTGCAAAGCCCGGCGCTGCTGGAACTCGCGCGCCTGCATGGCGCCGCCTGGACCACCGTCAATCCCGCCGGGCCGATGTTTTCAACGCTGGTGCAGAAGGTATTCGGCACGCAGTTCCGCGACGTACTCACCAAGCTCCAGTCCGACACGGCGCCGGTGCTGCGCATGCAGCTCGACGCCTATTCCCCCTTCCTGGCTTCCATGATGAAGGCCCAAGCGGGGCGGGGCCGCTCGCCGCTGGCCGGCGGCGACTGGGACAGTCCCGATCCGCTGATCTCGGTGAACAGCGAGGCGGTGGAGCTCTCCGGCGATCCGGTGGACGCGGCCCGGGTGGCGGTGCCGGATGGCTTTCAAGAGGTCAGCCTGGACGCGTACATGAAGGCCGCCTATCCCGCGCCCAAACTCCCGGCGCTTGCGGCGAGTGCGGCGGCGGGCCGCGGCGCCGGGTCCGCAAGATCGAGCGCGGCGGGACCGCGGCTGGGGCAGCCGGCGCCGCCGCGTCTGCCGCCCGCGCCCAACGCCGGCCAGCCCATCCCGGCGGCCCAACTCGCGTGGCTCGCGGGCGCGGGCCCGGATACGGCGGCGGTGCGCGCCAATCCGGGCTATCCCAGCTTGTTGCACGAGGCCGCGCCCGCCGCCATCTATCATCTCGGCCGGGACATGCCGATTCTCGATGCCTTCCAGCGCACGCTCGCGGGCGCACCGGAGGCGGTGCGCACCGACGGCGGCGAGACGGTGATCTCCGCCGGCGCGGGCCATTTCCCCGCCGGCATGCTCTGGGTGGATCGGGAGGGGGGCACCGCCATCGGCGCCATTCTCTTCCAGCCGGGCAATGACGGACCGGCGCCGACAGTGACGCTGTTTTCCAACCAGATATCCGGCGCGATTCACCGGCTGAACCAGTTGCCGCCCGCCTTTGCCGCCAAGTTCGAAAGCTGGTCGGTGCGCACGCCCGCGTTCCGCTCGGCGACCTACTTCATCAACGCCCAGGGCGAAAAGACGGTCGTGGTGCATGACGAGGATTACTGCCAACTGCCGGCTTGGCGGCAACAGCACAAGACCGACTGCGCCGCCGCGAACCTGGCTGCCGCGCGCGCGGACCATGCCGCCATCATTTATGTCGAGTTCCAGCAGCAGGGCGCTACCGCGGACGTCATGCGAGGGCTGGTCGCCAAGGAAGCCGAGTGGCAAACGGCGATGCGGTCCCAGTGCGGCACCCCAGCCGCGGCCGACTGCGAGTTGCGCGCCACCCGGGACCGGGTCAGCCAGTTGCTGCGTCATTAGGATAGGACATGCCCTTTGAACTGCTGCCAACGTTGCAAGGCGAGCTGCTGCGGCTGCGGCCGCTACGGGAAGATGATTTTGGCGCGCTGCTGGCGGCCGCTTCGGATCCGCTCATTTGGGAGCAACATCCCCAAAGCGACCGTTGGCGGGAGCCGGTGTTCCGGAAGTATTTCGAGAGCGGCATCGCCAGCGGCGGCGCCTTGCTGGCGACCGACCTCGCCACCGGAGCGGTCATCGGCTCCTCGCGCTACCACGCCCTCGACGAGGCCGCCAGCGAGGTCGAGGTGGGCTACAGCTTTCTGGCGCGGCCCTACTGGGGCGGCGTCTACAACGGCGAGATGAAGCGGCTCATGCTCCGGCATGCCTTCCGCTTCGTCAAGACAGTTGTTCTCCGCGTCGGCCCCACCAACTTCCGCTCCCAACGCGCGGTCGAGAAAATCGGGGGCGTGCGGGCGGGGATGGGGATTGATGCCGCGGGCCGCGAGTGTGTGGTCTTTCACGTAACCTCCGATCAAAGAGAGCGTCCAACGCAGCCGCCTGCCCATGGTCAGCCATGCGCGCAGATCCTGTAGTCCAATTCATCATCAGCGGTCACGCAAATCTGGAAATGGCCTGATCCTGGATTACGACGCTTCCGGAGACTTGGTGTCGCTCGAAATTCTGGACGCCTCGCGGCGGGTGACCGACGCTCGCCGCGTCGAGTTTGCCGAGACGGCAAGCGAACGCTGATTCGTGTATCCCAGAGCTGAGATCAGTGCGGGATCTTGGGCGGCGCGGGCTGCTTGACCGGCCCCGTCGCCGGTTGCGCGCTGTCCGGCAGCGCCTGCACCGACAGGATGCGCGTGGTGGCGCGGAAGCGCTTGTAGTTCTTGAACTGGATCACCATTTTCATGGGCACGGCCATCTGCCCCGGGCCGCCCGGAATGCTGCCCTGCATTAGCGTGTACACCGGGAACCAGTACTTGCCGTCCACCTCCTGGCGCCAGATCTGGAACGGCAGGAAGGTATTGGTCGGGTTGCCGTGCTTGTCGTACTCGTTCGGCACCACCCGGCCGTCGCTCTTGACGATCATCA
>DATNAC010000107.1:0-28994 GCA_035573035.1 Terriglobales bacterium
GTGATCGTCGCCACCAAGTTCGGCAACCAGCGCGGCGTGGACGGCAGCTTCCTCGGCATCAACGGACGGCCGGAGTACGTTCGGGCGGCGTGCGAGATGAGCCTGCGCCGGCTGGGGATCGAGACGATTGACCTGTACTACCAGCACCGTGTGGACCCCAAGGTGCCGATCGAGGAGACGGTGGGGGCGATGGCGGCGCTGGTGCAGCAGGGCAAAGTCCGCTACCTGGGTTTGTCGGAGGCGGGCAGCGCGACCATCCGCCGCGCCCACGCCGTGCATCCGATTACGGCGCTGCAGAGCGAGTACTCGCTCTGGACGCGCGATCCGGAGAAGGACGTGCTTGCCACCTGCCGCGAGTTGGGCATCGGGTTCGTAGCCTACAGCCCGCTGGGGCGCGGCTTCCTGGCCGGCAGGGTGCGTTCGAGCGCCGATCTGGCGGCGAACGACTGGCGGGCGCGCAACCCGCGCTTTCAGCCGGAGGCGATTGAAAAAAACCAAGTGCTGGCGCGGCGGGTCGATGAGCTGGCGCGGCGCAAGGGCTGCACGCCGGGACAACTGGCGCTGGCCTGGCTGCTGGCGCAGGGAAACGACATCGTCCCGATTCCGGGCACCAAGCGGATTCCGTACCTTGAGGAGAACATCGCGGCGCTTCAGGTGGCACTGACGCCGGACGAGGTGAGCGAAATCGCGGCGGCGGTGCCGCCGGGGGCGGCGGCGGGGATGCGCTACCCGGATGCCGGGATGGCGGCGGTGAACCGCTAAGAAGTTGCCTTGGCTTTGGCCGGAGGCGCCGCCGCGCCTTTATAGTGATCGAGGAAGCGGCGCAGGCGGTCGAGGGTGCGGGCGCGTCCCAGCACTTCGAGGCTTTCGAGCAGCGGCGGCGAGGCGGTCTTGCCGGTGATCAGGGCGCGCAGCAGCATGAAGACTTCCTTGGCGCTCCACTGCTTCGCGGCCGCCAGCGCGCGCAGGGCGGCTTCGAGCGGGGCGTGTTCCCAGGCGCTGGCCTCGAGCGCGGTGAGCAAGTCGGCGGCGACGGCGAGGGTCTCCTCCAGGGTGCGCTTCTTGGGTAGGAAGACCGAATCCGGCGGCAGCACCTGATCGAGGAAGAAGAAATCGGTGAGGTCGAGAAACTGTCCCAGGGTCTCGATGCGCTCCTGCACCAGGGGGGCGATGCGCCCCAGGTACTCGTCGGAGAACACGCCTTCGCGCACGGCGTGGAGGAACTCGGCGGGCGCCAGGGCGCGCAGGTAGAGGCCGTTGAGCCAGCGCAGCTTCTCCAGGTCGAAGACGGGGCCGCCAAGGCGGATCTGCTCGAACTGGAAGCGGGCGAACATCTCGTCCAGGGAGAACTTCTCGGATGCGGCGTCCTCGCCCTGGGGCATGCCGCCGCCGAGCAAACCGAGGAAGTTGACCATGGCGGCGGGCATATAGCCGGCTTGACGGTAGTAGATGAGCGAGACCGGATTTTTGCGTTTGGAGATCTTGGATTTATCCGAATTGCGCAGCAGCGGCATGTGCCAGAAACGCGGCGGCTGCCAGCCGAAGGCGTGGTAGAGCAGGACGTGCTTGGGGGTGGAGGAGATCCACTCCTCGGCCCGGATCACGTCGGAGATGCCCATGAGGTGGTCGTCCACGACGTTGGCGAGGTGGTATGTGGGAAAGCCGTCGGACTTGAGGAGGACCTGGTCGTCCACGTTGTTGTGGTCAAACGTAATGGCGTCGCGCAGCTCGTCGCGGAAAGTGGTGGAACCCTCCACGGGCACAGCGAGCCGGATAGTGCAAGCTTCGCCGGCGGCTTGGCGCTGCTCCGCCTCGGCGGGGTCGAGCCCGCGGCAGGCGCGGTTGTACCGCGGCGGAAGCTTGGCGGCGGCCTGTTGCTTGCGCATCTCCTCCAGCCGCTCGGGGGTGCAGAAGCAGCGGTAGGCGTTGCGGCTGGCCAGGAGCTTGGCGACCGCCTCCAGGTAGAGCGGGGTGCGCTCGGACTGGCGGTAGGGGCCGAAGGGCCCGCCTTTGTCCGGACCTTCGTCCCATTCGAGCCCCAGCCAGCGCAGCGCGTCGAAGATCATCTGTTCGGAGGAGGCGACGAAGCGGGCGCGGTCGGTGTCCTCGATGCGCAACACGAACCGGCCGCCGCGCTGGCGGGCGAAGATCAGGTTGAGCAGCGCCATATAGGCGGTTCCGACGTGGGGATCGCCGGTGGGGCTGGGGGCGATGCGGACGCGAATGGGCTGGGAATCGCTCACGCGTCTAGTTTAGCAATCGAGGATACGCCGTACAGCGCAGCGCCCGCAGGGGGCGTCAAGGGGTCCCCGCGCCGGCGCGGGCAGAAGCGGGGCGCGCGGCAAAACCGCGCTGGGGGCCGCGCCAATCCAAGCATTCTTGTGGTATTGTCCAGGATATGACCAAGGCCGACCTGATTGACGAGGTAAGCCGTACCGGCTCGCTCACGCGCAAGGAAAGCGAGGTCATCGTGGACACCATTTTCTCGAGCATCGTGGACTCGCTGCGGGCGGGGGACAAGATCGAGATCCGGGGATTCGGCAGCTTCCGCATCCGGCAGCGCGAGGCGCGGCAGGGGCGCAACCCCAAGACCGGGGCGCCGGTGGCGGTGGCCGCGCGGAAGGTCCCCTTCTTCAAGCCCAGCAAGGAACTGCGCGACGGCATCAACGAGACTGGCAGCGCCGCGGCGGCCCCGCCGGCGGCCGGCTAAGCGCGATGCAAATCGGACAGCGGATTCGGCAGGTGCGTCTGGCCCGGGGGCTCTCCCAGGGCGATTTGGAGAACCGCACCGGGCTGCTGCGCTGTTACCTGTCGCGGGTGGAGAACGGCCACACCGAACCCTCGCTGCAGACGCTGGCGCGGCTGGCGGCGGCGCTGGAGATGCCGCTGGTGGGGTTCTTCGAGGAACCGGCCACCGACGCGGCGGCTTCGACGCCGAACCCGGCGGCGGCGGCGTTCCTGGACGAGATGCGGCGGTGTGCCGCCACGCTGAGCGAGGCCGACCGGCAGCAGGTGCTGGAACTGGCCCGCAAAATGGCCGAGGGCAAGGCTGCGGCGGTGGGAGCCTAGCGTAGTGTCTCAGCCAGAATGACCGTTATGCTGGGCGAGCGCGTGCGACTTTTCCTGGAGAAAAGTCGCATTGGTGGCCATTTCCGAATAGCTCAGCATTTCTGAGACACTGCACTAGCGGACGAGACTGGCGAATCTGTTCCACAATTGGCGGCAGCTTGCAGATGCCCCGAGCAGAGCGGGCATCCCCGGCCCGCAATCGAAGCCCGGCCTCCGAGCGACCCACGGGAGCGACCCAGGCAAAAGGTGGCCGTGCCACCTTGTTGGATAGCGCTCGGACTGCGGCGGAACACGCCGGCGACTTTCGGCGGTACCATCGAATCGGGACTGCGAAGTTTATGCCCAGGTTTGATCAGACGGCGATTCAGAAAAAATTGGCGGACCTGGTGAATGAGGAGCTGCCGCAAGCGCAATTGCTGGCTGTGTCGGTGCGGGAGTCAGCCACATACGACGGTGAGCCCAGTCTGGCGGCCGAGATCATTTTTCGGGAGATTCCCGCAGGGGGAACCACTCGCCCCATGGCGCGCGTCATCGACCGGTTCAGAACCTGGCTTTCCACGGAAAAAGACGAGGAGCGCTTTCCCTATGTTCGGGTTTTTTCTGAGCAGGACAAGCGCGAGCTCGAGGAGATGAAGCCTGAATCCGGACCATCTGCTTGAACTTGCGCGCGCGGAGGCCAACCCGCGCGGTGCCGGCGCTCCCCGGCAGGCGACGCTCCGTCGCGCCGCCTCCACCGCTTACTACGCCGTCTTCCACTGCCTTGCGCGGGAAATTGCCGATACCTTTGCGGGACAGACCGACTTGCAGGCATGGAGCTTGCTGTATCGTGCGGTTAACCATGGCGAAGCACGCCAGCGTTGCTTGCAACTGGCGAAGTCTCCTCTGGACGCCAAACTGAGCGCCTTTTTCGGGTTTGAGCAATTTCCACCGACGCTGCGCGAGTTCGCCAACATGTTTGTGGAATTGCAAATTCTGCGCCATGAGTGTGACTACAATCCGGACTACAAGATGACCAAGGCGCAAGCACAAGACGCTGTTGTTGCCGCTGAGGCGGCGATCCAAACTCTCCGGGGTGAGGCCAACGGAAAGATTGTTTTTCTCGCATTTCTCATTCATCCCCTCCGCTAATGACACTCTGGCTGCCGCGGAGGAGAAGACTGTATTTTTGTCTAGTCGTTCAAAACGCTGGAAGGGGGCGGAACACATGATTCAGCGAGTGCTCGGCGTGATTGTGGCGATCGTGGCGATCGGCTGGGCCCAGAGTTCGGCGCCGGCGCCCGGGGCGGGCCCGGATCCGAACCTGCGCTTCGAGGTGGCCTCGATCAAGCCGAGCGAGCCCGGCGGGCGGCGCGGCTCCAGTTTTCCCCTGACCCCGGGTGACCGCTATGCACCCAACGATGGGCTCTTTCGCGCCAGCGGCCTGCCGGTACTCCGTTACATCGCCTTCGCGTACGGCTTCGATCCCAACCCCGATCCGCAACTCGCCGTCTTACCCGGCTGGACCAAGAGCGAGCGCTACGACATCGAGGCGCGTGCCGGCCGCCCGGCGACCAAGGACGAGATGAGGGTCATGGTCCGCAACCTGCTCGTCGACCGGTTCAAGATGAAGACGCATTACGAAACCCGGAATCTCAACGTCTACGAGTTGATGCTGATCAAGCCGGGCCAATTCGGACCGCAAATGCGCGTGCACAGGGATGACGGCGTACCGTGCCAGAACCTAGCCGTGCCGGCCGCACCGTCAGCCGCTCCGCCGCCGCCGTCCCCTGCGGCCAGAGGCTCCGCCGGACGGCGCGGGCCGTCAGCCACGCCCGACGGATACCCGACGACTTGCGGCGACTTGATGGGGCTGCCTGGAGCGCCTCTCGGCCGCACGCGCCTGGGGGGCCGGAATGTCACGATGGGCGCTTTCCTGGCCACGCTGCGCGGCGGCATGGACCGGCCCGTGGTAGACCATACCGGCCTGACCGGACGCTACGACTGGTGGATTGAATACGTGCAAGACCCGAGCACGGATGGTGCCGTCGCCAACCCAGGCAGGTATTACGACCCCCAGGGCCTAAAACTCTGGGATGCCCTGCAGCAGCAGTTG
The DNA here is from genome assembly GCA_035573035.1 of Terriglobales bacterium. Taxonomy (GTDB): domain Bacteria; phylum Acidobacteriota; class Terriglobia; order Terriglobales; family SCQP01; genus SCQP01. The sequence continues at coordinate 5,162 of DATNAC010000107.1, forward strand.
GGATTGGGACTGAAGCGGACCAAAGCCAACGTGCCCTGGCTGGTCTTCGACCAGATTCAGCGCCCCACGCCCAACTAGTTCAGCCCGTCGCCAAATTGCAACAAAGTTATCGCGGGGCGGTCGCCGGTGCGCCGCATCTTACCCCTTGGCATGGAACATCGCCGCCAAGACGCCGCGCTCGGGCCTGAAACGCCGCGGTGGACACGCAGCGTCCGATTCGATCGGCGATGGAATTCGGGGCAAGTTCATCGCTGTGCAATCGCCGCCTGTGCAGAATCAACGATTTAGGAGCGTTTTATGCACAAGCGGGGGCGTTTGTGGAGCGTCCAGTGCCGGCTACTTGCCGTCGGGGCGCGCCAGCCACTGCTCGTAGAGGCGCTGGTGTTTGCTCTCGGGCATCAGCAGGCCATCGACGTAAACCTGCTTGATCTGGGTGCGGGGATCGAGCGGGTCGCCGGTGGTGACCACCAGGTTGGCGCGCTTGCCCATGGCGAGGGAGCCGAGGTCGTGGTCGAGGCCGAGGATCTCGGCGGGGGAAAGGGTAATTGCCCGCAGGGCGGCGTCGGAGGCGAGGCCGTAGGCCTCGGCCAGAGCGGCGTTATAGGGCAGGTTGCGGCTGTCGGCGGCGGAGCCGGTGATCAGCGCGAAGGGAATGCCGGCCTTGGCCAGCTCGCCGGGGGTGCTGTAGACGGCGTCGTAGGGGTCGTTCTCGCTGCCGGGCATTGCGGTCACCGGGCCATAAAGGACCGGTACGCCGGCGGCCTTGATTTCGGGGATGGTCTCCCAGGCGTCGCGCGCGCCGGCGAGGATGAGTTTCAGGTGCTGCTCGCGTCCCCAGCGGAGCGCGGCGCGGATGTCGGCGGCGGTGGTAACGGAGACGATGACCGGCTTCTGTCCGGTGACGTAGGGCTTCATCGCGGCCATGGCGGGCCGCGGGTCGCCGTCGGGCTGGCTCACGGCGGCGTAGCGGCGGGCGGCGTCGAGGTAGTCGTTGAGCTCCCGCAGCGGGTTGGCGTTGGGGGCCGGAGCCGCGCCGCCGCGGCCCCCGCGCCCGCCGCCGCTGGCAGAGGGGAAGTTGATCCAGAGCGCGGTCTCGCGCTCGACGCTCATCTCGTCGTTGGTGTACAGGCCCAGGTCCACCACCGAAGCTTGGGCGGGGATGACGCCGCCGCGCATGCTGACCAGGGCGGTGGTGACGCCGTTGGCGCGCACCGTGCCGATGATGTCACTGGTGGGATTGACCGACTTGCTGGAGATGAGCTGCGGGTTAAACGTGCCGAGCTCGTTGGTGTCGACCGTGCCGGGGGCGGCGCCGGTGACCTCGGCGATGCCCAGGGTTGTGGAGTCATCCATCATGCCGGGATAGACCGAGAGGCCCTTGCCCGGAATGATTGTGGCGCCACGGGGCACGTCGGCGTGGACGCCGAGGGCGGTGATCTTGCCGCCGGCGAACACGACGGTGCCCACAGCGATGTCCGCGCCGGAGACCGGGACGATGCGGGCGCCGACGATGGCGACCGGCTTGGGTTGCGGCGCCTGCGCCGCCAGACCGAGGGCGCAAGCAACGGTGAGAGCGGCGAGATACGAGGGTTTGCGGTTCACTGGTTGCCTCCATGGCCGCCGTCATCCGCCAGGCTCAGGTTGAGCCCGGGCTGGAACAGATTTTCGTACTCCGCCACTTTCTTGCGGCGTGCCAGGTCCTGGGAGCGGTCGAAGAAGACGCGGCCGTCAATGATGGTCGCAACCACCATGGCGCTGGGGCCAAAGGGGTCGCCGTTGAAGATGGCGAAGTCGGCGTCTTTGCCCACGTCAATCGAGCCCACGGTCTTGTCAATACCGAGCATCCAGGCGGGGTTGAGGGTAATGGTTTGGAGCGCGGTCTGCTCGCTGACGTTGCCGTAGTGAATGACCTTGGCGGCGTCCATGTAGAGGCGGCGGGCGCGGCCGTCGTCGTCGGAGTTGATGGCGGCGCGCACGCCCTTCTGCTCGAGCAGGGCGGCGTTGTAGGCGATGCCGTCCACCGCCTCCTCTTTGTAGCTCCAGTCGTCGGCGAAGGTGGAGCAGCCGATGTTATGCGCCTTGATCTCGTTCACCAGCTTGTAGGCCTCGAGGCAGTGCTCGAGCGTGGCGATGTGGAAGTGGAACTCGTCGGAGTCGTCAATCAGCGCCTGAATCTCGGCCGAAACGTAGGAGTGGGAGTGCACCAGGATCTTGCCGTCGAGAATGCCGACCAGGGGCTCGAGGTTGAGGTCGGTGCGGGGCGGGTAGACTGGCTCGCCGCGGGCAACGGCGGCGTGATAGTCGTCCCACTGCTTTTTGTAAGCCTGAGCCTGCAAGAATGCGGTGCGGATGGCATCGTTGACGCCCTGGCGGGTGGCGGGATAGCGCCCGTGAGGGTTGGCGGTCTGCTTGGGGTTTTCGCCGAGGGCGAACTTGATGCCCTGGGGCGCGCCGGGGTAGAGCATCTCATCCACCGGCAGTCCCCACTTCAATCGCACCACCGCATCCTCGCCGCCGATCTCGTTGGCGGAGCCGTGGAAGATGTGGATGATGGTCACGCCGCCGGCGAGCTGACGGTAGAGGTTGACGTCGTGGGGGTTGATGACGTCCTTGATGCGCGTCATGGCGCTGATCGAGGGCGCGCCTTCGTTGACGCCGCCATCCACGGCGGTGTGGGAGTGCTCGTCGATGATGCCGGGGATGACGTACTTGCCCTTGCCGTCCACGACCGCGACGCCGGCGGGAGCGGAGAGGCTGGGGCCGATGGCGGTGATCTTGCCGGCGCGCACCAGGATGGAGGTGTGCTCCAGGGTGCCGTGGGTGGCGGTCATCACGGTGGCGTCCTGAATCAACATATCTCCCGGCTGGGCGAGTGTCGCGGCCTGGTCGGGCGACGGGTAGGCCTGGGACGCGGCGCCGATGCAGGCGGCGGCGAGGCAGAGCGATAGCAGCGCGGTTCTCATCGTTGCGGGCTCCCGCGGCGCGCAGCCGGCGCCGCATGCACGGGGAAGAGGTCCCCGGCGACCATGATCCATTTGTTTGTCACTGTGCTGTCGCCGGCGGCGAGCGGGTCGCCGGTGGCGACCACCAGGTTGGCGATCTTGCCGGGCTCGATCGAGCCGAGCTGGGTGCCGGCGCCGACGATGCGGGCGGCATGTAACGTGAGCGCCTCCCAAGCTTCGCTCTCGGAGAGGCCTTTATCCATGGCGAGCTTGACTTGGGCGAGGACGGTCTGGTTGGCGGTCAGGCCCATGGTGGTGAAGCCGAACGGGACGCCGGCCTTGGCGAGCGCGGCCGGGGTGGACTCGGCCTCGGCGCGCTGCGCGGCCACGATGGCGGGGCTGGGGCCGCCGCCGCGTCCGCCGCGGCCCGCGCCGGCGGGGGCGAAGGCGAGCGAGACCAGAACGCCGGCGTGGGCGGCCTGGAGTTGCGGGATGGCCTTTTGGGCCTCGGTCGCGCCGACGATAGTGGGCTGGAGCTGGAACTCCTTGGCGAGGTCGAGCGCGCGCAGGATCGCATCCCAGTCGCTGGCGACGAAGTAGGCCGCTTCCTGGTGCTGGAGCAGAGGGAGTAACGGCAGGGTCTTGGGATCGTAATCGGGTGGCGGCAGGCCGCGCTGGCCCGCCTGCCGGTACATCTTGATCTCGGTGGCGAGGCGCTGGGCGTCGAGCAGGGTCTGGCGGTAGACGGCGACCGCGCCCATGACCGAGCTGGGGTAGCCGCCGCGGCCGGCGGGGGTCAGCTCCATGACCTCGCCGGCGTGGGGCTCGATCAGCATGGCGGCGGCGTCGGGCCCGCGCAGATTGATCAGCGCGGCCTCGCCCTTGAAGATGCCGTCGGCGGGAGCGACCAGGGTGGCGAGCACGCCACTGTCGCGCACGGCGGTGAGGCCGGAGGGCGGGTCGAGCAGGTCGGCGGTGACGCGGTCGGAGTCCACGCCGGAAGCGGCCGGGTCAATGTAGCGGCGGGGGTCGTTGACCGGGACGCCGTCGAGCGTGCCGGCGATCTCGGCAGCCTGGGCGGCGATGGCGGCCTGCGGGCTGCCCCCGCGGCCGGGGGCGGCGCCGCGTCCGGCGGGCGCGGGGGGCAGGCCGTACTGGCTGAAGCCGTCCACGAAGCCGGGGTAGATGGTCAGGCCGGTGGCGTCCACGACCTCGGCGTCGGCGGGGACGGCGGCATCGGCGCCGACGGCGGTGATCATGCCGTTGCAGACCACGACCGTGGCGCCGGAAAGCGGCGCCCCGCTCACCGTGATGACGCGGGCGTGGGTGAAGGCGTAAGACTGGCGCGGGCATTGGGCGGGCGCGAGCAGCGCGGCCAGCGCCAACGGCGGCAGAACTCGCCAGAGAATGGCTGATCTCATGAAGACCTCGTGAGTGGCGACGGTACAGGCGGCGCACCGTCAACGCCGCGATGATAACCCGATTGGGGGGCCGCGTCGAGGCTGCGGCGCCAGGAGTCAGTAACTACGGAGGCACTGGGCAAGCGGGGCCCGCGACAGTACTTCGATCCGAGAGTATCCGACGAAACCCGGGACGCGGCTATTCACCGGCAATCGTGAACGCGCGTTGGACCGCCGTAAGTGTGTGCTCAATATCGGCTTCGGAGTGGGCCGCGCCGAAAAAAGCGGCTTCGAACTGCGAGGGGGGCCAGAGGACGCCGCCTGCGAGAAGCGCCCGGTGGAAGCGGGCGAAGGCGGCGGTGTCGCAGGTTTCCGCCTCGGCGAAGTTGTGCACGGGGTTGGGCGTGAAAAAGACGGTCAGCATCGCGCCCACGCGCTGGACCACGGCGGGGACGCCGGTGGCCCGGATGGCGGCGCGCACGCCGTCCTCGAGCTGCTGGCCGCGGCGCTCCAGTGTGGCGTACAGCTCGGGCTGAGCTTCGAGCTGGCGCAGGGTGGCGACGCCGGCGGCCATGGCGACGGGGTTGCCGGAGAGCGTGCCGGCTTGATAGACCGGGCCGAGTGGGGCGACGCGGCGCATAATGTCGGTTCGGCCGCCGTAGGCGGCCACGGGGAGGCCGCCGCCGATGATCTTTCCCAGCGTGACCAGGTCCGGGGTGACGCCATAGCGGGCGACGGCGCCGCCGTGGGCGACGCGGAAGCCGGTCATGACCTCATCGAAGATCAGCAACGCGCCGTGGCGGCTGGTGAGCTGGCGCAAACCCTGTAAATAGCCCGGCTGCGGGGGCACGCAGCCCATGTTGCCGGCCACGGGCTCGACGATTACAGCCGCCACTTCGCCGGGGTTGGCCGCTAGCGCCCGCTCCACCGCAGCGAGGTCGTTATACGGAAGGCTGAGAGTATCGGCCACGGCGGCGGCGGGGACACCGGCGGAGGAGGCGAGTCCCTGGGTGGCGACTCCCGAGCCGGCCTGCACCAGGAACACGTCAGCGTGGCCGTGGTAGGCGCCGTTGGCCTTAATGATCTTGTTGCGTCCGGTAAATCCACGGGCGAGGCGGACGGCGGCCATGGTGGCTTCGGTGCCGGAGTTGACCGCGCGCACCATCTCGGCCATGGGCATGGCGCGGTTTACGGCCTCGGCGAGCTCGAGCTCGGCCGGGGTGGAGGCGCCAAAGCTGGTTCCGGCGGCGGCGGCGGTTTGGATGGCCTGGACCACCGGGGCGGGGGCGTGGCCCAGCAGGAGCGCACCCCAGGATTGGATGAAGTCGAGGTAGCGGTTGCCATCCACATCGACGATGACGGCGCCGGCCCCGTGCGCCATCCAGCGCGGGCCGCCGCCCACCGAGCGGAAGGAGCGCACCGGGGAGTTGACCCCACCGGGGATGCGGGCTTCGGCTTGCTGCTGCAATTGCTGGGAGCGGGAGGTGTCCATATTCAGGAGGCCGCGGTGGCGAGCTGCCAGAGCGTGGGAGCGAGGTTGCGGTAGAGGCGGGGGCGGAGATCGGTGTAGCCCTGCGCGCCGGAGAAGAGGTCGCAGAGCAGGCGGCGAAAGCGGGGGCTGCGGCGGCCGAACTGGACCATCCTTTCGAGCACGGCGTCGCCCAAGAACTTGCCATGATAGAAGCGCGCGGAGATCTCGCCGGCGGCGCGCAGTTCCGGCAGGATCTCGTGCGAGAGCAGCTCCGGATACCGCTCGGGCGCGTTCTCGATCCAGGCCCGGGCGAGCAACTCGGCGGAGCGGAGGGCGTAGTACAGGCCCTCGCCGGTGATGGGGTCCACCAGGCCGGCGGCATCGCCGATGAGGGCCCAGGGATAGGGCGCGGCGCCGCCACGCCATGCCGCGTTCAGGCTCGTCGGCGAGGGCGCGGGCAGGAGGTGGGAGTAGAAGCGGTGTCCGCGGAAGGGGATGTCGAGCGATGTGAGCGTGGCCTCGAGCTTGGCGCGGAGCTCGGCGGTGGGCGGGGCGCCGAGTTTGCCGCAGATGCCGACGGAGGCGTGATCGGTGCGGGGGAAGCTCCAGATGTAGCCCTCGAGGCCATGCAAAAAAAAGATCGCGATGCGATGCGCGGGCCAGGGGAGGAGATCGAGCGGGAGATAGTAGCCGGCGGTGGCCATCCAGTCGCCGGGGCCCAGCGGGGGCGGCCCGCCCGCGTGCAGGGGATTGCGCGCGCCGGCGGCGAGGGCCACGGCGGCGGCCGGCACGGTCGCGCCGGAGCGTAGCTCCAGCTCCCAGGACTGCGCGCCCGGACGCAAGGCCACGACCCGCTCGTGAACCACGGTTGCACCCGCATCGCGAGCCCGGTCGAGCAGCCCAGCGTTGAGTTCGAGGCGGGAGACGATGGCGAGGGGCTGGTCAAGCTCGAGCAGCAGACGGCGGCCGGAGGGGCTCACCAGCTCGCACTCGCGGATGGAATTGCGGCGGCCACCAGCGTTCTGAAGGAACGGGTACTGCCTCAGAGCTTTGGCAGTGAGGCCGCCGCCGCAGGGTTTTTCCCAGGCCAGCTTCTCGTCAAAAAGAGTCACGGCGCGGCCAGCGGAGGCAAGCTGGGAGGCGAGGAAGGCGCCGGCGGGTCCGCCACCGACGACAGCGACGGCATGGGCGCTCGGCATCAATGCCCTCCCCCGCGCAGGGCGCGCAGGTAGAGCTGGACGTTCTGCCGCTGTTCCGCCAGGGTGCGGGCGAAGCGGTGCTGGCCGTGTCCGTCGCTCACGAAATACATGAAGCCGGTGTGGGCGGGCTGGGCGGCGGCGAGCAGCGCCTGGCGGCCGGGGTTGGCGATGGGGCCCGGCGGGAGGCCGGGGTGGCGGTAGGTGTTGTAGGGGGAGTCGAAGTCGAGATCGGCGCGGTGGAGGGAACCGTCATAGCGGCCGGCGAGCACGGCGGCATAGATCACGGTGGGATCGCACTGCAAGGGGAGCCGTTGAGCCAAACGGTTGGTGAACACACCGGCGACGAGCGGGCGCTCGGCGGGGACCGAGGTTTCCTTCTCGACCAGCGAGGCCAGCGTCACCCAGGCGTGCAGGTCGGCGGGGTGGGCGCCTTCGTCGCGTAACTCGCGGCGGAAGCGGGCGACCATGAGGGCGGCGAGGTGGGCGGGGTCGGCGTGGGGCGGGACGGGGTAGGTGGCCGGAAAGAGGTAGCCTTCGAGCGAAACCGCGGCCGGGTCGAGGTCGCGGACGAGGCTGGGGTCGGCGGTGACGCGCAGGAAGGCGGCGGGATCGGCCAGGCCGCGCTCGGCCAGCTCGCGCGCGATATCAAAGCGGCTATAGCCTTCGGGCACCACCAGCGCAATGCTGTAAAACTGGCCGCGGGCCAGCATGCGGTAGACCGCGGGGACGGTGGCGCCTCCGGTGAAGCGGTAGGTCCCGGCCTTCAGGCGGTCACGGCGGTGGAGCAGGCTCCAGGCTTCGAATCCGAGCGGGGAGCGGATGACACCCGCATCCGCCAGTTGGCGGGCGATGCCGGTATGGCCGCTGCCGGAGGGGATTTCGACAATGACGGGGACGGCCAGGCGCGGGCCGGGACCGAGGCCCCACCAAGCCCCGGCCACAATCAGGGCGGCGGCCAGCGCGGGAACGGCCAGGCGGCGAATTAATGTAAACTGGGGCATTAAGTTTTAGGCCCTGCGCCGTGATTCCAGCATCGCATGAGCAACCGAATATTCCCTAGATTTTGGCAAGCTCTGGCGGGGCTGGCCTTGGTAAGTTTGTGTGCCTGCGGCGGGTCGCCCTCGGCGCCGGCGCCGGTGCAGATTCAGCCGAACGCGAACCTCCTCATTCTTTCCACCTCCTCCACCGGCCATTTACCGGAGGCGACCGCGGACGCGCCCTACGCCTATGGGTTTGAAACCAACGTGGGCGAGGCCGGGGTCAATGCGGTTCTGCCCATTACCTTCCTGCCCAGTCAGACGCTGCCGCCGGGATTGACGCTAAGTTCCCAGGGTGTATTGTCCGGGACGCCTACCCAGGCGGGAACCTTTGATGTGCAGCTCACGGCGCTGGATAGTTCGCCGGCCCCGCGGACGGCGCGCGCCACTTTTTTGCTGAGCGTCCGCCTGCCGGGGGCGACATTGACCCAGGTGGCGCACAACGATCTGGGCGGGCATGGGCAGAACGCCGATATCGTCACTGCCATGGCGACGGCGACCAAGGTGCCCTATGCGTATATTGGTACGCGCGGCTATCCGGGCGAGTGCCCGGCGAGCGGGGTGAAGATCGTGGACCTGCGCCAGATCACCAGCCCGCAGGTGGTGGCGACGGTGGGCGGGGTGCAGGGCGCCAGCCAACAAGAAGCGAAAGTGCTGACCGGGGTTTCCTCGGTGGCGTTTCACGGCAGCGGGCAGGGCGACTTGATGGCGGTGACGGAGCAGCCGTGCGACCCGTCGAACCCGACCGCCGCCGAGTCCGGGCTGCGTTTTTTCGACGTCAGCGATCCCACCAACCCGACGTTGCTGGGGAGCTGGAGCCCGGGACTGCTCGGTGTCGGCGACGTGGCGCTGCTGCCGGCCAACGGCCATCTCTACGCCCTGGCGGCGGTGCCCGGTTCGGAGACTTCGGGGGGGGAAGGCGACCTGCGGGTGTTGGACATTACCGACCCCAGCCAGCCGCGCGAGATCGCCAACTGGGGGGTCTTGACGGCGACCGATACGCAGCTGCCCCAGGCGGTGATGGGGCAGGATCAACGCGTTTATCTGGATACGATCCAACTTTCCAGCGACAAGAAAACGGCCTATTTGGGGTACTGGGACGAGGGGGTCGTGATTTTGGACGTCAGCGACCCGACCGCCATCGCCACCAACAACGCCAACATTTTCCTGGACCATATTACCTATCCGCAAACCGCAGCCGCGACCTCCGACACTCCTTCGAGCCCGGAAGGGAACACGCACGAAGCGCTGCCGGTGGTCAACGATTCGGAGCTGCTGGTCGCCGACCAGGTTTGCGCCACGGCGCAGAGCTCGGGGCAGGGCAACCCATCGCAGACCGTGGCGGTGAATCCGGCGGTGGGGGTGGTGTGCGGCCCCAAAAGCCCGGTAACGCTGGACATCAACCACGGGTGGGGATTTGTGCGGACCTATTCGCTGCCCACGCCGGGCAGCGCCACGCTGGAGAGTTTTTTCGCCACGCCGGAATCGCTGTCGGCGCCGGCGCCCGATCTCGGCATCTATACGGCCCACAATTTGGCATGGAACGGCGACGTCAGCCATCCACACGGCTATGTGGCCTGGTTCTCGGACGGGATCGTGGACCTGGACCTGAGCTCGATTGACCCGCCCACGGTGCTGGCCTCGTTTGTGCCGCCGGACACGCCCGATCCCAACGGCACCAATTCCGCGGTGAACAACCCCGCCAAGGCGCTGGTGTATGGGGTGGCGAGCTTGAAACAGAACGGGCTCTCCTACATCCTGGCGAGCGATATCAACTCGGGGCTGTGGATCGTGCAGGAAACGCCGACCAGCAGCCTGACCATCCTGACCACAACGCTGCCCGACGGCAACGTGGGCGTTCCCTACCTGGCGACGTTGAGCGCGGCCAATGGGGCGCTGGGCAGTTCGGCCGTCACGTTTTCGGTGGTGAGCGGCGGGAACCCGCTGCCGACCGGCTTGAGCTTGGATGGCCAGGGGAACATTACGGGAACGCCGCTGGTGGCGGGCGCGGTGGCCGTGACCTTCCAGGCGCTCGATTCGGCCGGGCACACCACCCAGCAGACGATCAACATGACCATTGATCAGACGCTGGCGATTCTGCCCCCGGCGCCTCCGATCGGGACCACCGGCGAGCCCTACTCGCTGACCCTGACGGCGGCCAACGGTACCTCGCCCTATACGTTCTCCGTGCTTAGCCCTTTGCCCACCGGCATGGCGATCTCGAGCACGGGCGTGATCAGCGGCACGCCCGCCAACAGCGGAACCACGACCACGCAGATTCAGGTCACCGATAGTTCGGTGCCGCCGCTGAAAGCCACGCTGCCGATCACCATCCAGGTGCAGCCGCTGGCGGTAAAGAACACCGTTCTTGACCCCGCCACGGTAGGCGTGGATTATTCCGCGACGGTGGAAATGGTGAACGGCGCGGGTCCGTTTACGCCGATTTTGGTGGGAGGAGCGCTGCCACCGGGCATGGCGTTGGCGGCCAGCGCCGGCGGGGACTTGGGGTGGCTGATAAGTGGCACGCCGACACAGGCGGGAGTATTCCCGTTTACCGTGCGCATTACCGATAATGACGGACTTCAGGTGACGCAGGCGTTGACCTTGGTCGTCAATCCGTTTGAAATTACGCCGACCGTGTTGAATTCGGGCACCGAGGGGCGCGGCTACCAAGCGACGTTTGGAGCCCAGGGGGGTACCGGTCCCTACACCTTCAGCCTGGTCACGGGTTCGCTGCCGGCGGGTCTCAGCCTGGACGCGAGCGGGAACTTGACCGGGGTACCGGCCTCGGGCAGCGCGGGGACCTACACCTTCGGCGTCCTGGCCAAGGACAGCACCAGCCTGAGCGTCACGACCTCCTATCAACTGGTGATCTTTAGCGGGACAGCTTTTGCGGTGACGACCACCGGATTGCCGCCGGCCCAGGCGGGACAAACTTACTCGCAGACGATCAATGCCGATTTCGGGACCACGCCCTACAGCTTCCAAGTGGTGAGCGGGACGGTCCCGGCCGGTTTGTCGCTCAGCACCAATGGCATCCTGAGCGGCGTACCCGGAACCGGCAGCGCGGGAACCTATACCTTTACGGTGCAGGCGACCGACGCCAATAACCGGAAGGCAGCCCAGAGCCTGAAGCTAACCGTTCTACCCGCCGTCAGCCCGAAGTAGTGCAAGCGGAGGGCTCATTCGGCGAGTCCTTCTGTTAGGCTGAAGGTAAGGAGTGGGGAGAAGCCAATGGACAAGCCCGCCCAAAACATCCAGGATTCGTTCCTGAACACCGCCCGCAAAGAACGATTGGCGATTACCCTGTACCTGCTGAGCGGGGTGAAGTTGACCGGCCGCATCCGCAGCTTTGACAAGTACTGCCTGATATTGGAGTCGGGCAATCAGGAGCAGATGATTTTCAAGCACGCGATCTCGACCGTGGTGATGCAGCGGGTGCTGTCCCGCGAGCACAGCGAGCGCGCCAACCACGGCCCGGCGCTGGCGCCGCCCGCGGCGGCGCGGTCCGCGGCCGCCGAGAGCGCAGGCGCGGTGAATCCAGCGGCTGCGGCAGGTGCGAGCGAGACCAGCTAAACAGGCGCATGGAGCGAGCTTTCCTGGTGGCGGTGGAGCTGGCCGACCCGGGCAACGGGCGAGGCGCCGCCGCGCAGCAGGCCCGGGCGGCCGCCGGCGGGGCCGGACGCAATGCGGAAGATTCCGCCGCCGAGTTGCGGGAACTCACCGAGAGCGCGGGTGCGGCGGTGGTGGGCACTTTGCTGCAACGGCGGCACCGGGCCGACGTGGCGACGCTGATCGGGAGCGGCAAAGTCGAGGAGGTGGCCGCGGCCGCGGCGGCGGCCCGCGCCGACCTCGTGATCTTCGACCGCGAGCTGACGCCGACGCAACAGCGCAATCTGGAAGAGGGTCTCGGACGGCGGGTGGTCACCCGCACCCAACTCATCCTCGATATCTTTGCTCGGCACGCGCGCCTGCGCGAGGGCCAACTGCAAGTCGAGCTGGCGCAGCTCGAGTACCAACTGCCGCGGCTGGCGGGCCACGGGCACGCGATGTCGCGTTTGGGAGGCGGTATCGGCACGCGCGGCCCGGGCGAGACCAAGATCGAGACCGACCGACGGCGGATTCGCCAGCGCATCCAGACCGTGCGCGCCGCCATCGAGCGCGTCCGGGTGCAGCGCGGCCAGCAGCGGCAAAAGCGGGAGAGCGTGCCCTTGGCGACGGTGGCGCTGGTGGGCTACACCAACGCGGGGAAGAGCTCGCTCTTCCAGCGTTTGACGGGCGCGGAGGTGCTGGTGTCGGCGCGCATGTTCGCCACGCTCGATCCGACCATACGGGTGTTCCCGCTGCCATCCAAGCGGCGGGCGCTGCTCTCGGACACGGTCGGGTTTCTGCGCGACCTGCCGCACGGGCTGATTAACGCGTTTCGCGCGACGTTGGAAGAGGTGACGCGGGCCCGGCTCCTGATCCTGGTGTCGGACGTGGCCGCCCCCGACCGGGAGGAGCGCGAAGCCGAGGTGGTGAAGGTGCTGGAGGAGTTGGGCGTGGGGGCGACGCCACGCCTGCGGGTGTGGAACAAGAGCGATCTCTTGGCGGGCGCGGGCCCCAGCGCGGCGGCGCCGCGCGCTCCACTAGCGGTAGAGCAGGCGCCCCTGTTGGTCAGCGCCCGTACCGGAGCCGGGTTGGAGGAACTGCGCCAGAGGGTGGACCAGGTACTGCGGCGCACGCTGCAGGACGAGGCCTGGGAGGAGATCCGGCTGCGGGTGCCTCACCCCGCCGGCCGGGTGATTCACCTGCTGCATGAACGCGGGGAAATTCTGGCCGAACATCACGCGGCGCAGCGTGTGGAATTGGTTGCGCTCGTGCCCGCCTCGCTGAAAGCCCAATTGCAAGAGCTTCGGAGCCGACCGATCCGTAAATCTGTGGAAAACCGGTGAATATTACAAGCCGGTTACCGGCCACCACGCCGGCCGGCGGCCCGGAAACCGGTTCCGAACGGCGGCCGGGGAAGCGCCATAACCCATTTTTTTTGTTGATCTTACATGGTGCGCGCGCAGCGGCGACGGGGACGAGCTTGCGTGGTGGCGCGAAAAACAATAGCTTCGCGGGTTTTGCACACTCCGGGATGACCGGCGGCGCGCATTTGCACCAATAAAATCGAGGCTCTTCTGCGGTTGCCTCAGAACGAGGCGAATTACAAGCCGGTTTCAGATGGGCACGCAAGGCTGTGCGCGCTTCGCTTCAGTTTCGCCTTGAGGCGGGTGCGGGATGAGGTGGCTATGGCGCCGGGCCACGCCTCGTGGTAAGGTCAGCCGCAATGGCCCCCCGTCCGTCCTCCACCGATCCCGCCAGCGCGGCTGCCTACCGTCCGTACGTGCCGAGCTCGGCGGTGATGCCGGAGTTCACGCTGCGGGCGGTGATTCTGGGTGTGGGATTCGGGATTCTGTTCGGCGCGGTCTCCACCTATTTGGGATTGCGCGCCGGGCTCACGGTGTCGGCCTCGATCCCGATCGCCGTCCTGACCATCAGCCTGTTCAAGCAGTTCGGCAACTCCAGCATTTTGGAGAACAACATCGTGCAGACCACGGGCTCGGCGGGCGAGAGCGTGGCGGCGGGGGTGATCTTCACCTTGCCGGCGATGATCTTCCTGGGCTTCCCGCTGGAGTACTCGCGCATTTTCTTGTTGGCGATGATCGGAGGGTGGCTGGGGATCCTGTTCATGATCCCGCTGCGGCGGTACTTGATCGTGCAGGAGCATGGGGTGCTTCCCTACCCCGAGGGGGCGGCCTGCGCCGATGTGTTGAAGGCGGGCGAGGAGGGCGGGAATTTCGCCGGCCGGGTGTACTGGGGCCTGGGGGTGGGCGGGGTCTACAAGTTCCTGATGGATGCGCTGCAGTTCTGGCAGGGGACGTCCAACTATGATCCCTCCTGGCTGCCGGGCGCCAGCATGCGGGTGGACGTGACACCGGAGTACCTGGGGGTGGGCTACATCATCGGGCCGCGCATCGCGGGGACGATGTTTGCGGGCGGGGTGCTGTCGTGGCTGGCGCTGGCGCCGGCGATCAAGTTTTTCGGCGGCCAGTTTGCCGGGGCGATTTATCCCTCCACCATTCCGGTGGCGCAAATGACGGCGGACCAGGTGTGGAGCGCCTACATCCGGCCGATCGGAGCCGGGGCGGTGGCGGCGGCGGGGCTGATCACGCTGCTGCGCACGCTGCCGACCATCTGGCGGGCGTTTGCGGGCGGGCCGCGCCGGAGCGCGCGCCCCGGGACGGGCATCATCGCCAGCGACCTGCCCCGCACCGAGCGCGACCTGCCGCAGTGGATCGTGCTGGCGGGCGCGGTGGTGCTGGGGATTTTGATGTGGGCCATCCTGGCGCTGCGCTACAACACCCAGGCGGCGTGGTTCAGCAACGTGCTGAGCGCGATGCTGGTGGTGCTGTTCGGGTTCTTCTTCGTCACGGTGTCAAGCCGGATCGTGGGGTTGATCGGGAACTCGAGCAATCCGGTGTCGGGGATGACCATTGCCACGCTGGTCATCACCTGCCTGTTCTTCATTGCCGCCGGCTGGACCGGGCATCTGTACGCCGCGCTGGCGCTGAGCGTGGGCGGAGCGGTGGCGATCGCGGCGGCGATCGCGGGGGCGACGTCGCAGGACCTCAAGACCGGCTTCCTGGTGGGCGCGACGCCCTGGAAGCAGCAAGTCACGCTGATGATCGGGGTGGTGGCCTCGGTGCTGGTGGTGGGCTATACCGTTCCTTTCCTCAATACCGCCTACTCCTCCTACCAGCCGCAAACCATCGCACTGCCGAGCCTGGCGGCGGCGCCACGGGTGGGGGCGACGGCGGAGCCGGGAGTCAGCGTCGAGAACCTGCACTATCAGCTGCCCAAGGGCATTCTGCCCGAGACGCCGCTGCGCGAGTACTGGGAGCTGAATGTGATCGGCTCGCACACCATTCCCGACGGCAAGTATCTGTACAACCCGGCGAACGGCCGCGTCGAAATCCAGTGGGTGCAGGGCATCGGGAGCGAGCAGGTGGCGGCCCCGCAGGCGCGGCTGATGGCGACGATCATCAACGGGCTGCTGGGGCACCAGTTGCCGTGGGCGCTGATCCTGATCGGCGTCTTTGTGGTCATCGTGGTCGAGCTGCTGGGGGTGCGGTCGCTGGCGTTCGCGGTGGGGAGCTATCTGGGAATTGGAACCACGGCCGCCATGTTCGCCGGCGGGGTGTTGCGCTGGGCGGTGGAGCGAGGCGGGGTGCACGAGGAGGGGGAGACCGGCAGCGGGGCGTTGTACTCCAGCGGCCTGATCGCGGGCGCGGCGGTGTTCGGGCTGGTGGCGGCGGCCATCTCGTACCTGGAGGCCACCGGCCGGGTTGTCCAGGGGCGGTTTGCGGTGGGGCCGCGTATGCTGGGAGAAGCGCTCACGCACAACAGCGCGGTCTCGATCCTGTTGTTCGGGGTCCTGTGCGCGTCGTTGTATGCGGTGGCGCGGCAGCCGCTGCCCAAGCGCTCGTCATGACACCCGAAGGACACAACGCTCCCGCGCCCACGCCCGCCGCCGATCCGGTGGAGGCAATGCTGCACTGTCCGCAGTGCTCGCGGCGGCTGGAGGAGCGGGGCTGCAAGCTGCGCTGCCCGCGGTGCGGGTACTATCTCTCCTGCTCGGACTATATTTAGGGACACCCGCGTGACGATTGAGGAACACGTCCCGCTCGCGGACCACACCACCCTCGGTGTGGGCGGAGTGGCGCGGTCCTGGGCGCAGTGCGCGAGCGAGCCGGAGTTTGAAGAGCTCGCGGCCTGGGCGCGGGAACGCGGCTTGCCGTGGATGGTGATGGGCGGGGGCAGCAACCTGGTCGTCGGCTCCCGCGGGTTTGACGGGCTGGTGATCCACATGGGGCTGCGCGGGTTGCGCCTCTCGGACGATGGCGCGGTGGAGGCGGCGGCGGGCGAGGATTGGGATGGCGTGGCGGCCGCGTGCGTGGAGACAGGACTCGCCGGTATCGAGTGCTTGAGCGGCATCCCCGGGACGGTAGGCGCGGCGCCGGTGCAGAATATCGGCGCCTATGGGCAGGAGCTTGCCGACACGCTTGTGCGCGTGCGTGCCTGGGACCGGTGGAGCGAGACCTGGACCGAGCTCGATGCCGGCGCCTGCGGCTTCGGTTACCGCGCCAGCCGCTTCAACCAGCAGGACAAAGGGCGGTTCGTGATCACGCGGGTGTGGCTGCAACTGCGTCCGGGAAGCCCGCCCACATTGCGCTACCCCGAGTTGGCGCAGCGCGGGCCCATCACGCTTGCCGACGCGCGAGCGGCGGTGCGCGAGCTGCGGCGCGGCAAGGCGATGCTGCTCGATCCCGCCGATCCGGACAGCCGCAGTGCCGGGTCGTTCTTCAAGAACCCGGTCGTCGCCGTGGCGGCGGCGGCACGCATCGCGGCCATGGCTGGACAGGCGCCGCCGCAGTTTGCCGCGGGCGCCGGGCAGATGAAGATTCCGGCGGCATGGCTGATCGAGCGGGCCGGGTTCGCCCGCGGGTACCGGCTCGCGGGCAGCGCGGTGGGACTTTCCCGCCGGCACGTGCTGGCCATCGTCAACTATGGCGGCGGGACGGGCGAAGAAGTGATGGCGCTGGCGGAGGAAATTCGGCAAGCGGTCGCGGCCCGCTTTGGGGTGACCCTGGAGCCTGAACCGGAGCGGCTGGGGTTTTAGTACGAAGGCGCGCCGCGAGCGAGCGCCCCAGGCAAAAAGTGGCCGTGCCACCGCTTCGGTTGCATGGCGGCGGCTGCCAGCCGATCAGGAGTTGGCGGCTTTCAACTCGGCATCCAGATCGGGGTGCTTGAGCTGGAAGCCGGTTTTTTCCTGATAGGCGCGGGCGAGCACGCACATCTTCTCTTCGCCGCAGAGCTTGCCCAGGAAGGTGATGCTGGTGGGGGTGCCGTCGGCGGTGCGGAAGCCGTTGGGCAGGATTACCGCGGGGTGGCCGGTGAGGTTGGTGATGGCGAGTTGGGAGCCGCCGCCGGTCGGGGTGACGACCACGTCGTAGTCGTGGAACATGGCCTCCATCTGCTGCATAAGCTCGAGGCGGAGGCGGTCGGCGTTGAGGTAGTCCACCGCCGGGTAGAAGTGGGCGACGCGGAAGGTGTTGGGCCAGGTGGAGGGGTTGGGGACGGGGGCCTCCATCAGCTTGTCGCGTCCGCTGCGGGTGAGCGAGTCGAACGCCGCCGCGGCTTCGCAGTTCACCGCCGGGCCGTAGCCGGCAAAGGGGGGCATGGCGGGCAGCGTCACCGGCGTGAGCTTGACGCCGAGGCCGCGCAACACGTCGAGCACGGCGTTGTCGTACTGGGCCTGTTCGGCGCGGGACTTGGCCCGCGCGGCGCGCTCTTCCGGGGTCATGCCGCGGCCGCCGCGGCCGCCACCGCCTCCGGCACCGCCGCGCCCAGCCGGCGGGTTGGGATTAAGCTCCTGGTCGAAGGACTCTTTGACGTAGCCAACGCGCAGGCTGCTGAGCGGCATGAGCGCATCCCAACTCAGCGGGACATCGAGCACGGTGCGGTCGGCCTTGGGATTGCCGCGATCGGGGCCATAGATGGCCTGCAGGACGATCATGCAATCCTCGACCGTGCGGCAGAGGGGGCCGAGCTTGTCCTGGCTCCAGGAGAGGGTCATGGCGCCGGAGCGGTCCACGCGGCCAAACGTCGGGCGCAGCCCGGTGACGCCGCAGACGGTGGAGGGGCTGGAGATGGAGCCCTGGGTTTCGGAGCCGATGGAGAAGCCGACGCAGCCGGCGGAGGTGGCCGACGCCGGGCCGGCGGAGGAGCCGCTGGAGCCCTGGCTGGGCTTCCAAGGGTTGCGGGTGCGGCCGCCGAACCAGACATCGTTCTGCGCCAGCGCACCCAGGCTGAGCTTGGCGATGAGGATGGCGCCGGCGGCGTCGAGGCGCTTGACCACGGTGGCGTCCTCGTCAATCATTTGGTGCTCGTAGGGCTGGGCGCCCCAGGTGGTGGGGTAGCCCTTGGCGGCGAGCAGGTCCTTGGCGCCCCAGGGGATGCCGTGCAGGGGGCCGCGGTAGCGTCCGGCGGCGATGTCGCGGTCGGCCTCCTTGGCCTGGGCCAAGGCGCGCTCTTCGGTGTAGTTGATGACGAAGTGCAGCATGGGGTCGTAGCGCCGCAGCCGCGTCAGGTACATCTGGGTGAGGGCGGTGGCGGAGACGCGCTTGGTGCGCACCAGCTCGCCCAACTGCCGCACGTTGTAAAAGGCCACGTCTTCCAGGTTCTTGGGGGCAGCGGCGACGCGCACCGGGGAAAGACGGGTGGGCCGATGTGCGGTCTCGAAGGTCATGCCCGGCAGTACCGGGTTGAAGATCAACGCGGGCGGATCCCAGTTGTTGAGCGGCGCCTGGCGCAACTGATCCAGGCTGCGCATCTGCTGGTTGAGGCTGGAGACCATCTTGTCGCGATCCTCGGCGGACAAGTTGAGGCCGGCCAGTCCCGCCACTTCGTCAATCAGAGCGGGGGTGATGTCTACCGACTCAGCCTCCGCCATCTTGCCCCACATGAGGCCGGGCAGAAGCGTGGCCGACAAGCCGAGGGTGGAGCAGGCGGCGAGGAATTTGCGGCGATTGGTCTCGGTCAGGGGCATATCCGTCTCCTCAAAGAAAAAAAGCGGGGGCGCCGGGTGGCACCCCCGCGATTGTATGCGATCAGAACTCGACGCGCAGGCCCATTTCCATGGTCCGGTTGCCGCTCTTCGAGGTCAGCACCCCGAAGCTGGCGGGCCCGGTACCGAACAGGTTGAGCGACGGAGTGTTCCAAATCGGGTGGTTGAAGACGTTGAAGACCTGGAGGGTATAGATCAGGTTGGTCTTCTCGGTGAGTTGGGTGGTTTTGCCCAGCGCGCCGTTCAGGTTCCAGGTGCCGTATCCACGCAGGGGGTTGGCGTTGCCGCTGCGCCCGTCGCTGCTGAGCTGGATGGTGCGGAAGGAGTTGAACACCCCGGCCGGGTTGGTAAAGATGTTGAACCCCAGCCCGCCGTTGGCCGGATTCCCCTTCGTGGCGACGGTGGAGGAAGCCTGGTTGGTGTAAACCCCCATCTCGCTCTGCAACTGGCTGGAGCTGACAGTCGGGATGGCAAAAGCACCATTGGTCAGCCCCAGGTTGCCGCCGCCGTAGACCTGGCCACCCTCGCTCACCTCCAGCGGCGCGCCGCTGGCGTAGGTGAAGATGCCGGAGTGATACCAGCCGGCGGTGAGCTTGTTGAGGAAGCCGCTGCCTCCCACGTGCGGCAGGTCGTAGGAGTAGGTGGCGTTGAAGGTATTGGAGCGGTCGCTGGAATCCACGCCGTAGGTGGTGAAGGGGTTGTAGCTGTCGGCGAAGAAGCCGGCGCTGTCCTGGTCGCCCAAGCCGTTGCTGAGCAGCTTCGACCGGGTGTAGTTCATGTCGAAGTTGAGGCCGTGGGTGGGGTTCATGCGCAGCGTGGCGATGAAGGCCTGGTAGTTGGTGACGCCCAGGTGGGTGCGCATGAAGAGGGTGCCCACCTGCTGATTGTCGAAGGTGGACAGACCCTGGGCCATGCGGGCGGTATCGATGCTCTGGAAGATGTTGCTCACGCTGGCCGAGCTGAAGGAGCTGGCGTTGGCGCCGACGAAGGCGTCGGTGCCGCCCGGGACCAGGTGCTCGAACCAGGGTTGCGCGCTGACGCTGGAGGCTTTGACGCCCTCCTGCAACTGCCCTTCGATGGCGTCGTAGGCCTGGGCAAAGGTTTGGCCGGAGGCGTTATCGCGGAACATGATGGGCGCGTTGTTGTAGTTGATGGCCTCGGGCAGGTCGCGCCCGTAGTTGGACGTCCAGCCCAGCTCGAGCAGCATGTGGTTAGTGAGCTGGCGCTGCAGGGTGAGGTCGGCGTTGATGCTGCGGCCCACCTTGTTGTTGGGATCGAGCTGGAAGGACACCTGCTCGCCGTTGATGCCCGGGATCACGCCGCCCTGCGGGTTGGGGGTGGGGGCGAAGGCGGGCAGCGGAATGCTCCCGTCTACGCCAACGCGGAAGGAAGCCAAGCCGGGGTTGGTGGCGGTGCCGACGGCGGCATTGCACCCGGCGCCGGGCGTGGCGCTGGCCGAGCAGAGGGGGCTGGCCACGGTGAGGGTCTGCGCGAAACCGACGCCGAGCATCGGGATCTCAACGTTCTGCACCATGTTGGTGCGGTCATAGGCGATGCCCACGCCGCCGCGCAGCACGGATTTATGATCGCCGAAGAGCTCGCCCAGCAAACCCTGGGTGAACGACGGGTTCCAGGCGCCGGCCAGACGCGGGGCGACGTCGCCGTAGTCGGTGTTGAAGACGGTGTTGCCGGCGTACTGCACCGGCACATAGCTCAGGGTGGGGTTATAGAACTGGCCCGCGGCGGCCGCCGCCGACTTGGCGCTCAAATAGCCGCTGGCGGTCAGGACCTGGCCGGTACCGGCGGCTTCGAGCAGCACCTGCTTCTGGTTGCGCTCGATGGGCGGGGTCTGCCAGCCGTAGGAGATGCCGTAGGTGAGGGTCAGGTTCTGGGTGGCGTGCCAGGTGTCGCTGCCGTAGAAATTATAGGCCTGCCAGTTGGCATTGGCCTGCAGGGTGGTGCCGAAGGGCAGTGGGTTGAGGCTGGAATCCCGCGCCGCCTCGATGTTGACGTTGTCGATCAGGCCGAGCGTGGTGGAGTAGAGCGAGTCCCAGGTATTCAGACTGCTCTTGGGCAGGCAGCCGGTAGTGAGGGAGGCGGTACAGACTTCGGGCTCATCGGCGCTGGTCAAGCGGACGAAGGTGCCGCCGTTGATGACCGCGGCCAACGAACTGTTGCCGGCCACGACCTTGTCGTTGCGGGCGTGGGTGGTGGGAAAGGCACGGATGTCGGTGCCGAACTGATAGGTGTGATTGCCCACCAGCCAGGTGGCATCGTCCACGAACTGCAAGTCGACGTCCTTGGTCCACTGATAGCGGGCGCTGCCGGCGCTGTTGTCAATCGGGAGGCTGAGCGCATTGGACTGCAGGGCGATGGCGCCGTCGGCAGTGGTGGTGCCGGGCAGAGCTTCGAGATCGGCCGCGGCGGTCGGGCTGAGCGGCTGGGACACGCTGAAATCGCGGGTGAAGCCGAAGGTGAAGGTGTTGAGCAGATTCGGGCTGATCTGGCCCACCAAGGTGGCGGCCAGGGCGGTGTCGCGCTTGGGTTGGTCCAACGTGCCGGAGAGCACGCCGCCGAGCGAGTCCACCTGGCCGCTGCCGGTGACCAAGTCGCGGAAATAGGTGGCGCTGGTATGCAGCTGCCACTTGGAATTGAAGACGTGATCGTAACGAACCACGCCGTAGTCGGTGTTCTCGGGGGTCTTGATCGGCCCGGTGAAACCGGTGGTGTTGAGGCCGTCGCCGGCGGCGCTGTTGTTGCCGACGGGTTCGAGGCTGTACATCTTCAGGATGGCGGGGCTGATGCCGATGCCGCGCGGGTCGCAGGCGGCGTTGCCGCTCGGTCCGCAGTTCTGGGCGGTGGCCAAGTTATAGGTCTCGGTGTTGCCGGCCGCGTCCTTGAAAGTCAGGATGCCTTGGCGCAGCGCGGCGGTGGGTACAGTACGGGTCACCGTGGAGGTGGCGGGAAAGCGCCGCGCCTCGTAGTTGGTGAAGAAGAAATCCTTGTCTTTGCGAATGGGCCCGCCCAGGCGCGCGCCGAAGCGGTTATCGGTGAAGGGCGTGATTGCCTGGTGTTGCCGGTTGGCGGTCCAGGTGTTGGCGTTGAAATGCTCGTTCTGGTCGTAGAAGTAGCCCGCGCCGTGCCAGTCGTTGCTGCCGCGCCGGCCCACCAGGGTGATGTTGGCGCCGCTGGAGTCGTTGAAGCTCGAGTTGTTGTTGGCGACGCCGACGCGAAACTCCTCGACGCTATCCACCGGCGTGGGCAGGGACTCGACCGAGGTGGTGGCGCCGGCGATGACGTGGCCGCTGATGTCCACGCCGTCGAGCTTGATGGTGTTCTGGTCGTCGATGGCGCCGTTGACGCGGGCGGAGCTGCCCGAGCCGAGCACGCCGGGCTGCAGGCCGAGCAGCTCGACGGTGTCGTGCTGGACGGTGGGCAGCTTGTCGATACCGCTCTCGTTGATCACGTTGCCGACGGTGGCATCCACGGTCTGGAGCGCGGTCTGGCTGTCGGCGGTGACCTCCACGGTTTGCGACTGCTGGCCCACGGTGAGCTTGGGGTTGATGGTGAAGCTCTTGTTGACCTCGACCGCGAGATTGGTAATGACGCGGCTCTGGAACCCGGTGGCGGTGACGGTGAGGGTGTAGGTGCCCGGCTGCACGCCGGTAAAGGTATATTCCCCGCGGAGATTGGTGGATTGATTGGCGATCAAGTTGGTGGCGTTATTCTTGAGCGCCAGGTGAGCGCCGGGAATGAGGGCGCCGCTGGCATCGCTCACCGCGCCCAGCACCGTACCCGAAGACGCCGTCTGCGCCCCGGCGAGTCCCGCCAGGCACAGCAGCCAGCACAACAGCAGGCCGAAATATCCAAAACTGTGATACAAACCGCGACGACCGGCAATCATACAGAATCACCTCGTGGAAAGAATAGATTGTGGGGTCCACACACGACCCAGCAGCCCCGAATGGGCGGATTATGACACAACCAGCACACCGCGGCGGGGTTTTTCCCGGTAGCATGCTAGATTCCAGGCATGCCAATGGCGATCCCCGGTGTGTCTGGGCGCGGCGTTCGCAGCGGGCAGTGGGGCGGACGCTGGACCTGGGTTGATTTACTGTGGTTGGTATTTCTGGCCGGGCTGGCGGTGCTGCCGCCGGTGGCGGAGGTCCATAAACAGCTCATTCTGCTGGGCTTTGGTCTGTTCCAATTATTTGAAGGGCAACTGCTGGCGTTGCTGCCGCGGCGGGGGCCGGTATTGGCGGTGGGGGTCAAGATCGGCTTGGCGGCGCTGCTGATCGGGCACACCGGGGAGGTGGCGATCAACAGCAGCTATTACCCCATTTTCTACGTGCCGGTGGTCACCGCGGCGATGCTGTTCGGGCCGTGGGGGACGCTGGGCTGGACCGCGGTGGCGACCGGAGCCTACCTTTCCTATTTGTGGCCGGCGCTCAACACCTACCGCCTGGATGTCACCGGGCGCGACGAGTTGGCGCTGCGCGTGTTTTTTTTCTTTCTGCTGGCGTTGATCATCAACCGCTTCGTGGAGGAGAGCCGGAGCGCCAACCGGCGGTTGCAGGAGGCCCAGGCGCTGCAGCGGCGTGCGGAACGCCTGGCCGCGCTGGGTCAGCTCTCGGCCGGGTTGGCGCACGAGATCCGCAACCCGCTGGCGGTGATCAAAGGCTCGGCGGAAATGCTGGAGCGCCACCTGGACGCCTCGCAGGCGGTGGCGGTGGAACTGGCGGGGTACATTTCCAGCGAGGTCAACCGGGTCAATCAGCTGGTGGGGCGGTTCCTGGATTTTGCCCGTCCGCTGCGGTTGGACCGGCAGCCGCAAGCGGTGGCAGCCTTGCTAGACCGGGCCATTGCCGATGCCCGGGAGCGCTGGCCCGAGCTGGGCGTGACGGTGCATCGCGACTACGCCGAGCTGCCGCCGATCGCGGTGGACGAGACCCTGTGCGAACGCGCTTTCGCGAACCTGGTGGCCAACGCCTTCGAGGCGATGGCGGAGACCGGAGGCGAAGTGACCGTGACGGCGCGCCGCGGCATGGAGTCCGGCGCCAGCGGCGTGACGGTGGTGGTCGCCGACACGGGGCCGGGTGTGCCCGGCGAGCTGCGGGAGCAGATTTTCAA
>DATNAC010000108.1:0-4250 GCA_035573035.1 Terriglobales bacterium
GGCGCCACTGCCGCCGCGAGCGCGCGTCCCGGCGCCGCGCGCCGCCGCAGCAGCAGGATCGGCCGCGCCGCTTGCCGCAGGCAAGCCTGTTCGCTTGCATCCACCTCGCACACCCGCTCGACCGTGGCCAGGTCGGGCGCGAGCAGCGCCAGCGGTTTCGCCGGGCGCCGCTTCCGCGCCCGCAGGCGGGCGACCGCCTCCTGGTTGGCGGCATCGCACGCCAACTGGTAGCCGCCCACGTTCTTGATCGCGAGGATGGCGCCCGCCGCCAGCAGTTCCCGCGCCCGCGCCAACGCCGCCGCCCCGCTGCATTCGCCCAAGCGCAGCTCGGGCCCGCACTCCGGGCAGGCATTGGGTTGCGCATGAAACCGCCGGCTCGCGGGATCGTCGTACTCCCGCTGGCACGCCGCGCACTGGCGGAAGGCCGCCATGGTGGTCTGCGGACGATCGTAGGGGAGCCCGCGGGTAAGCGTGTAGCGCGGTCCGCAGTGGGTGCAGTTGGTGAAGGGATAACTGTAGCGCCGGTTCCCGGGGGTGCGGTAGTCGCTCTGGCAGAGAGCGCAGGGCGCCGTATCGGGAGCGATCCCGGCGCCGGTGGCGCGTGCCCCCGCTCCACTCGCCAGGATCGCAAACCCGGACTCGCCCGTCGCCGGCACCTCGCCCACCACCAGGCTCGCGACCTGCGCCAGCGGAGGCGGATCGCGTCCCAGCGCCGCGAGAAACCCGGTTAGCGGCTCCGCCTCGCCTTCCACTTCGACGATCAGGCCACTCGGCGTGTTCTGCACGAACCCAGCCAGCCCCCAAGTTCCGGCCAGCCGGTATACATGAGGACGGAAGCCGACGCCCTGCACTACGCCGGCGATTTGCACCCGCTTCCGCACTGCCACAGTCGTAGAGCGATGCTACTCTCCCGACCTCGGATGCCCACCCCAGGCATGGATCAATACAGGCATGGCTCAATAAATGAGTCCCGGGCTGAGTTGGCCGCGTCCCTTGAATAGGGCTTGGGCCCTCCCGAAACCCATGACTCACTTCTCCCCGCGTGCCTTCTACCTCCCCTTCCTGCTGGCCGCCGCGGTTGTGGTGCCCGCGTTGGCAGCTCCCAACGCGCCCGCCGCCCCCGGCGTGCCCAACTTTCACGAGGTGAACGCCCTTGTCTACCGCGGCGGCCAGCCTAACCAGCAGGGCTTTGCGAGCTTGGCCAAGCTGGGCATCACCACCGTGGTGGATCTCACCCACAGCGGTGCGGACGCGGCCCGGGAGCGGCGCGAGGTCGAAGCCGCGGGCATGCGCTATGTGAGCGTGCCGATGAACCCCACCGGCATCGTCGAACCCGATGCCGCCAAGGTGGAGCGGGTTCTGGCCATCCTCAACTCCGCCACCGGGCCGGTTTTCATCCACTGCAAGAAGGGGGCGGACCGCACCGGCACCGTGGCCGCCTGCTACCGCATCGAGCACGACCACTGGAAGGCGAACCAGGCGCAGAAGGAAGCCAACCAGTACGGCATGAGTTGGCTGAATATCGGGATGAAGCGCTATATCGCCGGCTTTCGCCGCACCTCCCCGAGCCGCACTGTCCTGGCGGCCGCCGCCCTGCCCGCCACCGCGCACTAAGTTGGACGGGTACTGCTGAGCCCCAGGCAGCGCTCCCGGATCCGGGCGGCGATGGCGTGGGCTTGGGGATAGACGGCCTCGACAGGAGGCAGCGCAACGAGGACGGCGGCGGCCAACTCGCGCACACGGCGCCGGACCAGCGGCTTGGCGAGGCCGGCTTCTTCCGCCAGCCGCTCGAAGTTCCGCAAGCCGATGCGCGCGGAGGAGTACTCGCCGCCGAGCTTCATGGCCATGTCTAAACTGAGGTCCGGGTAGGCGGCGGTGCTGAGCACGTCGTAGAGCGGCGCCAGGGAGGTCTCTCCACTGGAGGGGCCGCCGCGGCCGTAGAGCAGGGAGAAGTTCTTGCCGTGGGCGTCGCAGTTGCCGGCCAGGTAGTTGTACACCACCGCATCCAGCAGGTGGCCGAGATCGCGGGCGGGCACGCTCGAAACCTGACGCAATAAAGTGAAGCATTGCGGCAAGGAAGGCCCGCCCTCTTTCTGGTACTTGGTCTCGGAGGCGATGCCCAGGGCCTGGCAGAAATCTTCCTGGTGGAGGCGCTCGAACCCGGCCGTGTTGGGCTCGCCCCCACGGCGGCGATCGTAGCGCTCGACCAGCAGGTACTCCTTACCGTTGACCGCGTCGGTGGTGGTGCGCGCGGTGGGCAGTCCGGCCGCGGCGGCGAGGTGCATGCACAGCGCCTCGTTGGACACGATGCCGGGAAACCGCTCCACTGCGGGCTTGAGGATGTGGGAACTGGGGGCGCCGTCCAGCGGCAGACAGACCTCGCCCCCAATCAGCGCCACGGCGAGCTTGTCCTGGGCGCCGGCGAGGGAGAGGCGGATGCCGCGATCCCCGGCCAAAAGCGGACGACGGGGCAACTCCTCTAGAATCGCCGCTAGGGCCTTGGCACTGAGCTTTTCGTAGCGGGGGTTGAGCGTGGGTAGTTTCTCGCCCGCCTGGAGAAAGGTGACGGCTCCGGCACACTCGCCCCCGATCTGCTCCAGCATGGCGTAGTCGTTGCGGGCGCTGATGCCCAGGTTGCGGGCGATGATGGCGCGCTTGCCCTCGTCCGGCAGGATGCCGCCGAAGAAGCCGTGGCACTCCTTGCCGGTGAAGCGCTTGGGGCGCAGCGGCAGCGATTGGGAGAGCGGCACGGCGTCTGGCCGGGCGAGCCAGTCGCGGGTGTAATGGAAGCTCATTTGGCCGCCATCGTCCTGCATGAGCTGACCGGCCAGCGCCTCGTGCAGATAGACGTCCAAGGTGCGAGCCACGGCCTAAGACTCTTTCGCCGTCGCCGGCGGAGCCAGGGCCACATGGATCCCCAGATTGCCTAGGATGGCGAGGGTCTTGCCCAACTCGCAGGTTGGCTTGCCCTTCTCCAGATCCACGATGAAACGCAGGCCGGTACCCGCCGCCAGCGCCAGCGCCGCCTGGGTCAGGCCGAGGCGTTGGCGAGTGGTGCGGATGAGGTGGCCGATCTGGCGCGGGGTCGGGTTGGGGGTGCGGGGCGGCATACGTTCCCGTTCGGTAATATTGTAAGACAAAAGCCGGGAATGCATGAATTAAATTCCCGCACGGGAATGTTTGGCCTCAGGGATGAGGCCCACGATCAAAATATTCCCGCACGGTAAACATTTCGCGGATGCCGGAGTCCGAGGTGACCGGCTGGCCTGAGGGGTTCGAGGGGGGAGCAAGCGCTGGCTGCCGGCTTCTAGCCGCTTCGGCGGCAGCCGAATTGACCGATTCTGCATCTATTCCATAGATTCGGTGCATGGCAAGGTGGCTCATTCTGGGGTTGGCCATGGTGGGCTTGAGCCTGCCCCTCGTCTCCCAGCAAACACAAACCAAGCCGCCGACGCAGCCGCCGGCACAGCGGCCGCCGGGGGCATCGCCGGCCAGCCAGATCCCGCCGCATGCCGCCCCCAAGACCGCACCGCGCACGGTGCAGACGCTGCCTTCATATGAGGGCCAGACCGTCTCCTCGGTCGAGTTGGCGGGCTGGCCGGGGCTCGATTCAGCGCCCATCCTGGCCAAGCTGCCGCTAAAGGCGGGGCAGCCGTTCTCGCGCGCGCTGGTGGACCAATCCATCGCGCTGCTCAAGTCCCCCGGGGGCGTGCCCCCGAGCGCCGCGCCCCAGCCCCACGGCCTCAAGGACGTGCAACTCCAGATCCTGCCCGAGACGCGGGGGGTGCGCGTCATGTTCCTGCTTGAGCCCGCGGTGTACTTTGGCGTCTACCAGTTTCCCGGGGCGCTGCAGTTCACCTACTCCCGCCTGCTCGAGGCCTCCAGCTACCAGTCGCAGCAACCCTATACCGAGCTCGACGTGCGGCGCGCCACCGCCAACCTGGAGCGCTACTTCCAGGAGGAGGGCTATTTCCTGGCCAAGGTCAAGCCCGCGCTCCATCTCGACGCCACGCGCGGCCTGGCCAACGTCGCCTACGGCGTGGAACTCGGTCCGCGGGCGAGATTCGGAGAGGTGGTGCTGGAGGGAGCGACACCGGCGTTGAATGCCCAGCTCCAGCCGTTGCTCCGCTCCTGGATGGCGCGGCTGCGCCGCACCGCCGTGATTCCCGGCAAGCCGTACTCGCACACCCGTCTGACCGACGCCGCGCAATATTTGCAATCAGCGCTGAACAGCCGCGAGCACCTCTCCG
>DATNAC010000109.1:0-8759 GCA_035573035.1 Terriglobales bacterium
GCGGCCATCATTCTCGAGCTGATGACGGTGGTGTGGCCCTATTTGGAGAAGCTGCAAAAAGAAGGCGACCTGGGACGGCGGAAGATCACGCAGTACACCCGGTACCTGACGATTTTCCTGTCCATCTTCCAGAGCCTGGGAATCGCCTACACGCTGGAAAAGAACACCATGAACGGGACGAGCTTCGTGCTCAACCCGGGGCTGGGGTTCGTGCTGATGACGGTGCTGACGTTGACCACGGGCAGCGCCTTCGTGATGTGGCTGGGCGAGCAGATCACCGACCGCGGAGTGGGCAACGGCATGTCGCTCATCATTTTCGCGGGCATCGTGGTGGGTCTGCCCTCGGCGATCGGGGACTTGGCGACCATGGTGCAGACCAGCACCTGGGGTGCGCTGACGGTGCCGGCGATGCTGGTGCTGCTGGTGCTGATGCTGGCGGTGGTGGCCTTTATCGTTTGGGTGGAACGGAGCGAGCGCCGCATCCCGGTGCAGTACGCCAAGCGGGTGGTGGGACGGAAGCTGATGGGCGGCCAGTCCACCCATCTGCCGATCCGCGTGAACAGCGGCGGGGTGATGCCGGTGATCTTCGCGGCCTCGATCCTGACCTTTCCGCAGACCATGTCGATGCTGCCGATGATCAAGAACAGCAAGGTCTTCGGGCCGATGTTCGCGGCGATGGGCTTTGGGCAGCCGCTGTACACGCTGGTGTACTGCGTCAGCATCATCTTCTTCGCGTATTTCTACGTGTCCATCATCTTCAACCCGGTGGAAGTGGCCGACAACATGCGCAAGTATGGCGGCTTCATTCCGGGCATCCGTCCGGGCAAGCGGACGAGCGAGTACATCAACGGCATTCTAAC
This sequence comes from Terriglobales bacterium, assembly GCA_035573035.1. GTDB lineage: Bacteria > Acidobacteriota > Terriglobia > Terriglobales > SCQP01 > SCQP01. The sequence goes on from DATNAC010000109.1 coordinate 861, forward strand.
GCGCATCACGCTGGTGGGAGCGCTGTACCTGGTGGTGGTATCGCTGGTGCCCCAGTTCCTGATCACGGGTACGCAGCTGAACCATTTGCCGGGTTTTCTGGGCGACTGGTTCGCCAACTGGCCGACCTGGTTTCTGAACGGGTTGGGGGTAACCTTCTACTTCGGCGGCACCTCGCTGCTGATCGTGGTTGGGGTGGCGATGGATACGGTGCAGCAGGTGGAGGCGCAGTTGATAATGCGCCACTACGAAGGGTTCACGGCGCGCTCGGCGCGCATCCGCGGCCGGCGCTCGTACTGGGCCTAGAGGCCAGGCGCATGGTACCGATTCTCTTACTCGGGGTTCCCGGCGCCGGCAAGGGCACGCAGGCCAAACGGCTGGTGGAGCGATACCAGATTCCGCACTTGTCCACCGGAGATATCTTTCGGGAGATGGCCACATCGGGTTCGGAACTCGGAGCGCGGGTGTGGGCCGACATGCGGCAGGGGAACCTGGTGCCGGACACGGTGGTATGCGAGGTGATCGGGGAACGGCTGCAGCGGGACGATTGCCGCAACGGCTACATTCTGGACGGGTTTCCGCGGACGGTGCCGCAGGCGGAGTGGTTAATGCAGTTCTGGACGCGAATGAGTCCGGGTAGCTCGGCGGCTCAGCCCATTGTCATCTACTTGACGGTGGGATACAATGATCTGTACCGCCGATTGCTGGGACGACGGAGCTGCCCGAAGTGTGGGCGGATCTATAACGATTTTACCCAGCCCCCCCGACAGGCGGGTGTTTGCGACCTCGACCAGACGGCTCTGGTACAGCGGAAGGACGACGATCCCGCCGTCATCCGCGAGCGCCTGAGCGCCTACGAGGAGCAAACGCTGCCGTTGGTGGAGTTCTTCCGGGGCCGCAGCCGTTTGCTGGAGTTAAGCGGGGCGGATCCGGTGGATCGGGTGAGCGAGCGGATTTTTTTGGCGCTGGACGCGCTGAACGGGGCGAACGGCGCCGCCCCGCACCGGAGCCGGGCCCGGACGGCGGACGAGGGGCGGCAGTGATCGTCAAGCGTTCGGCGGGAGAGCTGCAGAAGATGCGGCGATCGGGTTTGGTGGTCCACGAGGTGCTGCGCCGGGTGGCGGAGGCGGTCCGTCCCGGGGCGAGCACATGGGATCTGGAGGAGACCGCGGACCGGGCGATCCGGGAAGCGGGAGCGACCTCGGCGTTCCGCGGCTACCGCGGCTTCCCGTGCGTGCTGTGCGTGTCGGTGAACGAGCAGGTGATTCACGGCATACCCAGCCGGAAGCGGGTGCTGGGGGCGGGGGAGATCGTCTCGCTGGATTGCGGGGTGGTGCTGGACGGCTACTACGCCGATCACGCGGTGACGGTGACGGTGGGCGGTCCGGAGAAGGCAGCGGCGGAAGTGCGGAAGCTGGTGGAGGTGACACAGGCCGCCTTGGCGGCGGCCATCGAGCAAGCCCAGGTGGGGCAGCGGCTCGGGGACATCTCGCATGCGGTGCAGCAAAGGGCCGAGAGCGAGGGGTTCAGTGTGGTGCGGGAGTTTGTCGGGCATGGCATCGGCACGCACCTGCACGAAGACCCGCAAGTGCCGAATTACGGCGCGGCGGGCACGGGGCCGAAGCTGCGGGAAGGCATGGTGCTGGCGATCGAGCCCATGCTGAACCAGCGCGGTCCGGGGGTACAGGTTTTGGGAGATGGGTGGACGGCGGTCACCGCGGACGGCGGCGCCTCGGCCCATTTCGAGCACACGGTGGCGATCACGGCGAACGGGCCGTGGGTTTTGACCCGGCCCTAGGCCAACTGCGAGGCGAATGAGCAAGGAAGACGCGATTGAGGTGATGGGCACGGTGCTGGAACCGTTGCCCAACGGCATGTTCAAAGTGGAGCTGGAAAACAAGCACCAGGTGCTCGCGCATATCAGTGGCAAGATTCGCAAAAACTTTATCCGCATACTTCCGGGCGATCGGGTCGCGGTCGAGCTGTCGCCCTACGATCTCACCCGCGGCCGCATTGTGTACCGCTACAAGTAGGAGCAGTCAGGCATCATGAAAGTCCGCGCCTCCGTCAAGAAAATCTGCGACAAGTGCACCATCATTCACCGCAAAGGGGTGGTGCGGGTGCAGTGCGAGAACCCGAAGCACAAACAGCGCCAAGGCTAGGCGCCCGGAGCATTTACCCATGGCCCGCATATCAGGCATTGATCTACCCCGTCACAAGCGCGCCGAGATCGCGCTGACCTACATTTACGGCATCGGCCGGGCGCGCGCGCTGCGCGTGCTGGGCGCGGCCGCGGTGGAGGCCGGCAAGCTGGTCGAGGAGCTGAGCGAGGACGAAGTCAACCGCATCCGGCAAGTCATCGAGAGCGAGGGCCGGGTGGAAGGGGATCTGCGCAAAGAGACCTCGATGAACATCAAGCGGCTGATCGAGATTGGTTCCTACCGCGGCCTGCGCCACCGGCGCAGCCTGCCGGTGCGGGGCCAGCGCACGCACACCAACGCGCGCACCCGCAAGGGGCCGCGGCGGGGCACGGTCACCAACAAGAAGAAGGCTTCGGCCAAAACCTAGGACACACACTGCATGGCGAAAGCACAACCCAAAGCGGCCGCAGCCAAGGCGGGGGCGAAAACCGCCGCCAAGCCGGCCGGAAAAAAGAAGTCGTTCAAGAAGCGGGAAAAGAAGAACGTCCCGGCCGGGGTGGTGTACATCCAGGCCACGTTCAACAACACGCTGGTCACCATCGCGGGGCCGGACGGGCGGGTGCTGTCCTGGTCGAGCGCGGGCTCGCTGGGCTTCCGCGGCTCGCGCAAAGGCACGCCCTTTGCCGCCGGGCAGGCGGCGCTGCGCGCGGCGACCGGGGCGCGCGACCACGGCGTGCGTTCGGTGGAGGTGCGGGTGACCGGGCCGGGCTCGGGACGGGAAACCGCGATCCGCTCGCTGGCCACCGCGGGCCTGGAAGTGCGCTCGATCAAGGATGTGACCCCCATTCCGCACAATGGGTGCCGGCCGGCCAAGCGCCGCCGGGTGTGAAGATGCGACTGCGGGAATAAGACATTATGGCTCGTTACACTGGACCCGTTTGCCGGCTCTGCCGCCGTGAAGGCATGAAGCTGTTTTTGAAGGGCGAGCGCTGCTTTAGCAGCAAGTGCGCGGTCGAAAAGCGCAATACGCCGCCGGGACAGCACGGCGCCGCGCGCCGGGCGAAGATCGTGGGCTACGGCCTGCAACTGCGCGAGAAGCAGAAAGCGCGCCGCATTTACGGCGTGCTGGAAAAGCAGTTCCGCGGCTACTTCGAGCGCGCCAGCCACCAGCCGGGCGTCACCGGCGAACTGCTGCTGCGCCAGCTCGAACTGCGGCTGGACAACGTGAGCCACCGGCTCGGGTTTGCGACCTCGCGGGCGCAGGCGCGCCAACTGGTGCGGCACGGCCATGTGACCGTGAACGGACGGCGGGTGAACATTCCCAGCTATCAGCTGAAGCCGGGAGACACGGTGGCGGTGCGGGAAAAGAGCCGGCAACTGCCGCCGGTGGTGCACGCGGCCGAGTTCCTGGGACACGGCACGCTGCCGCCGTGGTTGGAGATCGACCGGGCCCAGCTCACCGGCAAGGTGCTGCATCCGCCGGAGCGGGCCGACCTGAACCTGCCGCTGCAAGAGCAGATGATCGTCGAACTGTACAGCAAGTAACGTCCGCGGAGACATCCCCATGCCCACTGCCTGGACCGCCGAGGAGAAACACAGCATGCTCTGGAAAGGCTTTCAGAAACCGAAGCGCTTGGCCGTTGATCCCGACACCCTGACCGACCGCTACGGCAAATTCACCGCCCAGCCGTTCGAGCGGGGCTTCGGCAACACCATCGGGAACGCGCTGCGGCGCGTGCTGCTGAGCTCGATCGAGGGCGGCGCCATCACCGCGGTGCGGATCGAGGGCGTGCTGCACGAGTTCCAGTCCATCCCTGGCGTGGTGGAAGACGCCACCGACATCATCCTGAACCTGAAGCAGATTCCCTTCCGGCTGAGCGTGGACGGCCCGAAGCACATTTACCTGAAGGTGGACAAGCCCGGACCGGTGACCAGCGGCATGATCGAGACCGACGGCGACGTGGAGGTGCTGGACAAGGAGGTCTACATCGCCACCGTCAGCGAAGGCGGCTCGTTGGACATGGACCTGCGGCTGAAAATCGGCCGGGGCTACGTCTCGGCGGACCGAAACTTCGACGAGGATCTGGCGGTCGGCTTCATTCCGGTCGACAGCGTGCACTCCCCGGTGCGCAAGGTGAACTACAGCGTGGACGCGGCGCGGCTGGGACAGACCACCGACTACGACCGGCTGGTGATGGAAGTGTGGACCAATGCCGCGGTCAGCCCGACCGACGCGGTGGGGTTGGCGGCCAAGCTGCTGAAGGACCACATGAGCATCTTCGTCAACTTCGAGGAAGTCTCCGAAGGGGGCGAGTTCATCGAGAGCCGCTCGATGCAGCTGCGGAACGAGAACCTGAACCGCTCGGTGGAGGAGTTGGAGCTGTCGGTGCGCTCCTACAACTGCCTGAAGAACGCCAATATCCAGACCATCGGCGAGCTGATCCAGAAGAGCGAGAACGAGATGCTGAAGACCAAGAACTTCGGCCGCAAGTCGCTCAACGAGATCAAGGAAATTCTGGCGACCATGGGCTTGTCGCTGGGGATGCGAATTGACGACCAGGGCAATGCGGTGCAGTCGGCCGACAACGCCTAGGAATTGGACCGGAAACTTCGATGCGACACCTGAATGCAGGCTACAAACTCGGCCGTAACACTTCCCACCGGCGCGCGCTGCTGCGCAACCTGGTGACCTCGCTGGTGCTGGAGGAGCGGATCCAAACCACGGTGCCCAAGGCCAAGGCGATGCGGCCGCTGGCGGAGCGCATGATTACGCTGGGCAAGCGCGGCTCGGTGCACGCGCGGCGGCAGGCGGCCTCCTACCTGCTCGATCCGCAGGCGGTGGCCAAGCTGTTCGACAGCCTGTCGGCGCGGTTTGACGACCGGCCCGGAGGCTATACCCGGATCGTCAAGACCGGGTTCCGCGCCGGCGACAACGCCCCGCTGGCCTACATCGAGTTCCTGGGCAGCGAAGCCATGCAGGAGGCGAAGCGGAAGCGGCGCAGCGAGCTGCTGGAGCGGAAAGCGGCGGCGCAGAAGAAGGCGGCCGAGGAACTGGGCAATCAGAACGAGTCGGGCAAAGAGGAGTAACACGCTCCACCGGAGATGCTTCCGGCGTCATGAGAGAACGGCGGCTCTGGAGGCCCTGAAAGGGCATCCGGAGCCGCAAGCGTTTTGCGGTCAGCATAACTGGTGACGCCAGACACGGTAAGATAGATTGTTGCGACCTCGATTCCACAACTCCACCCGGGCGCGGCGCGCCACCCTGGCGGCGGGGGCGTTGGCGCTGGCCGGGCTCCTGGCGGGATGCGGCCGGGCGCCGATGCCGCACCCGCCCGAGCCGCCGCTCCAAACCGCAACGCTGCAGGAACTGGTCGCGCGCTTCAACCGGAACGCCAACGCCGTCCAGACGATGACGTTGAAGCTGAACCTGAGCGTCAAAACGACCGCGAAGAAGTACCCCAAGTTGAGCACGTACCTGCTCACGCAGAAGCCGTCGGACATCCGTATTTCGGGTTCGATCACGCTGTTGGGGCGGATCTTCGACATGGCCTCCGATGGAACGCGGTTCGAAGTGAATATCCCCCCTGACAACCAATTCGTCGTTGGCCGGAACGACGTGATACCGGCGGAGACATCGAACCCGCTGGAGAAACTGCGGCCGCAGGTGATTCTGAACGCGCTGCTGACCAACCCAATCGCGCCGACGCAGCATGTCGCCTTCGATCCGGACGAAAGTACGCACGACTACGACCTGCTGGTAATCGCGCCCGGGGACAACGGCGTCGATCACCTGGTACGGCGCATTACCTTCAGCCGCTATGATCTGCTGCCGCACCGGCAGGTGATCTACGACGGCGACCAGATCCATGCAACGGTGGCGGAGTACAGCCACTTCGTTCTTCTCAACGACATCGCGATTCCGCTCGACATGAATTTGGAGCGGCCGGTGGAGGGCTACGCGCTGCACCTGCAAATCGCCTCCAACGGGGTGACGCTGAACAAGCCATTCACGACCGCCAACCCATTCGAATTGCAGCCGCCGGCGGGCAGCCGGGTCGTGAAAATCAGCGAGCGTTAACGCGGCATTGTAGGTTGGTAGCCAAGGCGCGGCGGTAACGGTTGCTGGCCGCGGTGAACCAGGTGCTATCCGGCGCGGGGGTTTGGGCGGCGGCGAGGCGGCAGTAGGCGGCGCGAAAGGCGAGGTAGGCGCAGCGGTGCCAGCGCAGGCGGCGGGCCAGGCGGGAGGGAGCTTCTCCAGCGCGGCGGCAGTAGGCTGAGAGGACGGCGGCGCCGGCGGCGGCGCCGAATTCGGATGCGAGCCCGGCCAGATCCCAGGCGATATCCGCAGGGCCGGGAAAAAATGGATCATCGGCGTGATCTGTGCCGTCGAACTTGACCCATCCGGCGGGCGTAGCACCCCACTCCTGGCGGAGCATGCGGCCATCGAGCGCCACCGGAACCGCGGCCGGGGCCTCGCGCAGCGCGGGCGGGAGCGGGGCTGCGAGCAGGCGTTCGACATTCAGGGCAAGCATTTCAATCAGTGGGGGTGCGGGCGGTGCGGCGGGGCCGAGGGGGAAGTTGGACCGCACCCAGGCAAGATAGGCGCCCGCGAACTCGCACCACGCCGCCGTGGGGCGCACGGGGCGGGAAGGAATGCAGGGGTACAGAATCCAGCCGTCAGCGGGAGAGTCCGCCGCGGGGGCCCAGCCGGCGCGCGCCAAAGCGCGGGCACGGTCGAGCGCGGCCCGGCCATACGGTCCAAAGCCAGCAAACTTAAGCAGGCGGCGGCGGTCGCGGGAGAGGAATTTAAGGCGTTCCTGGGCGCCCCAAACCGGAGTCCGCGGCGGAGCCGGGAGGAGCGCGCGCCAGGCGCCGGCGCTCAGGTTGAAGGCCGCGCGCCATCCTGGCGGCGGGGCGAGGCCCGGTGCCCGAAACTTCCGCCACCGCGGCCAGCCGGCGGCGGCGGCGGGGTAGACGAGGTTACCAGGGTCGGGGTTGGCGGAGGGCAACAGGGCGATACGGTCGGGAGCGACTCCAAGCGAGGTAAGGCACTCGACCACGCAGGCAAAGGACGACCCACTCAGACCGGGACCCTCGTCGGCGACGAGGAAGGCGCCCGGCCAGACGGCCAAGGCGCGCGCGAGGGACGGGGTCAGCGCAAGCACCCGCGCTTGGGGATCCCCGCGGGGACGCAGCGTGGCGCAGCGGTGCGGGACCGGCGCCGCGGCGAGGGCGGAAAGCACCACCGGAGCGAGGTAACTGCCGGCAGTGCGCAGGCCCAGTACCCAAGCCGGGTGCGCCGGGTGGCACGCTTGCCAGGCGTGTGCGGCGCGGGCGTAGCTCCGGGGGTCGAGGCCATAGAATCGCAGTCCCTCGGGCGCCGGTTCGGTCACAACGGTTGGGCCCGGGGGCAGGACGGCTTCGACGGCGGCGCGGGCGGCCGCATCCCCTTGGTTCTGGCCGGTGAGCAATGCGATGGCGGCCTGGGCGGAAAGGCCGACCAGGGCGCCAAGGGCGGACGCCTGGCCGTCGCGGGCGGGAAACCAGAGATCGGCGAGGGCGCACTCGAGACTTCCCGCGGCAAGGAGGCGATCGAGGCTAGCGGGGGGTGAGTGCCGCCATCGGGTCCAGAGTGACGCCACCGTGGTGGTGGCGGCCACATGACGGAAGATATGCACGCTGGCCTGCTCCTCAACCTGATGCTTTTCCGCGTTGAAGCCGCTACAATGAGGACGGTCCGGAGTGCTCCAAGGGGGCTTC
>DATNAC010000110.1:0-6493 GCA_035573035.1 Terriglobales bacterium
CCCCAAGACCAACCGCGCCGCGGTGACGTTCCGTGTGGATGCGGGTCCGGTGGTAGAGCTCAAGGTGCAGGGCGTGCACCTCTGGCCCTGGAACAAGAAGTCGCTGATCCCGATCTACCAGGAAAGCCGGGTGGACCCCGAGCTCATCCAGGAGGGTCAGAACAATCTGGCCAACTCGCTCTCGGCCAGCGGATACTTCAACGCCAAGGTCACCACCACGGTGACCACGGCCGGGGGCGGCACGCGGGTCAGCTCCCAGACCGCCGGCGCTGCGCCCGCGAACGAGGCCGCTGCCGCTTCGAGCGCGCCGGCCGCGACCGAGGAGACGATCACCTACACCGTGGTCAAAGGGCCGCGCCACGACGTGGAGGACATCCACTTCACCGGCAACCAGTTCTTCAACGACCAGGACCTGCTCGCCCAGGTGACGATCAAGCCCGAGGGCTATTTCTTTTTTCAGCACGGTTCCTTCAGCCAGCAGTTGCTGCGCACCAGCGTGAGCAATATCCAGGCGTTGTACCAGGCGGCGGGCTACAGCAGCGTGCGGGTCACGCCCCGCGTCACCCATCCTGGGGGCAACACCACGGTGACGTTTCAGGTGGTGGAGGGGCCGCAGGACTACGTGAACTCGCTCACCTTCGTGGGCAACACCGTTCCGCCCGAGCAGCTGGCGCCGGACGGCCTGCGCGTCGGCCCGGGGACGCCGTTTGCCCAAAAGCTGATTAGCGCCGACAAGGCCCAGATCCTGGCCCACTACTACATGCGCGGCTACCTCAACGCCTCCATGCGCGCCACCGCCCAGCAGGAAGCCGGACATCCCCACCTGATCGACGTCATCTACACCATCACCCAAGGTCCGCGGGTGCGCACCCTGACGGTGACCACCTTGGGGCGCCAGATCACGCAGCAGCGGCTGGTGGACCGGACCACCGCCAACCTGCAAGCGGAGAAGCTGCTCACCGAGAACGACATGCTGACGGCGGAGAGCCGGCTCTACGAGCCCGGCATCTTCGACTGGACCGAGGTCCGGCCCCGCCGCCCCATCACCACACAGACCCAGGAGGACGTGGTGATCAAAGTCCACGAGGCGCGGCGCAACACGCTCCTCTACGGCTTCGGCTTCGACTACACCAATCGCGGGGGCAGCATCCCCTCGGGCACGGTGGCGCTGCCCGGCCTGCCCATCGTCGGCCTGCCCAACAGCTTCAAGACCAGCCAGAGCTCGTTCTTTGGACCCAGCGGCAACATCCAGTACACCCGGATCAACATTGGCGGCAAAGCCGAGACGCTGACCATGGGCGCCTTCGCCGGACGGCTTGACCAGCGCGCCAACATCACCTTCACCAACCCCAGCCTGTTCTGGACCAACTTCAGCGGCAACCTGCAGTTGTCGGGCGAGATTGACGCCGAAAACCCCATCTTCTCCTCGCGCGACGCCCGCATCGGCTACCAGCTCGAGCACGCCCTCAACCCGGACAAGACCACCAACGTCTTCCTGCGCTACACCTTCAGCGAGACCACCCTGAGCCGGCTGCTGATTCCGGCGCTGGTGCCGGAGCGGGATCTCAATGTCCGGCTCTCCACCTTGTCCGCCACCTTCCTGCGCGACACCCGGGACAACCCGCTCGACGCCCATAAAGGATTCCTTGAGAGCTACGAGGCCGACTACAACCCCAGCGCCCTGGGCTCGAGCGTCAACTTCGCCAAGGTCATTACGCAAACCGCCTATTACCACCACGTCCTGGGCGACATCATCTGGGCCAACAGTGTCCGGGTGGGGTTCGATCACTCCTTCGGGAACAGCTTTGTGCCGCTGAGCGAGCAGTTCTTCACCGGGGGCGGGAGCACGCTGCGGGGCTTTCCCCTGGACGGGGCTGGGCCGCAGAAGACCATTCCGGCCTGTGGCAATCCCAATGACCCTTCAACCTGTTCTTTAATTCAAGTGCCGGTCGGCGGCAACGCGCTGTTCATCCTCAACAGCGAGCTCCGCATCCCCACCCCGCGCATCGATTCGGGCCTGGGCGTGGCCCTGTTCTACGATGGGGGCAACGTCTTCAGCCACCTCGGGTTTCACAACCTGGGGGCGGCGTACACCAACTCGGTGGGGATCGGCTTGCGCTACCAGACGCCGGTGGGCCCCATCCGGATTGATCTGGGCCATAACCTCAACCCGTTGCCGGGCGTTTCGGCCACGCAGTTGTTCATCACCCTGGGACAGGCCTTTTGAGCGCACTCCCCAACCCGCCGACCCCGCCTCTCCGGAAGCCGCGCTCAGGCGGCGGAGGCTGGCCGCGATGGAAGAAGATCGCCGCCTGGGTGGCGGGCGTGGTGGCGGTACTGGCGCTGATCGCGGTGGCGGGCGTCTGGCTGCTGCTGCACAACGCGCGCATCCACCGGTACCTGCTGTCGCAGGCGGTCAGCCAGGCCTCGCAGGCGCTGGGCACGCCGGTCGAGATCGGCAACTACAGGCTGGAGTGGAACGGCCTGGCGCCGTCGGTGGACGTCTACGACGTGGTCGTGCCGGGGGCGGCGCCCTACGCCAACCCGCCGCTGCTGCGGCTCGATCACTTGCGGCTGGGGGTTCAGATCACCTCGCTCTGGCATCGCACCTGGTACTTGAACAATTTGGTGGCCGACCACCCGGTGGTATGGGTGTATCAGGATGCGAGCGGGCGGACCAACCTGCCGGTTTTTGGGAAATCCTCCTCCGGCGGGGGGAACAACGTCTTTGCCATGGGTATCCGGCACGCCGCGGTGAACCGGGGCGAGGTCTACTTCAACAGCCGCGAGCACGCGCTGCAGGCCGATCTCGGCCAGCTTGGGTTTAGCGCGGCGTATGCGCCCGCTGCGCGGAAGTACACCGGGACGCTCAGCTACCAGACCGGGCACCTGCGGTGGGAGCATTACCAACCGATCACGCACGGGCTCTCGCTCGCCTTTACCGCCACGCCGCGGAACCTCGATGTCTCGCGCCTGGAGCTCACGGCCGGACACTCCCGCCTCGACCTTCAGGCCCGGTTGCGCAACTATGACGCGCCGCAGGTGCAAGCCAGCTACCAGATGGTGCTCGACGCCACCCAGGCGCGCGCGGTGTTCGGTGCGCCCGCCATCCCCGCCGGGGCGCTCCGGGTCGAGGGCACCGCGGCCTATGACGGGGCGTGGGCGAACGCGCATCCGGGGGAGATGATCGAGGCGCTGCGGGCGGCCGGAACCTTCTCCAGCCCGGTGCTGGCGGTGACCGAGGCGGGGTTGAGCACGTCCGTCCGGTCGCTCGCGGGGAAGTACCAGTTGGCGCAAAACAACTTGGCCATCACCAACCTTCAGGCGGGCGTGATCGGGGGGCGGGCGACCGCATCGCTGACCTTGACCGGCCTCACCGGGCGGGCGGTGGCACATCTGCAGGCGCATCTGGCCGGAGCGCGGCTGGACCAAGTGGTACGGCTGGCCGGGGCGAACGCGTTGCCGCTGGGGAAGGCCGGGCTCAGCGGGGCCGTCAACGCCTCGGCCGACGCGCGCTGGCAGGGCGCGCTCGACGGCATGCGGGTATCCGGTGACGCCGACCTCAACGCCACGCTCGCCAGCCCGGGCGCGCCGCCAGTGCCGCTGCGCGGGACGGTGCATGCGCGCTACGCCAACGGTCAACTGGCGCTGGCCAACAGCTCGCTGACCACGCCGGCGTCCACGCTGACCGCTTCCGGAGCCTTGGGCAGCCGCGCCGCGCTCACTGTCTCTTTACAGTCGCGCGACTTGCACGAACTGGAGACGCTGGGCGGCCGGGTGAAGCTGGCGCTGACCGGAACACCGCTCGCGTCGGTGGGTCTGTACGGCGCGGGTTCGTTCACCGGCGCGGTCACCGGTTCGCTCCAGGCGCCCCGGCTGGCCGGGCAGTTGAGCGTGGCTCCGCTCCAGGTGCGCGACACCAAGTGGCAGTCGCTCGCGACCGGGCTCGCGGTCGGCCCCGGCGCCGCCAGCCTGAGCCATGGCGTGCTGGTGGGCGCCACCGGCGGGGGTGGCGCGGCGCAGCCGCGCCCATCAAACGGGCGGGTGCGGTTCGATCTCTCAACCACGCTGCGGCAGTGGTCCTGGAGCGAGGCGAGCCCGGTCGAGGCGCACGTGATCGTCACCGCGATGCCGCTCGACCAGCTGGCCAAGCTGGTGGGGCGGCCGCTGCCAGCCTCGGGCACGCTCGCCGCCAACGTCAACCTCGGCGGATCGGTCAACCAGCCCAGCGGGCAGGGAACGGTGTCGCTCACGCACGGGGCGGTTACTCTGGCCGGGGACCGCGAGACGTTCCAGTCCGCGCAGCTCAACTTCCAGGGCAACGGCAGCGCGGTGCAGGGACAGCTGACGGCGACGCTGCCGGCGGGCACCGCCCACGCCACCGGGACGATTCATCCCCAGAGCGGAGCCTATAGCGTGGACTTCCATGCCGATGCGCTGCGGCTCGACCGCCTGCAGGCGTTTGCCAGCCGGAACCTGCGGGTGCAGGGCACCATCTCGCTCGACGGCTCCGGGCAGGGGACGCTTTCGAACCCCGGATTCAATGCCACGCTGGTCGCCTCGAAGCTCTCGGTGCAAAACCAGACGCTGACCGGCATCCGGCTGCAGGCCTCGGTGGCCAACCACATGGCCCATGCCACGCTGGACTCGACCGCGCTCGCGACCGCCATCCACGGGCAGGCTACGGTCAACCTCACGGCGCCAATGATGGCCAACGCCACGCTCGATACCAAGGCCATTGACCTCGCCCCGCTGCTCGCCACTTACGCCCCTTCGATTGCCGGTAACCTCAAGGGGCAGACGGAGATCCACGCCACTTTGCAAGGTCCGCTCCAGCATCTGGACCAGGTGCGGGCGCAGGTGACGCTGCCGGTCCTGAAGCTCAACTCCCAGTTCCCGGGAGGCGCGCCGGTCGCGATCGCCGCCACCGCGCCCGTCCACATGAGCCTGGTCAACGGTGTCGTGACACTCGACAAGGTCGCGCTGCGGGGCACCGATACCCAACTCCAAGTCGCGGGTGTGATCCCGATCAAGAGCGCGCAGCCGCTGCGCGTCACCGCCATCGGGACGGTGAACCTGGAGTTGGCGGAGGCGCTCGACCCCGGCCTCACCACCGCCGGACAACTCCGGCTCAACATCAACACCTCGGGCAGCCTGGGGAGCCCCACGGTGGCGGGCGAGGTGGACGTGGTGAACGCCAGCCTGAGCACACCCGCGCTGCCGCTGGGGTTGCAGAACGTCAACGGCGTGCTCCAGGTCAGCGCCGAGCGCATGACCATTTCGCAGTTCCGCGGCACCATGGGGGGCGGCACAGTGACGGCGACGGGAGGCGTGGTCTTCCGTCCCGACGTGCAGTTCGATCTGGCGATGCAGGCCAACCAGATCTCGCTGCTCTATCCCGACACGGTGCGGGAGACGCTGGGCGGCAGCCTCACGCTCACCGGGACACCCGCCGCCGCGTACCTTGACGGACGCATCCGCCTGGACCGGCTCTCGGTGACGCCGCAGTTCGACCTGACCAGCCTGATCTCGCAGCTCTCGAACACCACCACCACCGTGGCCGCGCCCGGCAGCTTCACCCAGGACCTCAACCTCAACCTCGGAGTGAGCACCCCGAACCAGATCAACGCCACCAGCCCCAACTTCAGCATGCAGGCCAACGCCAACCTCACCGTGCGCGGCACCGCGGCCGAGCCGGTGGTGCTGGGCCGGGTCAACATCAACACCGCCGACTTGATCTTCCGCGGCAACCGGTACGTGGTGCAGGGCGGCAGCGTTGACTTCGTCAACCCCACCACCACGCAGGCGGTGGTCAACGCCACCGCCGACGTGACCATTGACCAGTACGCGCTCCACCTGCACTTCCAGGGGCCGGCGGATAACCTGCGCACCGCCTACAGTTCCGACCCGCCGCTGCCGCCCGCCGATATCATCAACCTGCTGGCGTTCGGCACGACCACCGAGGCCTCCGCCGCCAACCCCACCCCCGGCAGCCTGGGGGCGGAGAACCTGATCGCTTCCGCCGTCAGCGGCCAGATCACCGACCGCGTGCAGAAGATCGCCGGCATCTCCCAGCTTTCGGTGGACCCGGTGCTGGGCGGCAACCAGCAGAACGCCGGCGCCCGCATCACGGTGCAGCAGCGCGTGACCGGCAACCTGTTCGTCACCGTCTCGACCGATGTGACCTCGACCCAGCGCGACGTGATCGAGATCCAGTACCAGGTGTCGCCGCGGGTGTCGGTGAGCGCCGTGCGGGACCAGAACGGCGGCGTGGGCCTGAATGCGCGGTTGAAGAAGGTGTGGTAACTCCGGCGCCCGCAGAGCGGAGCGGGGCGAGTGTCCCCGCGCAGGCTCCGGTCGCGGGGGTCGCGCCGTTTGCACTGTGGGCAAAGTCGGCGCGAAGGGCCGCGGAATTCCGCAGGGCGGCCCGCCCCCGGCAAGCAATGCAGGCGCGGCCCCCGCGAGCGCAGCCCCGGCATGGGGCTCCGGGGTC
>DATNAC010000111.1:0-5901 GCA_035573035.1 Terriglobales bacterium
CACCGAGAACACCGTCTACGTTTCGTTCGACGACGGCGGCCACTGGCAATCGTTGCGCCTCAACCTGCCCACCACCTCGATCCGCGATTTGGTCGTCCACGACAACGACCTCGTGATCGGCACCTACGGCCGCGGCTTCTACATCCTCGACGACATGTCGCCGCTGCGGCAGCTCGCCGCCTCGGGCGCCGCCGAGCGCATAGCGGCCGCGCCGGCCTACCTCTTTACGCCTTCGCCCGCGGTGCGCGTGCACCCCAACCTCAACGCCGATACGCCCTTCCCGCCCGAGGTGCCGCACGAACCCAATCCTCCGGCGGGGGCGATCATTGATTACGCCTTGCAGGCCCCGCCCTCGGCACCGATCACGCTCACCGTGCGCGACGCCGCGGGCAAGCTGGTCCGCACGCTCACCAGCGCTCCCAACCCGGCGCTCGAGGCCTTCGCGGGCGAGCCGCAAACCGTCCCTGATTACTGGAAGAAGCCGCCCGCCGCGCTGCCCGCCGACGCCGGACTCAACCGCGCCGTCTGGGATCTGCGCTACGAACGCCCGGCCGATGCCCGATTGAGCCTGCCCATGACGGCGATCGTGCACGATACGCCGCCCTCGCCCGAAGGACCGCTAGTGCTGCCCGGAACCTATACGCTCACGCTCACCGTGGACGGCCACGCTTACGCGCGCACGCTCACCGTCGTGAACGATCCCCGGGTTGGGCACTCGCCCGCGGTGATGGCCGCGCTTGGATCTCTGCACGCTTTGCAAATGCAGCTGCTCGACGCCATCAACCGGGCCCAGGAAGCGCGCGCGCAAGTCGCCGCGGCGCGCGCCGCGCTGGCCTCGGGCTCGCCCCACGCCGCCGAACTCGGCGCGCTGGAGGGCGCCGCCGGCCGTGGACGCGGCGGCGCGCTCGCGCGAGGCACCGCTCCCAGCTTTGCGGCAATAGCCGGGCAGCTCAGCAGCCAGCTCGGCCTGCTCGAAAGCCCCGTGGATGCCGCCCCCACCGCTGCCCAGCGCGGCAACTACCAACTCGCCTGCGCCAGCCTCGACACCGCCCTCGCAAGCTGGCGCGCACTCGCCCCCGAGGTCGCACCCGACGCCCAGCCTCCGGCGGCAATGACGTGCGGAAACCCATAGCGGAGGGACCTTCGATCGCGATCTTTATCGCCCTTCGCGGATCAGGGCGACTCTCACATTGAGGCCCAGCGTCGCCCAACTGCGATCCGCGGTGAGCGCCACGCGCCTGCGGGCACGCGCGAGCGTGAGGCAGGCGCGGTCGCCAACCGACAAACCCTTGGTCCACGCCAAAGCGCATAGGTCGCGGCTCTCCCAGGCCAAGGCTTCCGTCCATGGCTCGATGGGCACATCCAAGCCGCGCAACAGACGCTCGACTTGATCCGGGCGGCCGCCGCGCTGGATCAGTTTGGTCATGCACTCGACAAGGTTGACGGACGACATGATCGCCTCGGATAGCGCCGTCGCCACGACCTCGGCCCCCGGCTCGCCAGCCACCATCGCAATCAGAGCGGAACTATCGAGTACGAAGCCGGAATTAGCGGCCATACTCGCGGCGGACCTCGCGGCGCCGATCGGCGATCAGTTCCTCGGACCAGCGTTGGCCCTTCCGCCGCAGCCTCGCAAAATAAGCCTGCGCTTCCCGCACTGCGGCCCGCTGCGACCTCACCACGATCTCGCCATCCGTGCCGCCGGTGAGAATGACAGCGCTGCCCGGTACCAGGCCACTGCGCCGCCGGAGCGGCGCTGGGATGAGCAACCGTCCGGCAGCATCCACCCGTGCCGCAAAGCTTTTCCCCTCAAGGTTGGCCATATTCCCATCATATTCCTTTCGACCATATATCGGGGAATTGCCACATTCACAAACTCTGGCAGCTTCAGGCGCCACAGCATGACTGTGGCGGCGCGCCAATGGCGCGGTGCGCGAGTCCGGCGGACTCGCCTGGAATAGCGGAAAATGGTGGCGTCCACGGAGAACCAACCATGAAGCCCAAGAACACCATCTGCCTCTGGTACAACAACGACGCCGAGCAGGCCGCGCGCTTCTACGCCGCCACCTTCCCCAATAGCGCGGTCACCGCGGTGCACAAGGCCCCCTCCGATTATCCCGGCGGCAAGAAGGACGACGTGCTGACGGTGGAGTTCACCGTGCTCGGCATTCCCTGCCTCGGCCTCAACGGCGGACCGGTGTTCAAGCACAGCGAAGCCTTCTCCTTCCAGGTCGCAACCGATACTCAGGAGGAGACCGACCGCTACTGGAACGCCATCGTTTCCAACGGCGGCGGCGAGAGCGCCTGCGGCTGGTGCAAGGACCGCTGGGGCCTCTCCTGGCAGATCACCCCGCGCGCCCTCACCGATGCGCTCTCCGCCGGCGGCGCCGAAGCCCAGCGCGCCTTCGCCGCCATGATGACCATGCGCAAGATCGACATCACCGCCATCGAAGCTGCACGGCGGGCGTGACCAGGGCTGGCCTACGGCTGCGGCGCCGCAGCCGCCGAGCCCGCGGGCCAGATGCGGGCGCGCACCGTGCCGGTTTTGGTCAGCGTCTGTCCCGCCACGCTCAGCGCGACCTTGTAGTCGCCCACCGCCAGCGGCGGGCTGGCCGGACGTGTTGAACCTCGCCCGCCGCGGCCACGGCCTCCTGCGCCGTCCAGGTTGACCTCGATCACATTCAACCCCTGCCGCGCCGGGCCGGTGAGGGTACGCAACACCGCGCCGCTCGCGTCCCTCACCGTCAACTGCGCCGGCCCGGACGCATCCGCCTTGAGGTAGTAGTACACCCGCCAAGCGTCCGGCTCGTCGGGCACTTCGAGATACTTGTTGCCATAGAGCTCGTAGTTCATCCCCTGAGAGCCGAACTCGTACCGTGCCCGCGGCTTGATCCCGAACATATGCACCGGCTCCTGCAGCACCGCCGGCGTCAGCTCCTGGAGCGGCGAGATATCGCCCGTCCACAGGGCCCGCCCATACGTCCCCAGGACCAGGTCGTTTTCGCGCGGGTGGATCAGGAGGTCCTGCACCGGGATGGTCGGCAGGTTCGACTTCATCGCCGCCCAGTGCGCCCCGTCGTCAATCGAGACGTAGACGCCGAGGTCGTTGCCGACAAACAAGAGCTGAGGGTTCTTCCGATCCTGCACCACCACGTTGATCGGCGCCTGCGGCAGGCCCGCCGCCAGCGGCTTCCAGGTCTTGCCGTAGTCGGTGGTCTCGTACAGGTAGGGAGTGAAGTCGTCGTCGTGGAAACCGCTCTTTGACACGAACGCGGTGCCGGCGGCGTAGGGGGACGCAAACACCCGGCTCACCCACCGGTCCGCCGGCGCGCCCGCCGCGCTGAGATCCGTGGTCAGATCGGTCCAGTGCGCGCCGCCGTCGCGCGTGAGCTGCACTTTGCCGTCGTCGGTGCCCACCCAGATCTCGCCCGCGCTCACCGGCGAAACCGAGATGGTCGAGATGGTGCAGTAGGGCGTGCTGGGGAACCCGATCTTGCTCTTGTCGTTGGTGGTCAGGTCGGGACTGATGACCTCCCAGTGGTCACCCCGGTCGCGCGAACGGAACAGCACCTGCGCCCCGGCATAAATAATCTTGGGGTCGCGCGGCGACATCGCGATCGGCGCGATCCAGTTGTAACGCAGCCGCTCGGGATAGAGCGCCTGCGGCGGACGGATGTTCGTCCGCACTCCCGTCGCCTGGTCCATCCGCCCCATCTGGTTCAGCTCGCGCGTGTTGTACACCCAGCGGCTGTCGGTGGGGTCCACCATGTTGTACATGCCGTCGCCCGGGCCCACCGTCACCCAATCCTCCAGCGTGACCACGCCCCAGCGGCCGTTTACCGGGCCTTTCCAGGAGTCATGATCCTGGAAGCCGGCGTAGACGTGGTACGGATCGTCCATGTCCACCCCCACCGCGTAGGCCTCGCCGGCACGGACGTTGGGGAAGAAGTCGGAGGTGTGGCCGCCGTCGTAGGAAACCTGCAAGCCGCCGTCGCTGCCCAGCAGGATGCGCTGCGGATCGGCGGGATCGAACCACATGGTGCGGAAGTCCCCGAACGCCCGCCGGAAAAATCCGGTCGGCCAGTCGCGCCGGTCGTTCCAGGTGCGGCCCCCGTCGTCGGAGACGTACATGTTGTCGCTGGTCACGATCACCCGCTGGTCGTCGCCTGGATCCACCCGCACCTGGTTGAACGAGTAGGGCGCTTTTCCCCCGGCGATGTTGATGTCGGTGGTCTTATGCCACGTCTGGCCGCCGTCATCGGTGCGGTACAGCTCGTTGCCGACGATGCCCGCGCGCGAGCCCCTGCCCGGGTTGAGGTTCTCGACCAAAGCGTACAAGATCTTGGGATTCTTCTGGAACATGTCCAGCCCAATCCGGCCCAGGGTGCCGGTGGGTAGGCCGCCGGTAAGCTTGGTCCAGTGTTCCCCGCCGTCGCGCGTGCGGTAGATGCCGCTCTCCGGTCCGCCTTCGATCAGCCGCCAGGGCAGGCGCTGCTTGTCGTACATGGCGGCATAGAGGGTGTCCGGCGACTGCTTGTCCATCACCAGATCAATCGCGCCGGTCTCGTCGTTGATATAGAGAACCTTCTTCCAGGTCTTGCCTCCGTCGCTGGTCTTGAACACGCCCCGCTCGGCATTTTTCGAGAACAGGTGCCCGATGGCCGCGACGTAGACCACGCCGGGGTTGTCGGGCGAGATCACGATGCGGGCGATGTGCTGGGAATCGGTGAGCCCCATCGCCTGCCAGGTCTTGCCGCCGTCGGTGGTCTTGAACACGCCCTTGCCCGAGTACGAGCTGCGCGCGTTGGCGTTGTCGCCGGTGCCCACCCAGACGATGTTCGGGTCGCTATGGGCGACCGCCAGCGCCCCAATGGACTCCACCCCGGCACTGTCAAACACCGGATCCCAGGTCACCCCGCCGTTGGTGGTCTTCCACACCCCGCCGCTGCGCTCCCCGATCCAGATGGTGTACTGGTGCGCGTGCGCCGGGCTGTCCGGCACCGCGATGCTGGTCAGCCAGGAGCCATCGCGGAACGGCCCAATGTTCCGCATGGGCAGCGCGTTGAGCACCGCCTCCAGCGCCGAGGCCGCGTTCGAAGCCGCTACCTGCCGCGGCCGCGCCGCCACCGCCATCCCAGCCACCGCCGCTACCGCCGCCACGATCGCCCATTGTCGCCACCTCGCAAGTCGCATGCCTCGCATACTACCCCGAACTGTTGGCGCGCGGCTAAAGAACTCGGCCGCCGCGCCAGAATACATCGTCTGTGAAATGTCGCACTCTTATCACAATTCCGTGGTCATCCACAGGCGCCCCGCGAACCATCTCACTCGTGTCCGACTCAGGAGTGACTCATGCGCTCTTCCACCCCTGCCCAGAAGTCCGCCGCGCCGCCGCGGCCGGTCTCCATGCCCATGGCGCGGCCCGCGGCGTTGCCCGCCTTCGTCCCCAACGCCGCCCAGCGCCGCCTGCTCGACATCATCCATTGCCGGCCCTCGGTCATCTCCATCTGCGACCTGTGCATCTGTGCGGGCATCCCCCGCCGCACCTACTACTCCTGGTGCCAGAATGCCGGGTTCCGCCTCTGGCTCGCCACCGCCTGGTCGGCCCGCCTGCTCATGGACGGCTCCGCCCTGCTCAACATCGCCCGCTTCAACGCCACCACCAAGTTTTCCTACTGGAAGGCCCTCTTCGATCTCACCTTCGATCCCAAAGGCCTGGGCTACCTCCAGAAGTGGCAACAGGCCGTCGCCGCCGCCGACAGCTCCCTCTTCGACCTCGGCCCCGGCGAGCCGCCCCCGCACGATCCCCCGGCCCCGCCTCCTCCCCGGCCGCCCGATCCCAACGAGTCCCCCCTCGCCGCGGTCAAGCGCGCCGTCGAGCAAGCCATGCTCGCCAACTCC
>DATNAC010000112.1:0-2973 GCA_035573035.1 Terriglobales bacterium
ACTCCCTGCGAGAATCTGAGCGACCACACGTCGAGAGGGTCGCCATTGCGCACCGCATCGCCGGGCGGTAGAAGTCTTTTCAACTCTGCCGCGATGAGGGTGCGGAAATCGAGGTGGTAGGGCAGACCGGCGTCCAAAACCCATGCCTCAGTCTCAAAACAGCCGCAGTTCCCGCTCGCCGGGTCGTGCGATAGGAGAATCGTACCGCCTGCGACGAGCCCCAGTTCCACTGGTTCCAGCTCGACGAATAGGCCATTGAAGTTTGCGGTCTGATTCAGCAGGCAGAACTCGCCGGGTGCGCGCTCAATTAGGACGTCGCGCACCTCCACCGGAGATGACTCTGGCGGTGTGAGATGGATGTTCTGAAAAATCTGGTAGATTTGGCGCCCTTGCGCCGCCCCCACGCGGCTCACTTGCGTCGTCCAAGTCATTGGCCGCTTATCGGTAAAAACCCCCAGGTCGTGGTCGAAATCGAGCCGCAGAGGCGAACCTGAGAAGTAGCTAAGGGAGCGGCATACGGGCGCGTGCATTTTCAGACCGAAGTCGGTGACACTATACGTTGCCCAAGGGCTTGGAGATGTCGCCGGACTCCGCGCCGCCCCCTGCGCCGATAGCGTGGCTACAGCCAGGAGGACCAACAACATAGCAAGTGCACACGGGCGCGCGCTTTGCGGCATGCTGCCCCGATTCTACCGATAATTGCGTCAGGAGGCATAACTCGGCGGCCGGCGCATCCATGGATGCATGCCTCCCGACGCCTGGCCGCCGCTCCCACTTGCACCCTGGAAGGACACCTACGCCACCTTGCATCGCTGGCTCCAGATCGCCGGCAAGGTGCGGCTCGCTCTCGGCCCGCATCTCAATCAGTTCTGGGAGGCCACCTACTACCTCACCGCCTCGGGGCTGACCACCTCGGTGATGCCGCTCCCCGGCGATGCCGGAGTCCTCGAACTCGAATTTGACTTTCTGAGCGAGACGCTGCTCGCCAGCACCAGTCACGGCGGGGAAGCCGCGCTCCCCCTTCGGCCCATGCCGGTGGCCGACTTCCAGCGCGATTTTGACGCTCTTCTCCATGGCCTCGATGTCCACGTGAAGACCTGGCCCATGCCGGTCGAGATCCCCCACCCGGTGCGCTTCGACCAGGACCGCGAACACGCCAGCTACGACCCCGAAGCGGTGCGCCGTTGGTGGCGCGTGCTGGTTGCCAGCGACCGCGTCTTTCAAGCCTTCCGCGCCGAGTATCAGGGCAAGTGCAGCCCCGTTCACCTATTCTGGGGTAGCCTCGACCTTGCGGTCACACGCTTCTCCGGACGCCCCGCGCCGCCCCGTCCCGGCGCCGATCGCATTACACAGGAAGCCTATTCGCAGGAGGTTGCGAGCGTGGGCTTCTGGCCCGGCAACGACGACTTTCCCGAGCCTGCCTACTACGCCTACGCCGCCCCCGAGCCCACGGGTTTCCGCCAGGCTAGCCTCGCACCGGCGACGGCGTTCTACTGGGAAACGGGCGGCGAGTTCCTCCTCCGCTACGACGAGATGCGCCGTGCCGGCAGCCCCGACGAAGCACTGCTCGCTTTCTGCCACAGCAGCTATGAAGCCGCCGCCCGTCTCGGCAATTGGGACCGGAATCGCCTGGAACTCAAGGCGGCCTGAGCCCCGCTGGCCCTGCCGCGCCCGTCGTTCACCGGCGCGGTTGCCTCCCTGGCCGATTCGACGCTGACAGCCCCCGCGCCAGCCCCTAGATTCGATCCTGGAGGTGGCCGATGTGTTCGCGGATTTGGGCGGTGTTTTTCATTCTCGCCGGCGGGGTCCTGCTGTTGGATAATCTGGGCTACACCCACTGGCGCCTGGGTGCGTTCTGGCCGCTCTGGCTCATCGGAGCCGGCCTGGCGCTCTTGCTGATGCGGCTGTTCGGCCCGGCACGCGGGCCCTACCGGCGAACATCGGCCGGTACGGCCGGGGGCGACCTCCATGACTGACACCAGGCAAACCGACAACGCTTCCCACTACGAGCCCCGGCGCCGCTGCCGGCACGGTTTGTTCGTCCCCCTGCTGCTCATCGGTCTGGGCGTGGTCTTCCTGCTCGACCAGTACCATATTTTCCCGGCGCACTACGTCTTCGACAATTTTTGGCCGGTGGTCTTCATCGCCTTTGGCCTGGATGCGCTGGTTCTTCAGCGCGCCCGCCGCCACGTGGCGATCGGCGCCATTGCCGTGGCCGTCGGCGGAGCGCTGCTGCTGCGCAACTTTGGCTTTTGGGATTTCGACGTCTCCCGCCTCTGGCCGCTCATCCTGGTCGCTGTCGGGTTCTCGATGCTGTTCCGCGGGCCGCGCCTCCGGCCCCGCCGCTTCGATCACACCGTGGGCGCCGCTTGGGTGAACCCGCCGGGGGAAGGTACTGACTCCCATCTCGACGGCATCTCCGTTCTCGGCGGCATCCAGCGCCGGGTGACGGCCCGCGACTTCACCGGCGGCAGCATCCTGGCTTGCTTCGGAGGCTTCCAGGTGGATCTGACCCAGGCGGACATCGCCGGGGATACCGCCGTGCTCGAGGTTAGCGCTCTCTTCGGCGGCGGCGAGGTGCGCGTGCCCCCCAGTTGGGAAATTGACATCCAGGGTCACGCCCTGCTGGGCGGCTACACCGACGAGACCCACCAGATGGCCTCCGGCGGCAAGCCCAAGCGCCTGGTGGTGCGCGGTACCGCCGTCTTCGGTGGCGTCGTGATCAAGAACTGATGCATCCGCTCTTGGGCCATGGGCGCCGCCTGGCGCTGTACTTTTCCGCCTGGGTGCCGCTGGGGATCCTGCTCGGCTACCTGCTGCACTCGGGCGGCGGCGTCTCCGCCCCCCAGGCGGCCGAACTGGCCGCGCCGCTCGCCTTCCTGTACGCCTTCGTGTGCCTCTCCTCCTGGTACCTGTGCTGGGTCTGGCCCACGCGCGGCGGTCTGGAATCGGTCGTCGGGGTACAGTTGACGG
>DATNAC010000113.1:0-29315 GCA_035573035.1 Terriglobales bacterium
CGTGAACGAGCCCGCCGTTACGCCCGCACCGAAGCCCACCACCAGCACCGATTTCAGGTTGGGATGAAACAGCGCCGGCAGATGCCCCAGCATCCGCTGCAGCTTCATATCAAACGGCTCGGTCGAGGCCTCCACCTTGCCGCTCACGTGGAACTGAATCGCGCCGTCGTTCCACTCCGATACCGCGATCGAGGAGTTCCGCCCCTCCCCGGTGTACAAAATCTTTGACTGCCCCGCCGAGATCGCGATCCGCCGCCCGTAGGCGATCAGCTCGCCCGGCACCCCCGGCGCGTTCACCGTCAGCACCGCCGCCACGACCACCGCCGCCGCGGCCGCAACCACCGGACGCCACCGCACCGGCTCCAGCAGCTCGCCCAGCACGAACAGCGCGCTCACCGCCGACACCGCGATCAGGATGGACTCGCACGCCCGCGTCCCCACCCAGGGAATCAGCGTCAAGCTGAAGCTCAGCGCCCCAAAGATCGCTCCCAGCGTGTTGGCGGCATAGATCTCGCCCACCCGCCGTCCGGCGTCGTCGCCCGGCTTCGCCCCCGCCGCCAGCGCCAGCGGAAAGCTCGCGCCCCATAGCACCGCCGCCGGCAGAATGGTCCACAGGCAGCGCACGATATCAATTTGGAAAATGTACCAGGGGCTGGTCGAGAGCAGCGGGTTGATCGGCCAGTAGGGCAGCGAATCCCCCAGCATCCACGCCGCCCACGCCACCGTGAACGCCAACCCCAGCTGGCACGCCCCCAGCGCCAGCCGGGGACGCATCCGCCGTCCCGCCGCCGCGCCGAGCCCGCTGCCAATCCCCAAGCCGATCAGGAACACCGCCAGGATCAGCGAGAAGGTGTACACCGTCGCGCCCAGCAACAGTCCCAACAGCCGCGTCCACACCACCTCGGCCCCGAGCGCCGCGAACCCCGAGAGCCCAATCGTCACGTACACCGGCCACGCCGCGCGCGCCACTCCGGCCGGCGCCGCTACCGCCGGAACCTTATCCTCCAGGGCCGCCGTGGGAGGCGTGCGCTTCGCCACCAGCAAACTCAGCCCCGCCACCGCCAGGTTGATCGCCACCGCGACATAGGTCGTGACCGCCAGGTCGAACACCCGCAGGAAGTAGAATCCCGCCGCCAGGCACCCCAGCACCGCGCCAGCGATGTTGCCCCCATACAGCAGCCCCCACCACGCCACCCCGCGCGGCGAGGTCTCGATCCAGCCCACGATCGCCGGCAGCGACGCCCCCATCAATATGGTCGGCGGCAGCAGGCTCAAGGCGCAGATCAGCCCGCGCAGCAGCATCGAAGGCAGCCCGTGCGCCGCCGCCGCCACGTAGACCCGGTCCACCAGCGGCAGCAGCCACAACACCGCGAGCCCCAGCACCCCGGTGGAGAACTCCAGCCCGGCGTACACCCGCAGTGGATGAATCTCCCGCTTCTTCAGCCAGCGCGGCAGCGCGATGCTGCCGATGCACAGCCCACCCATAAAGGTCGCGAGCAGCACCCCGAGCGACACGGCGGTCGAGCCGATCACCAGCTCCAGCATCTGGTACCAAACGATTTCGTAAATCAGCGCCGCGGCGCCGCTGCCGGCAAACAGCGCCAGCAGCCAGGGAAGGTAGCGCGCGTAGCTTTGCCGCGCCGGAGAAATGGCGGAATTCATGTTCAAGGCCGAAACGCATCATACCGCATACCGAATGCCCCCGGGCAACCTGCGTCACGCATCATAAAGGCCGGCCTCCTCCACCCGGCATTGCGTCCCCGCACGCGCGGTAGCATAGCTACGTGCCTGTTTCCCGCCCCCTGGAGGGCAAGACCGCCCTCATCACCGGCGCCGCCCGCCGCATCGGGCGCTCCATCGCCCTCGCCCTGGCCGACGCCGGCGCCGCCATCGCCTTCTCCTACCGCGGCTCCGAGGCCGAGGCCCGCCTCACCACCGAGGAACTCCGCGCCCGCGGCGCCCGCGTCCACGCCTTCGCCGCCGACCTGCGCCACCCCGAAGCGGCCCCGGCCCTCGTCGCCGCCACCGTCGCCGCGTTCGGGCGCCTCGACGTGCTGGTCAATAATGTCGGCCGCTATGAGGCCGCCGACTTCGACGCCATCACCGACCAGCAGTGGGACGACATGCTGGCCACCAACCTCTCCGCCCCCTTCCGCGTCAGCCGCGAGGCGGTACCCCACCTCCGCCGCGCCGCCGGCGGCCGCATCGTGCACCTGACCTCGGTGGGCGCCATCCGCGCCTTCCCCACCCACGCGCACTACTGCGCCTCGAAAGCCGGCCTCAGCCATCTCACCCGCGCCATGGCCCGCGCCCTCGCCCCCGAGATCCAGGTCAACGCCGTCGCCCCCGGCCTGATCGTCTTTGGCCCCGAACTCACCCCCTGGGAAGCCGCCATGCGCGACCGCACCCCGCTCCAGCGCGCCGGCACCCCCGAGGACGTGGCCGGCGCCGTCCGCTACCTCGCCACCTGCAACCCCTTCCTCACCGGACAGGTGCTGGTCGTGGACGGTGGTCTCTCGTTGATGTGACTGGAGCCACCCATGAAGACCCATACCGCCTACTTCACCTTCCAGACATCCAAGCACCGCGAGTACATCAACATCACCGACCGCGTCGCCGCCGAGGTTACCGCCTCGGGCGTCAAGGAGGGCATGGTCCTGGTCTCCGCCATGCACATCACCGCCGGCGTTTGGGTCAACGACGCCGAGGACGGCCTGCTCGCCGACATTGACCAGTGGCTCGAGCACCTCGCCCCCTTCCGCGCCGACTACCGCCATCACCGCACCGGCGAGAGCAATGGCGACTCCCACCTCAAGAGCCTGCTGGTGCATCACGAGGTCATCGTCCCCATCACCGCCGGACGGCTCGACTTCGGCCCCTGGCAGCAGATCTATTACGCCGAGTTCGACGGCCAGCGCAAAAAGCGAGTGGTGGTCAAGGTGATGGGCGAATGAGCCCCGGGGGGGCGAAACACCTCCTCATTCACTTCGGCCAGCTCGGCGATGCGGTCATGGCGCTTCCCGCCGCGCTGGCCCTGCGCCAGGCCCATCCCGAGGCCGCGCTCACCGTGCTCGCCTCCCGCGGCGGCGACGCCATCTTCCGCCTGGCCGGATTCGATCCCGTCTGGGCCGCCGACCGCGCCGCCTGGAAGCGCTCCCCGATCCGTGCCGCCGGCGGGATCCCCCTGCTCCTCGCCCGCCTCCGCCATGCCCGCTTCGATCTCTCGGTGGATCTGCACTCCTTTAAGGAGACCAACCTGCTCGCCTGGGCCGCCGGTATCCCCCAGCGTGTTGCCATGCTCCGTCCCACCCGCTCCTGGCCGCGCTTCATCACCCACCCGCCGCCGCCGGACGATCCCGACGCCCGCCTGCTTGATCGCTACTGCCGCGTCCTCGAACCGCTCGGCATCAACGTCACCGACCGCGTGCCCCGACTCACACCCCCGCCCGAGGCTGCCGCCTGCGCCGCGGATCTCCTAGCCCCTTCCGCCGCGGCGCCCATCCTCGGCATCTGCCCGGGCGCCGGACACCCCGGCCGCCGCTGGCCCGCCGCCAACTTCGCCGCCCTGGCCCACGAATTCCAACAACAGGTCCCCGCCCGCATCGCCGTCTTCCTCGGCCCCGAGGAGAATGAAGCCGCGCTCCGCCCCCTGCTCGCCCTCTCCGGCGTGGAACCCCTGCGCGGACTCTCCATCCCCCAACTCGCCGCCGCGCTCGCCCTCTGCCGCGTCGTCGTCGCCAACCCCACTGGTCCCTCCCACATTGCCGCCGCCGTCGCAGCCCGCGTCGTCACGTTGGGAGAAATCCCCGCCTTCGACCCCGTCCCCGTGCCCCCCGGCGCCGTCTTTCCTGTCCGTGCCCGCCGCGAGGTGGCCGATATCGAGGTTCCCGCCGCCCTCGCCGCCGTCCTACAACTCTGGAATCTGTTCCATTTTTCGGTCTAAGCTGTTGAAAACAATCAAAGAAGCGTGGGACACGGCTGATCCTGCCCCGAACCCTGCGCCAGTGAAAGCGGAACAACTCTGGGGCAGGCCCTTCCCAACCGGCACAGTCAATTTCGATGTAGTTGCCGCATTGACCGTTCCTCATGGCTTTGCAACGTTACCGCGACATTTCTGCAGCCCCGCAGTAATGTGGGGTCGTGGGATCTGACCGAGTACTCTGAAGAAGGCGTGGAACTAACCCCGATCCGCAGTTTTCTGGCGCTCACGCCGGCGCAACGCCTGGAATTCGTGACCGACCGCTTCGCCGACCTGGAGCAAACCCGGGCACACCAACGTGGAAGGTAGGCTCGTTTCCCTGCTGCGCGTCCTGCTTTCGATCCGGGTCCCCGATCTGCAAACCTACATCGCTCTCAAGGAAGAGTTGGGTACGGAAAAGGACCGGGCGGCGCTGCCGGTCCTGCGCCGCACCTTGCAAGAACGGCAAAGGTCAAAGCAAAGCGTTTGACGCCGCTCCACCCCTCGCCTACCCCCGCCCTTCGCGCACCGCACACCGCAAGGTTACCGGCGACCGTGAGCGGCAAGCACCGCTTGGATGCTCACCCGGAAGATGGCTGTCCCGGCGTTGGGGTGGGCTGCGTCGGTCGCATGCTCGAAGTACAGTGTGTTGCCGTCGGGGGAGAGCCGGGCCTCGACGCCGTGAACGTCGGGCGAGATCGCGGTGCGCAAATCGAGCGGTTCCGACCATGCTCCGCCCGTGCGGAAAATGATGAACAGGTCGCTGGTCTTGGGCGCCGGCGGCCGGCCGGAGGAGAAGATCAAATAGGATTCGTCGGGCGCGACGGCGGGGTCGAAGTCGCCGTATGGCGTCTTGCTGAAGCTGGCAAGCACCGGGGTCTGATAGTGGCCATGGGCGAACTGGGAACGGAAGATGTGGAAGTGGATGCCATCGTCGGCGCGCATGAAATAAAGGCTGCTGTCGGCGGTGAGTGCCGGACTAAACACGGACTGGTTGGCATTGATGGAGGCGGGTAGAGGTTCGGGCGAGGCCCAGCCTGCGCCCCGACGGGCAATCCGCCAGAGGTGACCGCCGTTGCCGGGATAGTCCTGGCCGTTATAATGGCCGTCCATGAGGGCGCCGCCCGGCCGGTCGGGACGGTTCGAGGCGAAAACAAGGAATTTCCCGCTGGGCGAGAAGGCGGCTTCGAGATCGCGAAAGTGCCCCGAGAAGCTGGCCGCTTTCGGCGCCGACCAATGGCCTTGCGCCTGTCGGGAGACCATGAGGGTGCAGCATTTCGCTCCGGCGGGCGTGGCGGAGAAGTAGACCGTGCCGCCGTCGGGGCTGAAGGCGGGCGCGGCGTTGGAGACTGCCATGGAAGGAATCAATCCGGGAGCGAACTGTGTGACGGGCGCTTGCGCAGCCAGGGCAAGACTACCATAGAGAGCTATGGCACCGAACAGCGGTAAACGGTTGAGCAAGGAAGTCATGCGTTCCAAACTAGGGGCGCCAGGTGGCGGGGCGCAAGCAGGTTGCGGCCACCGGTGGGAAATTGCGGCCCGGCGGTGGCGGCCGGTACAACCCGCCGGCGCTGAATACGGTACGCTGGACATCGTGTGAGCGCAGACCAGAATCTGAGCAACGAACATTTCGGGCGATGGCAGGCTGCCGGTTGGCTGCTCTTCGGCCTGATCAGCGTGCTCAACGGACTGCCGCTGCACGCCGGCCGGCGCTATGCCGCCTATTTTGCTCCCTACTGCGTGCTCGGGTTCGCCGCCGGCTGGCCCCTGCGGCGGCTGTGTGACCGCGCGATGGCAGGCGGCCGGCGCTGGAGCCGCAGCGCGCCGGCGCTGGTGGTGGCCTGTTACGGGTTGGGATGGCTGATCGCAGTCGGAGCCTTTGCGGCGCAGAGCCTGCTTCTGGGCGCGGCGGCGCCTTACCCGCTGGGTTGGCGCCTGCTACAAGCGGGGTTGGGTGATGCGCTCGGCGCATGTGTGCTGCTCGGAGCCTGGTGCGCGGTCTACGTGGGCGCGGTGCAGTGGCGCGCCATGCATGTGCGCGAGCGGCGGCTGCTTGAGGTCGAGGCGTTGGCCCGCGAGGCCGAACTCCGAGCCCTGCGGCGCGAGATCACGCCGCACTTCCTGTTCAACACCCTCAACGGCATAGCGACGCTGGTGGGCGAAGGAGACATCTCCGGAGCGCGTCGGGCCATCGCCCTGCTGGGTGACTTCCTGCGCGGCACGCTGGCGTTGGGCCGGCGCGAGGAAGTAGCGCTGGAGGAGGAGTTGGAACTGGCGCGGCAGTACTTGGCCATCGAGCAGGTACGGCTGGGCGGGAGGGTCCAGTTCCAGGTGGAGTGCGGGGCCGAGTGCGCTGGGTTGCGTGTGCCGGTGTTGATCCTGCAGCCGCTGGTGGAGAACGCGGTGCGTCACGGGGCGGCGCTGAGCGCGCATGCCGACATAGCGGTGCGCGCGCGGCGCGAGGGTGACCGGCTGGCAATTGAAGTCCACAACGCGCGTCCGCGTGTGCAGTGCGGCCTCGGCGGATCCGGCATGGGATTGGAGGCGACGCGGGAGCGGGTCCACGCCCATTATGGCGATGCGGGGACAGTCGAGGTCGATGTGCGCGATCCCGACCGCTGGCGGGTGGTATTGACACTGCCCCGGCGGTCGCAGGAGGCGGCATGCGCGTCGTGATCGTGGACGACGAGCCGCTGGCGCGGCGGGGGGTGCGGGTATGCCTGCGCGGGGTGCCCGATGTCGAGATTGTCGCCGAGTGCGACAACGGCGAATCAGCGCTGCGCCTGATCCCGCGCGCGCGGCCTGATTTGGTGTTTCTGGACGTGCAAATGCCGGACCTGGACGGGTTCGAGGTATGGGCGCGGCTGCCGGTGGAGCGGCGGCCCTTGGTGATCTTTCTCACCGCGCACGACCAGCACGCGCTGCGGGCGTTCGAGATCCACGCCTTGGATTACTTGCTGAAGCCCATCCACGACGACCGCTTTGCCGACGCGCTGGCGACCGCACGCGGGCGGCTGCGGGGGCGGCGGGGCGCCAGCCGCATCGCGGTCAAGTCCGGACAGCGCACGCGGATGGTGTCGGCCGAGGAGTTGGACTGGGCCCAGTCCGAGGGCGATTACGTGGCCTTGCACGTCGGCGCGCGCACACACCTGGTGCGGCAGACGCTCGACGCCCTGGAGCACGAGCTGGACCCGGCGGCGTTTGCCCGCATTCACCGGTCGACGCTGGTGGCACGCGACCGCATCCGCGAGGTCCGGGCGCTGGCCTCGGGCGACCGCTGGGTGGAGCTGCGCGACGGCACCGTGCTGCGCGCCAGCCGCCGCTACCGCGACCGGATTTAGCCGCATCGGCAGCGCCATGGAACCGTATCGCCCGCTGGCTCGTGCACCTTGAGCTTCGCGCCGTGCGCATCCACTTCCAGCGACAGCACGCTCTCCTGCCGTGTCTCGTGGTGCAGCTTTATGGGGAAGCGATCCTCGAGAGCGTGCCGATCGCACCGGGTTTCCAGAGGCCGAATACTGACCGGTTGACCCATAACCCGTGAATCCCTTATTATGGGTTTCATGAACGTCACCCTCACGCTCGACGATGGGTTGGTGCGGGCGGTGCGTAAAATCGCCGCGGAGCGCGACGCCAGCCTGACTGGTTTGATCCGCGCCTATCTGGAACAGCTCGTGACCGAGGAGGAGTGCCACGGTCGCCGCGCCCGCCAGCTTCGGGCTCTCCGCGCCAGCTTCGCGGCGGCGCATTTCGAGCTGCCGGCCCAGCGCTGGACACGCGCCGAGTTGCATGAACGCCGCTGAATTCCTCGATACCAACGTTCTCGTGTATGCCTACGGCGACGACCCGATCAAGGCGCCGATTGCGCGTAAACTTCTGGAGAAGGCGGTAGCGGGGCAGTGCTGGATTTCGGCCCAGGTGCTGGCCGAGTTTGCCGCGGTGCTTCTCCACAAGGTCCGCAGCCCGCCGGACCCGGTCCGATTCACCGATATTCTGGATGCTCTCAGCCCCATCCCCTTGGTCCCGTGGCGTAGTGACCTGGTCGCGCGCGCGGCCGAAGCGCACGGAAAATTCCGGATCCACTTCTACGATGGCTTGATCATCGCGGCCGCCGAGCATGCCGGCTGCCGCCGCATCTGGTCCGAGGATCTAGACCCGAACCAACTTTATTTCGCGATCGAGGTTGTCAACCCCTTCGGCCATCCCTGACAGGTACCGGCACCGGCCCACGGTATCGGCTCCGGCCGCTGCCTACCCCTGTTCCTCCCCCACCGCCTCCGCCTCGATCGACGCGTGCTCGATCCCGCGCCACGAGATCCCCTCGTGCGCGGTGATTCCCAGCCCGAACGGCGCGATGGCGTAGAAGCATACCAGCCAGATGATCAGCGCCGCGCTGGTCGCCGCCGCGCTATCGGCCCCGAACAGCTTGGTCAGCCCGAAGATGGTCAGCACCTGGAACCCGCCCCCCACCGCCGGCAACTGCGCCACCGAGCCGATCGCTGTCAGGCCCATAAGGAGGATCCCCTCCGACAGGCTGAACTCCGGCAACATGGAGGGGTACGCCCGCACCGCCATGTAAATGGACGCGCTGATGACCACCCAGAGCAGCACGGTGTAGACCACCGCCGACACCAGCGTCCGTTTGCGCGTCAGCCCGCGTGTGCCCTGGGCGAGCGTGTGCAGGAAGTACCCCACCCGGTGCCGCAGCCGCGTCCGGTGCTTGGCTTCGAGCAGCTCGTACTTGGCCAGGATCTTGTGCGACCGCCGGTGAAAAATGACCAGGGCGACAATCAGCCCCACGATCCCGGCGCTCAGGATCAATCCCGCCCGCTGGAACGCCGCCTGGTAGCCCCCTTCCCGGGTAATCTCCTTCACCCCCGGGCTGAGCGCCAGATCCAGCCCCACCAGCAGCACCACCCCCGCCATGTCGAAGAGCCGCTCCAGCAGCCACACCGCCAGCTGCGGCGACAGGTCGCCCCGGTGCTTGCGGGCAATATAGTAGGGACGGACCAGCTCCCCCGGCCGTCCCAGCAGCGCCGTTCCCGTAAAGCCGACCACGGTTCCCTTGAGCACCGGCCAAAATCGCCCCTTGGGCGACATCAGCGCGCCCCAGCGCCAGGCGCGCAGCACATAGCTCATATAAATGAGGGCCACCGAGGCCGCGATGAACCCGCCCCGCGCCTCCGCCGTGGCCGTCCACACCGCCTGCCAGCTGAAGTGCCGCCATTCCGGGCTGTGCTGGAACTGCCAGACCAGCAGAAACGCCACCGCCACCCCCAGGATGGTGATCAGAATACGCTTGCGGCTCGTCATGAGGGGGGGAACACGGTCCTGGTGCGCTGATCTAGCGTGGTTCTAGTATATGCGAGGCGTCCGCGGCATTTGCCGAACCAAACCCCCGTCCCTTTCGTTACTGAGGGTGTGAGCACTGCTACCCTAGGGTGTACGTCGAAGCCGGGAGCCCCGCTGGCGGCCAGTCTGCTGCCCGTGAGCCGCCCTCCGGCCTCGCGTCGGGTGCCTCCTCCGGCGGTGGCGGCGGCCCGGCCCAATCGGGATGACATGGTGGACGACCGGCTTCTAGTCAAGCGCTGCCTGGCAGGCGATACCACCGCCTGGGAGGAGGTCCTCCGCCTCTACTCCCGCCGCGTCTACACCCTCTGCCTGCGCTTCACCGGACGACCCGAGGATGCCGACGACCTCACCCAGGAAGTGTTCATTCGTCTCTACCGCAGCCTGGGGACCTATCGTACCGAGATGGGCAGCTTTTCCACCTGGCTGACCACGCTCACCCGCAATCTCTTAATCGATCATTACCGCCGCACCAAGCTCGACCGCCGCACCGATTCGATCGAAACCGTCAACGAGGAGGGCGAATCGGTTCCCATGCCCCTGCCCGCCCCCGGCCGCGGCGCCGAACACGCCGTCTGGGGCCGCGAGGTCCACGAGCACGTCCAGCGCGCGCTCCTGCACCTCTCCCCCGAGTTGCGCGAGGCCGTCATTTTGCGCGACCTCCAGGATTTGGATTACAAAGAAATAGCCGCGGTGCTGCACCTGCCCGAAGGCACGGTGAAATCCCGCATCAACCGCGGTCGTTGTGAACTGGCGCGCTTGTTGCGCCCCAGCCTGCGCCGCGGCGCCGCCCCCGGAACCGGGGACGACGCCCGCGGCGGCCGAACGGAGCTGTTATGAAGATTCCCACTTGGGGATGCGCCGAGTTTGAAACGGCGCTGAGCGACTACCGCGACGGCACCCTCCGCCTGGAGTTGGCCGCGGCCGCGCGCCAGCATCTGTCCGACTGCCGCGCCTGCGCCGATCTGCTGGCCGGCGTCGCCGAAGCCGTCTCGCTGGTGCGCGCCCTGCCCAGCCAGGAACCCTCGCCCCGCCTGCTCGCCGCCATCCGCGCCGCAACCGCGCGCCGCGAATCCCCCCGCACCCGCCTGCTTGCCGCCTGGGGACGCGTCTGGTCCGGCGTCAGCTCGCCCCGCTTCGCCCTCGCCGTCGCCATGTCGGTTTTTACCGTGTCCCTGCTGCTCAACGCCGCCCAAGTCAACCTGCGCCAGGTCTCCATCGCCTCGCTCAGCCCCGACCACATCGGCAGCAGCCTCCAGCGCCAGGTCGAGCGCACCTGGGCGCGCGGCGTCAGCTACTACCACGACCTGCGCGTAGTCTACGAAATCGAAGCCGCGGTGCGGCAAATGCGCCAAAACACCACCCCGCCCCCGGCCCAACCCGCCGGTCGCGACCATAGCCAGGCCGCCCCCGCCGGCGCCCCCGAACTGCTGCTTGCCGCCGCCTTTCTCGCTGTACCTGGGACCTGCTTGTCCTTGAGGAGATCGCAATGAACTGCTATTTGCACCCCGATCGCGCCGCCACCGCCTACTGCCGCACCTGCGGCCGCCCCCTCTGCCCCGAGGACCAGCGCGAGATCTACGGCGTGATCTACTGCCAGGAGTGTCTCGCCCGCCCGCTCGGCCAGGGCGCTCCCGCCGCCGCGCCCGCGCCCGCTCCGGGCTTCGAGCCCTCGCCCTACACCGCGCCCCAGTACGTGCCCCCGGCGATGGTCTCCCCCCACGCCCCCAACCCGGGCATCTCCCTGCTGCTCGGCTTCATCCCCGGCGTCGGCTCCATCTATAACGGGCAGTACCTCAAGGCCTTCGTCCAGGTCGTCATCTTCGCCTTCCTGATCGCCATGGCCAACGCCGCCGATAGCGACGCCATCGGCACCTTCGCCGGCCTCTGCATCGCGGCCTTCTACTTCTACATGGTGATCGACTCGTACCGCACCGCCAAGCAGATGCAGGCGGGCCAGACCCCCACCGACATCTTCAACCTCGGTCCCGGCACCGTCAACGCCCCCGTCGCCGCCATCATCCTCATCGTCATCGGCGCCATTTTCCTGCTGCACAGCCTGGGCTTCTTTCACTACGACTTTTCCCGCTTCCTCTGGCCCCTGCTGCTGATCGCCATCGGCGTCTACCTTTTCTTCAAACAGAAGGGAACCGGAACTCCCATCGCCTGAGGCGCGTACCCTCGCCATGTCCACCCCCTGCCCCTGCGCCCGGTGCCAATTCCACCGCATCCTCGCACCCCTGGTGCTGATCGGGATCGGCGCCCTGCTGTTCGCTCACATGACGTTCGCCGCCTTCGACGGCCCCGCCATGGTGGGCGGCCTGCTCCTGCTGATCGGCGTCTTGCAGTTGGTGGCCTACATCCTGCCGCGTCCCGCCGACGGGCGCCACACTCTGCGCGGCTCCATCTTCGTCCCGCTGCTGCTCATCGCCATCGGCCTGCTGGTGCTGTTCCGCCATTCCCTGCCGCAAGCCTCGCTCGCCGCCTGGATCGCCCATTACTGGCCGGTGCTGCTCATCCTCTGGGGCCTCACCCGCCTGGTGGAGTACTTCGTGCAGCAGCCGCGCGGACGCTCAGGCATGACCGGGGGCGAAATCCTGGTGGTCGTGCTGATCTGCGTCTTCGGCCTCGCCTTCAGCGGGGCGTATCGATTTGGCCACTCCCGCTTGGCCAACTACTGGGGCGTCAACGTCGAGGGTTGGAACCCGTTCCTCCAAAGCTTTAACTACACCGCCGCCGCCAACTCCCCGCTCGCCCCCGGCTCCTCGGTGCTGGTGAAGGGCTACCGCGGCAGCGTGACCTTAATGCCCGGCGCGTCCGGCGTGGCCCACGCCGCCGTCAACGACACCGTCCACGCCGATGGCAGCGACGCCGCCCAGCGTCTCTTCCAGTCCTCCCAGCCCGCCTTCGTGGTCGACAACGGACAGCTGGTGGTCATGCCCGCCGGCGCCGACGAACACGGCGCCGTCGAAGCCGACCTCACCCTCACCCTGCCGCCAGCCACCGCGGTGCGGGTCACGCTCCTGCATGGCGACATTACCGTGCCCAATTGGGGCGCCGACCTCTCGCTCCAGGCCACCCACGGCTCCATCACCGCCTCCCACGTCACCGGCAACGTCACCGTCGCCTCCGGACACGACAGCGTCAGCCTCGACCAGATCACCGGCAACGTCAGCGTCTCCGGCTCCGGCGACGATGTCGCCATCTCCAACGTCACCGGCGACACCCGCCTGGAGGGCGAGTTCGTGGGCTCGCTCAATTTCCGCAACCTGCCCCGCGGCGTGCACTTCAACAGCTCCCGCACCGGCCTCGCCATTGCCGCCCTGCCCGGCTCGCTCAGCTACGACATGGGCCGCATCGCCATCCGCGACGCCGCGGGCGTCTCCCTCCGCACCCGCAACGAGTCGGTCGAGGTCGAGGACTTCACCGGCCCGATCGAGGTCCACACCCGCAACGATTCCATCCGTCTCAGCGCCACCGCCGCCCCCACCGGCCCCATCACGGTGACCAATCAGGACTCCGACGTCACCCTAGAGCTTCCCGCCGCCAGCCGCCTGGTGGTCGACGCCAACGTCCGTAACGGCGACGTCCGCAACGACTTCACCAACACCCCCGGCGGCCAACCCGTCAGCCTCTCCACCACCAACGGCACCATCACCCTGCGCAAACGGGACTAGAGCCCGGAAGCCGCGACCGATAAGGGCCTCCCGAATTACCTCCTCGCTTTCCGACCGGATCAGGTCCTCGATCCAGTGAAGCGCCTCATCCCGCTTCCTCTTTGCCTCGGCCCGTCCGGCGCTATCGTAAGGCCACCGTCCTCGCGACTGTTCCTCGCGACGGACTTCGTCAATCTCGTCATCTTCCGGGCTTCGGTCCGGGCTCACTTCGCGCAGTGTACACAGCGCCTGGCCAATCCGCCACAGCCCATACGAGACCGGGCGGGTTACAACGTCCATGAATCGGCTCTAGAAGTGGTCTCATCATGCCGCAGCAGGCCGCCTGGGGCGAGCTGGATGCGGCTTTTTCTGGGGAAAAAGCCGCACACGATCCATTCGCGTAAAGTTTGGCACCAATTATGAGACCACTTCTAGTGCCCCGGTTCTAACCCCGCCTCCGGCGGGGCGTGGTGCCCGCGCTCCCGCATCTTCTCCACGATCACATACAGCACCGGGATAAACACCAAATTCAGGAACGTCGACAGCAGCATCCCGCCGAACACGGTGGTCCCCACCGAGTGCCGTCCGCCCGAGCCCGCGCCGGTCGCGATCACCAGCGGCACCACGCCCAGGATGAAGGCGAACGACGTCATCAGGATGGGCCGCAGCCGGATGCGCGCCGCCTCCAGCGCCGCCTCCACCAAAGGCAGCCCGCGCCGGCGTAACTGCTCCGCGAACTCCACGATCAGGATGGCGTTCTTACTCGCCAGACCGATCAGCATGACCAAACCTATCTGACAGTAGACGTCGTTCTGCAAGCCCCGGATCGCCTGCGCCCCCAGCCCGCCCAGCACCGCCACCGGCACGCCCAGCATCACGATGAAGGGCAGCACCCAGCTCTCGTACTGCGCCGAGAGCGTGAGGTACACCACCAGCAGGCCCAGCCCGAAGAACAGCACCGCCTTGCCCGCCGACTCGATCTCCTCCAGCGAGATCCCGGTCCACATGTAGCTCATACCCGCGGGCAGGGTCTTTGCCGCCAGCTGCTCCATCGCCGTAATCGCCTGGCCGGTCGAGTACCCCGGTTTGGCCGAGCCATCCACTTCGGCCGAGCGGAACACGTCATAGTGTGGAATCACCTGCGGCGTGGTGGTCTCGGTCACCGTCACCAGGTTCGAGAGCGGGATCATGCTCCCCGTGTTCGAGCGCACGTAGTACCGCCCGATATCGGCCGGGTTCGAGCGGTAGGCCTGGTCCGCCTGGACGTATACCCGGTACACGCGGTTGTTGAACAGGAAGTTGTTGACGTACACCGAGCCCATGAAACCTTGCAGCGTGTCGTTGATCTGGCTCAGCGGCACTTGCAGGCTCTTGGCCTTCTCGCGGTCGATGCTCACCACCAGCTGCGGATCGTTGGCGGTGAAGCTGCTGAACAACCCCTCCAGTTCTGGAGTGGTGTTGCCCGCCGCGATCAGCTTCTGCGTGGCTGCGAACAGCTCCGCCGGCGTATGCGTCCCGGTCTGGTCCAGTACTTCGAACTGGAACCCGCCGAACTGGCTCAGCCCCTGGATCGGCGGCGGCGCGAACGGAATCACCAGCGCCCCGCTAATCCCAAACAGCGGCCCGCGGATGCGGTCGATCACCGTATCGGTCGAGTGCGGATCGCCCACGCGCTGGCTGAACGGCTTCATGCTGACGAAGATCATGCCCTGGTTGGGCGCGCTCCCCGCCAGGCTGAAGCCCGCCACCGCGAACATGCCCTGAATCTCCGGCACCCGCGACAGCATCGCCTCCGCCTGCCCCGCCACCTTCGTGGTGTAATCCAGCGACGCCCCCGGCGGACACTGCACCAGCAGGAAAAAGTACCCCTGGTCCTCCGACGGCAGAAACGAGCTCGGCACCAACTGGTACACCCAATACGTCAGCGCCAGCATCCCGGCAAACACCACCGCCACCGCCCACCGCCACCGGATCAGCCCCGACAGCGTCTTCCGGTAGCCCTGCGTGAACGCGGTGATGCCGTTGTTGATCAGCTTCCACAGCCCGCGCTTGCCCGGATGCGCCTTGCCCAACAGCAGCGCCGACAGCGCCGGGCTCAGCGTCAGCGAGTTGAACGCCGAGATCGCCACCGAGAACGCGATCGTCAACCCGAACTGCCGGAACAGAATGCCGGTCGTGCCCGGAAACAGCGACACCGGCACGAATACCGCGATCAGCACCAGCGCCGTGGCCACCACCGCCCCGGTCACCTCCACCATCGCCACCGATGTGGCCCGGTGCGGCTCGGTCACCCCCTCCGACAAATGCCGCTCCACGTTTTCGATCACCACGATGGCGTCGTCCACCACCAACCCCGTCGCCAGGATGATGCCGAACAGGGTCAGCATGTTGATCGAGAAGCCCAGCAGCTTCACAAAGGCGAACGCGCCCACCAGCGACACCGGAATGGTCACCGCCGGAATGATGGTCGTGCGCCAGTCTTGCAGGAAAACGAACATCACCAGGATGACCAGCGCGATGGCCTCGGCCAGCGTCACCAGCACGTCCTTGATGCCCTCGCTTACCGCCTGCGTGGTGTCGAAGGCGATGGCGTAATGCAGCCCCGGCGGGAACGACTTCGCGAGCGTCTGCAACTCCGCCTGCGCCGCCGCATCCACCGCCAGCGCGTTCGCGCCCGGCAACTGGCTCACCGCAACGCCGATCGCCTGCCGCCCGTTGTACTCGATATTGTTGCTGTAGTCCTGCGCCCCCAGCTCGGCGTGCCCCACGTCGCTCAGCTTGACGATGGTGCCGTTGGGCTCGGTTTTGAGGATGATGTTGTTGAACTCCTCCGGCGTCGTCAGCCGCCCCACCACCCGCACGCTGATCTGGTAATCCTGCCCGGCCGGCGCCGGCGGCTGCCCCACCGCCCCCGCCGCCACTTCCACGTTCTGTTCCTCGAGCGCGTTGATGACGTCGGTCGCGGTCAGCCCGCGTCCCGCCAGCCGGTTCGGGTCCAGCCACACCCGCATCGAGTACAACCGCTCGCCGAACACCAGCGCGTCCGACACCCCGGGCACGCGCTTGATCGCGTCCACCACCGCCACGTCCAGGTAGTTGCTGATGAAGACGTTGTCGTACTTGTTGGCGTCGCTATAAAAGCCCGCCACGAACACGAACCCGCTCGCCGCCTTGGCGATCGAAACCCCGGTCTGCGTCACCTGCGCCGGCAGCAGTCCCAGCACGCTGTTTACCCGGTTCTGCACGTCCACCTGCGCCAGGTCCAGGTCGCGCGTCAGGTCGAACGTCACCGTGATCTGGCAGACGCCGCTATTGGTGCTCGAGGAGGAGAGATACTTCAGCCCCTCGGCGCCGTTGATGGCGCGTTCCAGCGGCACCGTCACCGCCGACTCCACCTCCTGCGCGTTGGCGCCGTTGTAGGCCGCCGTCACCGTGATGGTCGGCGGCGCCAGCGTCGGGTACTCCGACACCGGCAGCGAGGGAATCGAGATCGCTCCCGCCAGAATGATCAGCAGCGCGACTACCGTCGCGAAAATCGGCCGCCGGATAAAAAACTCAACCATGCTACCGGCCCCGTCCCGCCGCGCCCGCGCCGCCCCGGCCCGCCGGCATCGGCATCACCGGCATCCCCTCCACCAACACCTGCGTGGTGGACTCGATCAGCTTGTCCCCGGGGTTGACCCCGCTCTTGACCTCGTAGTTGTTCCCTTGGATCACGCCCAGCTCGACCGGCACCTCGTGGGCGTAGAACCCATTCCCTCGCGGCGCCGCGGTGAAGACGAAGTCGCTCGCCCCCTGCCGCACCACCGACAGCACCGGGATCAGGTAGGCCGAATGCGTACCCCAGGTGATGCGCGCCTGCACGAACTGCTGCGTCCGCAGCGCATGCCGCGGTGTGCTCCGCACGTCCGCCTTGACCAGGATGGATTGCGTCAACGGATCCACCTGCGGCGACACGAACCGCACGCTGGTGTTCTCCAGCACGTTCCCCGTCCCGTCCAAAACCTGCAGCGGCAGCCCTGTCTTCAGCCGCGAGGATTGCTCCAGCGGCACCTGGACGTATACCTCCAGCCCCGACGGCGAGTCCAGCGTGGTCAACTGCGTCCCGGTGGTTGCCGTGTCGCCCACCTTCACCGGAATATCGCCCACGATCCCCGCCCGCGGCGCCGTCACCTGGTAGTAGCTCAGCGAGGTCTTTGCCTGCTGGATCTGCGCGGTGAGCGAATCGATCTGCGCCTTGGCGTTGTTATAGGTGGATTGCGCCGATTGATAATCCTGCAGCGTCCCGATCTTCTGCTCGTACAGGCTCTTGGCCCGGTCGAGCTGCTGCTTGTCGAACTCGAAGGTGGACTCCAGCGCCTGCTGGCTGTTGACCAGATTCTGGACCGTGGCCTGCTGCAGCGCCGGATCGAGCTGCACCAGCGGCTGCCCCGCCCGAACCGAATCCCCCGACTTCACCTCGATCGCCCGGATGATTCCCCCCACCAGCGGCATGATCACCATCGAGTCCCGCGACTGGATCGAGGCCACGAACGTGCTGGTGTCGCTCACCTTTCCCGGCTGCGCCTCCACCACCTGCACCGGCATCGCCATGGGGCCGCCCCGGCCCCCGCCCCCCGCCGCCGGGGCCGCATCCTTACTGCCGCACCCGGCCAAGCTTAGGGCGGCGACCAGTGCCACTACACATTTGACAGTGCCCGACATATCCCTCCGAATACCGAAACCTCAGAATAACATTCCGCCTTTTTCATCCCGTCGCGCCAATCGGCCAGCAGCCCCGCTGCGCCGGTGATGACGCCGTTCCGGCCGGCTGGGTTTTATCCCTGGTCCATTTCCCCCGCCTTGGGCACCCGGATGCGTGGTCCAGCGTGTATATGCGGCGGCTTCGCCACTTTCGCTTTTTATTCGCCAACATGTGCTAGCATACAACATGGTCGGGCGCCTGCATCCGGTGGTGGCGGACTGGTTCGAGCGCCGCTTCTCCACCCCCACGGAACCCCAGCGCCAAGGCTGGCCGGTGATCGCCGCCGGCGCCGACACCCTGATCGCCGCCCCCACCGGTTCCGGCAAGACTCTTACCGCCTTCCTGATCGCGATCAACGATCTCATCCAGCAGGCGCTCGCCCCCGGAGGCCTCCCTGACGAGACTCAGATCGTCTACGTCTCGCCGCTGAAGGCCCTCGCCAACGACGTCCAGAAAAACCTGGCCGAGCCGCTCGAGCAGATTTCGCTCGCCGCCGCCGAGCAGGGCTACCTCATCCCCCCCATCCGCGTCGCCGTGCGCAGCGGCGACACGCTGGCCGGCGAGCGCAGCGCCATGCTCCGCCGCCCGCCCCACATCCTGGTCACCACCCCCGAGTCGCTCTACATCCTGTTGACCTCCAAGGGTGGCCGCAACGTCCTCCGCACCGTCCGCACCGCCGTCGTGGATGAGATCCACGCCCTGGCCGGCAACAAGCGCGGCGCCCACCTCGCGCTCAGCCTGGAGCGCCTGGATGAGTTGGCGGGCCCCACGCAGCGCCTCGGCCTCTCGGCCACGGTGCAGCCACTGGAGGACGTCGCCCGCTTTCTTGGCGGCGCCCGCCCCGCGCCGACGCTCGTCAGAGTCGCCGACGAGCGTCGACTCGACCTCGGCGTCGAGGCCCCAACGCAGGAACTCGGCCCCATCGCCACCAACGAGCAATGGGAGGAGCGCTACCGACGGCTGGCCGAGCTGGCCGGGCAGCACCGTTCGACCTTGGTTTTCGTTTCCACCCGCAAACTCGCCGAGCGCGTCGCCCACCGCATGCGCGAGTTCCTGGGCGAGGACGCGGTCGCCGCCCACCACGGCAGCCTCTCCCGTCAGATCCGCCTCCGCGCCGAGGAGCGCTTCAAGGCGGGACAACTTCGCCTCATGGTCGCCACCGCCTCGCTCGAGCTCGGCCTCGACATCGGCACCGTGGACCTGGTCTGCCAGATCGGCTCCACCCGCCAGCTCGCCGCCGCCTGGCAGCGCGTGGGCCGCGCCGGCCACTGGCGCGGCGCCATCCCCAAAGGGCGCTTCTTCGCCCTCACCCGCGACGACCTGCTCGAGTGCGCCTCGCTTGTCTGGGGCATGCGCCAACGCGCCCTCGACACCCTCCACATCCCGCCCTGGCCGCGCGACATCCTCGCCCAGCAGATCGTCGCCGCCGTCGCTTCCTCCGATGATCCCGAGGGATGGGAGGAGGACGAACTGTTCGCCCTCCTCCGCCGCGCCTGGCCCTACCGGGAGCTGCCGCGCGAAGAGTACGACGCCCTCCTTGTCCTGCTCTCCGAAGGCATCAGCTCCCGGCGAGGCCGGCGCGGAGCCTTTATCCACCGCGACGGCGTCCACCGCCGCCTCCGTCCCCGCCGCGGCGCCCGCCTCGCCGCCATCACCTGCGGCGGCGCCATCGCCGAAACCGCCACCTACCAGGTACAGGCCGAGCCCGAGAACCTGGTCATCGGCTCGCTCGACGAGGACTTCGCCATCGAGAGCAACGCCGGCGACATCATCCTGCTCGGCACACACTCCTGGAAGGTGCGCGGTATCGAGACCGGACGCGTGCGCGTCGAGGACGCGCACGGCGCGCCCCCCACCGTCCCCTTCTGGCTGGGCGAAGCCCCCGGCCGCACCCCCGAGCTCAGCACCTTGGTCTCCGACCTGCGCGTGCGCATCGCCGACGGGGCCGATGCCGCCTGGCTCGAGCGCGAGTGCGGCCTCGCCCCCGACGCCGCCCGCCAGGCGGTCGCCTACGTTACATCCAGCCGCGATACCCTTGGCGTCCTCCCCACCCAGCGTCACCTCGTCGCCGAGCGCTTCTTCGACGACGGCGGCGGCATGCAGCTCGTCATCCACGCCCCCTTCGGCTCGGCCATCAACAAGGCCTGGGGCTTCGCCCTGCGCAAACGCTTCTGCCGCGGCTTCGACTTCGAGCTCCAGGCCTCGGCCCACGAGAACGGCCTCGCCCTCGCCCTCTCCGAGCAGCACAGCTTCCCGCTCGAAACCATCTTTGCCTACCTCACCTCCGCCGGCGTGCAAGACATCCTGGAGCAGGCTGTCCTCCAGGCTCCTATCTTCCAAACCCGCTGGCGCTGGACCGTGGGCCGCGCCCTCGCGCTGCTCCGCTTCGTTTCCGGACGCAAGGTCGCCCCCCAGCTCCAGCGCATGCGCTCCGAGGACCTGCTCGCCGCCGCCTTCCCCATGCAGGTCGGCTGCCAGGACAACCACGGCGGCGAGGACCTCGAAATCCCCAATCACCCCTATGTGCAGGAAGCCATGCGCGACTGCCTGCACGAGTTCCTCGACCTCGACGGCCTGCGCGCGGTGCTGCGCGGCATCGAGACCGGCGCGATCTCGCTCTCCGCCATCGACACCCCCGCCCCCTCCGGCCTCGCCGCCGAGATCCTCAACGTCGGCCCCTTCGGCTTCCTCGACGAGGCCCCGCTCGAGGAACGCCGCTCCCGCGCGGTGGACCTGCGCGGCGGCGGCGCCGCCCCCGGTCCGGGTCTTCTCGATCCCGAAGCCGTCGCCGGCGTCTGCGCCGAAGCCTGGCCCGACCTCCGCACCGCCGACGAACTCCACGACCTGCTGCTCTCGCTGGTCTGGCTCCCGGCGTCGGAACTCCCCGCCGCCTGGCGCCCCTGGCTCGAACAACTCCTCGCCCACGGCCGCGTCCACGCAAGCACGCTCATTGGATCCAACGGCGGCCAACCCCGCCCCGGCTACGTCGCCGCGGAGCGGCTCAACCTCTGGCGCGGCGAAGCGTCTCCGGCGCTCGCCGGCGCCGTCTGGCCCGGCGTCGAGTTCCCCGGCGCCCTCCAGTCGCCCGCCGAAGAAGCCGCCACCCGCGCCGTCGGCGGCTGGATGGAGATCCTCGGCCCAGTCACCCAACCCGACCTCGCCGCTCGCCTCGGCCTCGCGCCCGACGCGGTCGAGAGCGCCCTGCTCGCCCTCGAAGGCCAGGGCCGCGTGCTACGCGGCCAATTTGGCTGGTGCGAGCGCGGGTTGCTGGCCCGCATCCAGCGCCGCATGGTCCACCGCCTGCGCGCCGAGATCGAGCCGGTGGCCCCGGCGCTCTTTTACCGCTTCCTCACCCGCTGGCAGCACTGCGAGTCCGGCTCCCGCCTGCACGGCCGCACTGGCCTGCTCGCCGTCCTGGAACAGCTCCAGGGCTTCGAAGCCCCCGCCGCCGCCTGGGAGCATTCGCTGCTGCCCGCGCGCGTCAAGGACTACTCCGCTGAACTCCTCGACCAGCTCTGTCTCTCCGGCGAGATCGGCTGGGCCCGCCTCAACCCCACGCCCGCGCCCGAGAATAGCGACGGCAACGCAAAACGCCGCGTGCACCCGACGCGCAACTCGCCCATTACCTTCTTCCGCCGCCAGGACGCGGCGTGGCTCCTGCCCGCGGCGGGATGGTCCGGCGACGAACCGCGCCCGCTCAGCGCCCCCGCCGCCCAAGTTCTCGACATCCTCCAACGCCGCGGCGCCTGCTTCTTCTCCGACCTCGCCGCGCCGGGGCTGGTCAAGGCCCAGGTCGAGGACGCCCTCTGGGAGCTGGTCGCGGCCGGCCGCGCCACCGCCGACGGCTTCGACAACCTCCGCGCCTTCC
Organism: Terriglobales bacterium; assembly: GCA_035573035.1. Taxonomy (GTDB): domain Bacteria; phylum Acidobacteriota; class Terriglobia; order Terriglobales; family SCQP01; genus SCQP01. The sequence goes on from DATNAC010000113.1 coordinate 21,576, forward strand.
TCGACCCCAAGCGCCGCGCCGGCGAGGGACGAGGCAGCGCCGCGCGGCCGCGCCATAGCCCGGGACGCTGGGCCCGGGTGTCGGAAGTTCTGGGACACGACCGCCCCGTCCCCGCCCCCGGCGCCGAAACCGAGCTCGCCCGCGCCGAGTTGGCCGAAAAGCAAGCCCGCCTCTGGCTGCGCCGCTACGGCGTCATCTTCCGCGCGCTTCTGGTTCGCGAGACCAGCGCCCTGCCCTGGTACGACGTCCTGCTCGCCTGCCGCCGCCTCGAAGCCCGGGGCGAGATCCGCGGCGGCCGCTTCGTCTTCGGCTTCGCCGGCGAGCAGTACGCCCTGCCCCACGCCGTTGAATCCCTGCGCGCCCTGCGCCGCCTCGGCGCCCCCGAATCCCCGCTCGCGGTCGCCGCCGCCGACCCCCTCAACCTCGCCGGCATCATCCTCCCCGGCGACCGCGTCGCCGCCACCGCCGGCTGCCTCGTCCCGGCAAGCTAAAATCGTTGCTGGTTCGCTGATGAAAAAAATAAAAATCTACACCGACGGCGGCTGCCGCGGCAACCCGGGCGTGGGCGGCTGGGCCGCGGTTTTGGAATATGGCGACCACACCCGCGAGATCAGCGGCGGCGAAGCCCACACCACCAACAATCGCATGGAGCTGATGGCCGCCATCGAGGCCTTGCGCACCGTCCACGAACCTTGCGAGATCGACTTCTACACCGACTCTCAGTATTTGCGTCTGGGAATCACCGAGTGGCTCGCGAAGTGGAAGCGAAACGGCTGGCAAACCAGCACCCGCACCCCGGTCAAGAACAGCGACCTCTGGCAGCGGTTGGACGCGGAAGCGCGGCGGCACACCCTGAGCTGGCACTGGGTCCGGGGCCACGCCGGCCACGCGATCAACGAGCGCTGCGACGCCCTGGCCAACCTGGAGATGGATAAGCTGCGACGGCAACCCTGAGCATCCAAATACCGGTGCCCGCGCGCGGCGTAGCCGCCCTGGGGCCCTCGCCCTCCGCCAAGCCGCCTAGCTCATTCCGCCATCCGGCGCCGGTCCAGCCAGCCATTGATCTCCGCATACGGGATCCCCATCGCCTCGATCAGCTCGTACCCGCCGCCGGCCCGCATCTCGCCCGCGATCCGGCGCGCCAGCCCCAGCGCCGCCCGGTACGGCCCCGAGCCCAAACTGATCCGCCGCACCCCCACCGCGCGCAGCTTCTCCACGCCGGGCGCGCCCGGACCGCCCAGGATGTTGAACGCCCCCGGCGCCGCCTCGATCAATCCCGCAATCGCCGCAATGTCCTTGATTCCCGGCACGAAAATGCAGTCCGCTCCCGCCACCCGGTACGCCCGCGCCCGCCGCACGGCCTCTGCGAATGGATCCTCAAGCCCCTCGCCGCTCAGGAAGAATGCATCCGTCCGCGCGTTGATCACCACCTCCACCCCCGCCCGCACCCCCGCTTCCCGCACCGCCTTCACCTTGGCGGCGTGCACCTCGAGCGGCGCCAGCGCCGTGCCGTCGGCGATGCTGTCTTCCAGGTTCAACCCCACAGCCCCGGCTTCGATCAGCTCCTGCGTGGTCGCCTCCATGTCGTCGCCGTAGCCGGCCTCCATGTCCGCCGTCACCGGCACCGCCACCGCCGCCGCGATCCGCGCCACCACTGTCAGCATCTCGCGGCGCGAGATGCGCTCCCCGTCCGGGTAGCCGAGTGAGTTGGCGATGGCCGCGCTGCTGGTCCCCACCGCCGGGAACCCCATCTCCTCCAGCATCCGCGCGCTGGCCACGTCCCAGGCGTTGGCCAGGAGCAGCGTCTCCGGCCCGCGATGCAGCCGCCGCAGCGTATCCGCCTTTTGCGATAGGTTCATGCCCGCACCCTCCCCTTCCAGCCACAACTTCCTTTATAGTATGGGCATGCGGCACTCACGTCTGATCGCCCTGGCTGCGTCTCTGGCTTTCCTCCCCGTCCTGCTGCCCGCCCAGCAGGCCACCCCCGCGGAAAAGACCGCGGAGCAGGAGTTCAAGAACATCCAAGTCTTCCAGGGCAAGCCCGCCAATGAGCTGATTCCGACCATGCAGTTCATGGCCAGCTCGCTCGGCGTGAGCTGCAACTTCTGCCACGCCCAACCCTTCAGCGCCGACACCAAGCCGGAGAAGGCCACGGCGCGCAAGATGATCCAGATGGTCTATGCCATCAATAAGGACAACTTCGGCGGCCGCAACCAGATCAACTGCTTCACCTGCCACCAGGGACACAACCGCCCCACCAGCGCGCTCACCATCGCCGCCGATGAACCGGCCGGCGCCGCCGCTCCCGGCGAAGGCCGCGGCCCCGGCGGTCCGGGTGGACCGGGCGGTCCCGGTGGACGCGGCGCTCAAGCCGGTCGTGGCTCCGGCCAAGGCCGGGGCGCCAGTGGCCCGTCCGCCCAAGCCATCCTCGATAAGTACACCACCGCCATCGGCGGCGCCTCCGCCCTCGCCGGCATCAAGTCCGAAACGGTGACCGGCGAGCGCGTCTCCTACGGACAGTCCAGCCCCGAGACCGTGCTCCGCGCCGACGGCAAGCTCGCCATCCAGGGTTCGACCAAGTCCGGATTCGACGGAACCAACTACTGGTCCACCGGCGGACGCGGCGGCGAGATCACCAGCGACACCGTTGGCCTGCTGCACATCGAGCGCGCCCTCTACCCCGGCGCCGACATCAAAGCCGACGGCGCCCGCGCCTTCGGAGAACAGCCGGTGGGCGGACAGAGCGCCTACGTGCTCGCCATCCGCACCCCCGACGGTGCCGCCCGCTACTACTTCGACAAGGACTCCGGCCTCCTGCTGCGCGTGGTCACCAGCACCCCCACCTTCCTCGGCGGCCTGCCTCTCCAGGTAGACTACTCCGACTACCGCACCGTCGACGGCGTCAAGCTGCCCTTCGACATCAAGGTCAGCACCCACGACCGCATGTGGGAACGCAAGGTGAGCGATATCAAGCTGAACGGTACGGTGGACCCCACGGCCTTCCAGGCCCCGGCCGCAAAAAACTAAGCTCGCAGCGGGATCTAGTCTAGGATGGCTCGCCGGCCCGCACCTGCCCAAAGTTCAACAGGCTGACGATCACCACGCCCCCGGCGATGTTGCCCGCCACCGCCAGCCCCAACCAGCCGAGGTAGGGCGTCACTCCGACCTGCCCCACCAGCACCGCCGCCAGAATCTTCGCGCTGCTGGCGATGCAGTGGGCGAAGTCGCCCAGCCCGATCAGGAACGTAAACAGCCAGGTCACCAGGATCTGACCGCTGGTCCACTGGCTGGCGCTTACCGTCCACGCTACCAGCGCCATCAGCCATCCCCCCACCACCGCGCTCCAGAAGACTTCCCCGCCCGGGCGATGCGCCGCCATCGCCCCCGCCGCCGCGATCGCATCCCGAGTGGAAGCCGAGAGCGCCGCGCTGCGCATCGCCAGCAGCGCGAACAGCAGGGCACCCACCAGGTTGCCGCCGAGCACCACCCCCCAGAAGGCCAGTAGGCGACGGCCCCGCCGCCGGTCGGCCAGGTAGGTAATCACCGGAAACAGCGTGTTCTCGGTGAAGAACTGCGCCCTCCCAATGACCACCGCAATATAGCCGAAGGGGTAGAGCGCCGCCGCCAGCAGCTTCGCCCCCGGCCCGCCCCCGCCCATCACCTCAGCCAGCGCCACCGCCAGCACGCTCAACCCGATGGTGACCCCACCCGCCAGCGCCGACAGGGCAATCCCTAACAGTGGCCGCGCCAGCTCATCCCGGCCGGTCGTAACCACCACCTCGAAGATTTCGCGCGCGTTCAGCCGCTGCGGGTCCGCCGCCGAACCGGGCTCCAGGCATGCCATATCCGCCTAGATGCGACGATTGACGGGCGCGGCCCCAGCGCGGCAGGCCACGCGCCCGGCACTCCTAAAGGGCCTTCGGCGCTTCGGCTCGGGAGCCACTGGATGCCCCATGCCGGCGCGGCGCGGCCTGGCGCCAATGTCATGTATCCTCAACCTGAGCGTTCCCTCCAGCCCCCATGCTTTCCCCCGGCACCCACCTCGGCCCCTACGACATCGTGTCCCCACTCGGCGCCGGCGGCATGGGCGAGGTCTACCGCGCGCGCGATACACGCCTCGACCGCACCGTCGCCATCAAGGTCCTCAGCCCCGGGTTGGCGGCCACCGGCGAGGCGCAAACCCGCTTTGAACGCGAGGCCCGCGCCGTCGCCGCTCTCCAGCATCCCCACATCTGCACCCTGTTTGACGTGGGCAACGAGAATGGGCGCCACTTTCTGGTCATGGAATACCTGGAAGGCGAAACCCTCGCCGCCCGCCTGCGCCGCGGCCCGCTCCCCCTTGCCGAGTTGGTGAGGCTCGGCGGCCAGATCGCCGCCGCTCTGGCGCGCGCCCACGCCGCCGGCATCGTCCACCGCGACCTCAAGCCCGGCAACATCATGCTGACCGCGTCGGGTGCCAAGCTGCTCGACTTCGGCTTGGCCAAGTCCGCCGCCGTGGAGTCCACCGGCACAGTCTCGCCTCCCAGCTTCACCGCCACGCTGGCCGTCACCGCCATCCACTCCCCCGTCACCCAGGCCGGCACGCTCATCGGTACCGTGCAGTACATGAGCCCGGAACAGGTCGAGGGCCGCCCCGCCGACGCCCGCTCCGATATCTTCGCGCTCGGGTGCGTACTCTACGAGATGGCCACCGGCGCCGCCGCCTTCGAGGGCGCATCGAACCTCTCCCTCGCCGCCGCCATCCTGGAAAAAGATCCGACGCCCCTGCGCGAGCGCTTGCCGCTCACCCCGCCCGTGCTCGATGCCCTGATCGCCGCCTGCCTGCGCAAGTCGCCCGACGACCGCTGGCAGTCCGCCGCCGACGTGCACACCGCGCTGGCTTGGGGCATGCTCGCCGCCCCCGCAGCCGCCGCCGCCAAGCCTCCCCGCCACCGCTGGCTCGGCCCCGTCCTCGGCGTCGCGCTCGGCGCCGCCGCCGTCGCCCTGGCCTTCCTTTTCTTCGCCGCGCCACCCCAGGCGGGCAAGGTGATCGCCGAAGTCCCCCCGCCGCCCGGGACTCTGTTCAATTTCCGCGGCAGCACCCCCAGCGCTCCCGCCATCTCTCCCGATGGCCGCGCGGTTGCCTTTGTGGCCCACACTCCCAGCGGACACGACTACCTCTGGCTCCGCCAGCTCGACCAGACGCAGGCCCGCGAGCTGCCCGGCACCGCCAACGCCATGCTGCCCTTCTGGTCGCCCGATGGTTCCTCGATCGCCTACTTCACCCACACCGAGGTCTTCGGTTTCGGCAAGTTGATGATTCTGAACCTGGCCAGCGGTGAGTCGCGCCCGCTGTGTGACGTGCAAATGGCGCGTGGCGGCACCTGGGCGCCCGACGGCACCATCCTCTTCGCCCCGCATATCTCCAGCCCGATTTTCCGGATCCCCGCCGCCGGCGGAACTGCCGCTCCGGTCACCAAACTCGACACCAGCCAGTTCAGCTCCGACCGTTATCCCTCGTTCCTGCCGGACGGCAAGCATTTCGTCTATCTCGCCGTGAACCACGCTGACAGCACCAAGGACACCCTCTTCTTCGCCTCCCTCGACGGCAAAATCAATCGCCCTCTGGCCCACTCCCTCACCGGAGCCATTTATGCCTCGGGCCAACTGCTGTATTCGGTGGACGGCACCCTCACCGCTCAATCCATGGATCCCGCCTCCGGGGCTCTGAGCGGCACAATCCGGTCCGTGGCGACCCAGGTCTTTGACGACCCGGTGAGCTGGCGCCCCGGCTACTCGGTGTCGCAAACCGGCGTTCTGGTCTATGCCACCGGTTCACCCGGCACGGAGCAGTTGGCCTGGGTGGATCGCTCCGGCAAACTCACAGGCATCCTGCCCGCCTTCCCCGGCATGGCGATGACCGGCGCGGTTGCACCCGACGGCGGCCGCTTGGCGGTCAGCATTGATGATGGCTTGCAAGATATTTGGATCGTGGACCACGCCGGCAACGGCCGCATGCGTCTCACCGACGGCCCGGTGGCCAATATGCTGCCGGTCTGGTCGCGCGACGGATCGTTTCTCATATTTGGTTCCAGCCAGGGCGGTGTACTGCGCCTGCGCCGACGAGCTGCCAGCGGAGCCAACCACGAAGTCGTGGTGGGCGATGGCCTCGACCCCAACCTCAGCCTGATCCCCGGCTCGCTCGCGCCCGATGGTTCGACCCTGCTCTGCATCGTGGTGGATGCCAACCAGCGCTACTCGCTCACCACCCTGTCGCTGGCCACCCAGCGCCTGGGCACCCCCTTGCTCGCCCCCGGCGCCGATATCATCGCCAACCCCAGCCTCTCTCCCGACGGACGCTGGGCCGCGTATACCTCCGGTCCCCCAGGCCAAGCCCCCAACCTCTTCGTGGTTCCCTTGCAAGGTGGCCGCGGCGCCGCCCAAGCCACCACCCAGGGCATTACCAATTACTTCTGGGCCGTGGACGGCAAGGAACTCGACGTTCTCGCCGACGACGGCACCCTCACCGCCGTCCCCGTAGCCGACAGCGCCGGCGCCCCCAGCTTCGGCGCCCCCCACCCTGTCGCCGCGGATTTCCCCTCGTTCCTCGCCGCCTCTCCCGACGGCAAATCCGTTCTCTCCAATACCTTTCCCAACGACCACCAGCGCCTGATGATCGTCTCCCACTGGAACCCCGCCAGCCACTAACCCTCACCGCGGCCAGGTAATCTGGCCCGCGGTCGTGATCGTCAGCGCCACCGACTTGTCCACCCGCAGCACCGCGTTGCTCGGGTTCTTCAGCCCCCAAGCCACGTACGGAATCGTCGCCTTGGTGCTGGCCGTGAACTGCCCCCCGTGTATCGTCACCTCCAGCGGCAGCGTCATGGCGTGATCCTCCCCGTGCAGACGCAGCGTGCCCTGCAGGCTCACCTGCGATGTCCCCTCCGCCGCCACTGTGCCGGTCAGTTGCCGCGGCGTGAAAACGATGTCCGGGTACCGCTCCGTCTCCAACACCTTGGTGTGCATGTCCCGGTCGCGCGCATCGTTGCCGCTCTTCCCGCTCGCCGCGCCGATCTCGATCCGCCCGCTTGCCGCGCCGCCCGCCGGATCGAACTCGATCCGCCCCAAGGTCAGCGCAAACTCCCCGTGCACCGTGTGCAAGAAGGCCCCCAGCGTGAAATGGATTTCGGTACGCGCCGGATCGAACGTCGCCACCGCCGACAACCGCTGCAGCTCGCGCGCGTACAGGGGGTTCAGCGGAAACTCCTCCTCGAGTTGCCCCAGCAGTTCCCGCGCCGTCCCCGGATCGTTGTCCCGCAGCGCCGCGATCGCCAGCAGGATCTTGGCATAGGGCTGGAGGTAGTGCCCCTCCTCCGCCGTGCGCCGTAGCTCGCGCAGACCCTCGGTCTTGTCCGTCTCCGCCCCGTCCAGCCGCAGCAGCCACCGCACCGGCGCCGGCTTCAACCCCAGCATGTAGTTCTCGATCCCGCCCGCCAGGTATGCGTCCCCGTTCTGGGGCTCGATATTCAGCAGCCGCGCCGCCACCGCCTGTCCCCGCTTCATCTCCCCCAGCGACGCCATATAACGCTTCTGCACGATCCCGAAATAATCCGCCCGCAGCCCATGGCACAGCGCCTGTGCATACATCGCCTCGGTGTCGTTCGCCGGCGCCGCCGCCGCCAACCGCTCCGCCGCCTCCAGATCGGTCTCGAACTCCGGGTTCGCCGGCCCCGCCGGTCCCGCCAAAAAATCCTGGTCCTT
>DATNAC010000114.1:0-12339 GCA_035573035.1 Terriglobales bacterium
CCAGGCCGTGTATAGCTCGGTCAATGTGGCTTCCGGCCGTGTCACCGACGTTTCGGTTCAACTGAAGCTAGGTTCATCGACCCAGACGGTGGAAGTCAGCGCCGCGCCCGCCCAGCTACAGACCAGTACGAATGAGGTGGGCACCACGATCGACAACAAAGACATTCAGGATCTGCCCTATGCCAGTCTGGACACGCTCAGCTTCGCCACCCTGATGGCGGGCGCGCAGTCGGGGAGCGGGGGAGAAGCGTTCAATAACCTTCCCAACGCCTCCATGGCGATCACGCTGGACGGCATGGACAACAACTCCGAGCGCTTTAAGAGCGGCGGCACCAGCTTTTATGCATTTGCGCCGGAGCGTATCGGGGCGACCGAAGAAGCCACGGTCTCGACCACCGGCGAGGGTTCCGACGTCAGCGGCGGCGACATGAGCATCCGCTTCACCACCAAGCGCGGCACCGACCAGTACCACTTCCAGGTCAACGAGCAAATGGCCAACGAGGATCTGAACGCCAACTCGTTCTTCAACAACTTGCGCGGCCAGGCGCGCCCCCGTTCGCGGCAGAACAACGTCTCCTTCGGAATCGGCGGTCCCCTGATCCCTTTCTCCAAGACTTGGAGCCGCAAGCTGTTCTTTTACGCGTATTTCGAGGCACAACCGCAGCCGGGTTCCTTTGTGGACACCAATACGGTGCTGTCGAAGGATGCCGAGGCCGGCATTTTTGACTATGTCGACAAGAACGGCGTTTCGCAAAAGGTGAACTTGCTGCAGCAGATGGGCGCCGCGGGCTTCAATAGCACGGTGGACCCCACGATTGCCGGCATATTGTCGACCGTCGATCAGTCGCAAAAGCTCTCCACTGGATTTCTCCCAATTACCGGCCAGCCCTACTGGCAAACCATGGAGTGGTCGCAGAAGAGCGACACCAATCAGATCTTCCCCACGGCCCGCTTGGATTACCAGATCAATCCGGCGTTTGCCTACACCATGACCTGGAATATGCGCCACGAGAACATCCAGGGAAGTCAGCCGCCGTACCCGGGTCTTGACCAGTACGCTTTTTCTAACGGCTACAAGATCAACACCTACGTCCTCACCAACACGCTGAATTGGGTGATTAGCCCGGACCTTCTCAACAGCGTGTCCTTCGGTGTTCAAAGCAATGCCGAGTTCTTTTCCGCAGGGTCGGATCCCCATCAGTGGGCACCCTACGGCAACCGCATCCTGTCGCTGCCGTTGATCAGTGCCACCATCCCCAACGTTCTGCCCTTCATCCGCAACAACCCGGTCTATCAGGTCCGCGACGATGTGACCTGGACCCGGGGAAACCATAACCTGACCCTAGGCGGCCTGTGGAAGCACACCAGCTTCTGGGAGCGGTCGTACGGTTCCGCGGGGGTTCCCCACTATTCGATCGGCTTGGCGTCGGGTGACCCGGCCGCCGCCGCGGTGCAGGCCGCCCTGCCCGGCATCAACGCCGGCAATGGCGATCTGGCCAATGCCGAGGGCCTGTACGCGCTCTTGACCGGGCGCGTGAGCGGCATCTCCGGCAACGTCAACGTCGACGATCAGACGCACACCTACACTGAGTTCCAGCCCGAAACCCAGCGCTGGGCATTCACGACCGCGAGCCTGTACGCGCAGGATGCTTACCGGGCCACCTCCAATTTGACGCTGAACTACGGGCTGCACTGGGAGTTCGATCAGCCGATTCGCACCACCAACGGCATTGACAGCGAGCCGAGCGCGGGCGCGTTTTTCGGACCCTCGACGGCGCTCTTCCAACCGGGCGCGCTCAACGGCAATCCGAACCCGTATTACAGCGCCGTTTCGGCACCCTACCGCCCCGATTACTTCACGCCGGCGCCCAATTTCGGCTTTGCCTGGAACCCCTCAGTGAAGCATGGTCCGCTGGCCTGGTTGATGGGGAACCACACCTTCGTGGTGCGCGGCGGATACGCGGTGAATTTCTACAACGAAGGGATGAACGCGATTTCGAATGTCGTAACCGACAATCCGGGGAATACCCAGTCCATTTTCTCCAACCCTGGCGACCCCGGCTTCACCCTCGGCGGCCTGAACCTGTCGTCGCCGGCGCCTCCGCTGGCGACCTTCCCCGGGCAATTTGGGTTCCCCATTCCCGAGTCTGAATTTGCGCTGGCGGGCGGGCAGTTCATGGGCTTGGTCAACCCGAACCTACGCACCCCGTACACGCAGAGCTGGAACCTGGGCATTCAGCGCGAGCTGCCCGGGCGGGCGGTGCTGGAAATTGCCTACATCGGCAACAAAAGCACGCATATGTGGCATGCCCAGAACCTCGACGAGACGAACATCTTCGAAAACGGGTTTCTGCCCCAGTTTGAGCAGGCGCAAGCCAATCTCAACGCCAACGTGGCCGCGGGCAAGGGCAGTACCTTTGCGTACAATGGACTGCCGGGTCAGGCGGCGACGCCCATTTTCGATGCCGCCTTCGGTGCCAACGGTTCCTTTGGAGCGGTTTCCAGCAGATCAGGGTACGCCAACAGTACCTTCGTCACCGATCTGCAAGAGGGTCTGGCGGGCTCCCTGGCCAGCTCGTTGGCGAGCACCCGGAGCATCAGCCCGGGCTACTATTGCCGTCTGGTAGGCAGCAACTTCGCTCCGTGCGCCGCCGCCGGATTTACCGGCGCGGGCGCCTATCCGATCAACTTCTGGCAACCCAATCCGTTCGCCACCGGCTTGGAGTATCAGGACGACAACGGCGACAACAACTACAACGCCCTGCAGGTCGAGGTCCGCAAAGGTTTTGGCCACGGCCTCAGCTACACCGCGAATTTCGTGTGGAGTCACTCGCTCGGCGATCAGCGGGACACCAACGACCAGACCGCGACCTATCAGTGGTTCACGCAGCGCGATGCCCGGTTGAGCTATGGCCCGAGCGGCTTCGACCACCGCTTCACTTGGAACTCGTTCTGGACGTACGACCTGCCGGTGGGCCGCGGCAAATACCTCAATATCAATAATGGCTGGCTGGACCGCGCCCTGGGCGGTTGGACGTTGGGCGGCACCGAGCAGATCTCGACGGGTGCTCCCGTTCTGCTGACGAGCGGCCGCGATACCTTTAACGACCGTTCTTCGAGCGGCGAGGTGTTCGCCGGTGGACTTACTCCGGCGCAACTGCAAGCCGACCTGAACTCCGTTCCGAACACCAGCGTCAACGTGAATGGCGATTTGGTGAGCAACATCGCCGCGATCGCCCAAAGCAACGGTATCGCCAATCCCTCCTTTTACGCACCGGCGTCCACTCCCGGTTCCTTCGGCCAGATCGCCTATCTTCGCAACGTGCCCTCGGTGAGTCTCAATATGAGCTTGAACAAGTCCATTCCGCTGGCGGAGAGACTCAATCTGTCGCTGCGGGCAGAGGCGCTCAACTTCCTCAACCATCCGTTCTTCAACATGGGCAGCACTAGTTCCACCTCGAACTCGTTTGGCCTGGTGAGCGGAGCGAGCGGTACGCGCACCATCCTGATCCGCGCGGCGCTGAACTACTAGCATTAACCGGCGGAACCGCGTATCCGTCCTTGCGCGTGCGGCGGAGTCCCTGGGGTGCGGGTTGGCGACGGGCCAGCGCGTCGAGCCCCAGGGGCACGCCATCGGCACGGTGCGAGGCCGATCGGCAAAACGTCACTACCGCCAACCCGCGCTAGCAGCCCGGTACAGTGAACTTTGGCCCGCGGTCCAGCCCACGAGAGCCGCGCTGGGCGCGGGTCCCGCACGTCTCGGGCATGGGTTCGAGGCGTTGCACCACGGGCGGCTAGTGTAGTGCGTCACAAATAGCAGGCATTATGCCAATGCCCCGTATGCGACTTTTCCCCAAGAAAAGTCGCACGCTTTCGCCCGAAATTAAACGCCATGCTGTGTGACGCACTACACTAGTCTATTGAGTCCCGCGTAATATAGTGCCGTTCGGGTTGCAGATTTTGTCAGGCCCGGATTGGAGCCGGGCCTGATGTAGGCTCGCCACGGGTGACGCAATAATACGCGGGACTCAATAAGCCGGCGCCCGGGCCGGCGGGGGAAGGCCGCGGCCGCGATCGCGCCAGCGCAACACCGGCCGCTCCACCAGAAAATACGAGGCTTCAGCGGCGCCCAGCGCCAGCAGCAGCGCCCAGGGCAGCGCGTGCCAGCGCGGGCCCAGGAACAGCTGCTGCCACAAGTAGAGGCTGTAAGAGATCACGCCGAGGTGGCGCAGCAGCCGGCTGTTCAGGGCCCGGCCGCACCATGTCTCGGGTCGCAGCACCGCGCCGGCGACCACGAAAGCGATCAGCGCGGCTTCCAGGCTGTAGCCGAGCGGATCCATATAGGCGCCATGGAATCGCGAGGCCGCCCAGGGAGACGCCACCCCGAGAAGGGCCACCGCCGTCAGGATCCGCGACCGGCGCGCGTGCCGCCGCAAGACGCCCTGGAACCGGTCCGTGTCCCATACCAGCGCCAGCAGGCAGCCGAACAGAATCGTGTCAATCCGCGTGTGCAACATGGTGTCGTTATGGGCGTGCATGCTCGGCCACAGAAAATAGGTCGCGACCCGCGACAGCGGGCACAGCGCCACCGCCGTGGCGGCCAGCCATGCGCCCCTCCGGCGCCCTGAGAGCGCGAGGCAGAGCGGCCACAGCAGGTAAAACTGCTCTTCCAGGCACAGCGACCATATGTGGTTCAGGTACCAGCCTTGGGCGTGCGGATAATAGTTCCAGGTGTAGCTCGCCGCCGCGATAAAGCTGCCGCGGTGTTCGGGCAGCCATCCCGCCGCCCACAGCAGGCCCAGCGCCGCGAGATAGACGTACAAGGCGGGAAAAATGCGCAGTGCCCGGCGGCGGTAAAAGCGCCCCAGCCGGATTCCACCGCCCGCCGCCATCTCCGCCAGCAGCAGACGGGTGATCAGGAAGCCGCTAATGACAAAAAAGACCGAGACGCCCAACTCCGCCCAGGCGCCGGGGTCAATCGGACCCGCATCGAATCCGGTTCGCAGCGCGCTGTGACCCAGAAGCACCAGCGTGATGGAGAGGGCGCGCAGGCCGTCGAGGGAGGGAATCGCCCGCCGCCCGGCACCGAGGGCGAGAGCATTCCGGCCGGCGGAAGTCGCGGCACTGAGCACGATCTACATACTATGCGGCAATTACAGTGGCAAGGCGCGCCGTTGGCCGTACCAGCCCCCGGCGCGGGGAGCGTGCCCGGTTCGCGGCCCTTCGCGCCGAGTTTGCCCACGGTGCAAACGGCGCGGCCGCCGCGAGATGAGAAAAGGATCGGGGCACGCTGATCGAAACATGCCCGCCCGGTGTCGGGACACGGTTAAATAGAGGGACCGTGTTCTCGCAACGCACCGCCTGGCCGCTCGCGCACAATCGTTTGCACCAACTCGCCGCCGCGCGCCGGAAGTCCGGCGATTTGCTGGACCTGACCGTCACCAACCCGACCGCCTGCGGATTCCATTATCCGGCGGCGGAGCTGCTCGCGGCATTGGCATCCGAGGCGGCGCTGCGGTACGAGCCCCATCCGCTGGGTTTGGAAACGGCGCGCGCGGCGGTGCGCGGCTACTACCGCGAGCGCGGGGTGGAGGTAGGGCTGGACCAACTCCTGCTGACCGCGAGCAGCAGCGAGGCGTACGCCCACCTGTTCCGGCTTTTATGCGATCCGGGCGACGACGTGCTGATGCCCTCGCCCAGCTATCCGCTGTTTGAGATGCTGGCGGGGCTGCATAACGTGCGCTTGCAGGCCTGCCCGATGTGGTACGACCACGGCTGGCAGCTCGACATCGCGGCGCTGCTCGCCGCGGCCACGCCACGCACCCGCGCCGTGCTGCTGGTCCATCCCAACAACCCCGCCGGCAACTACATCCAGCCGGTGGAGTGGGAGCGGTTGACGGCGGAGTCCGCGCGCCGGGGATGGGCGCTGGTGGTGGACGAGGTGTTTTTCGACTACGCCATCCCGCCGACGGTCCCCGGGGAACTGGCGATGGCCGACTCTCCGGCGCTGGTGTTTGTATTGAACGGCCTCTCGAAGATCGCGGCGCTCCCGCAGATGAAGCTGGGCTGGATCGCCGCCCACGGACCGGCAGAGCTACGCCACGCGGCCATGGCGCGCCTGGAGGTAATCCACGATCTGTTCCTGTCGGTGGACGCGCCCATTCAGCACGCCGCTTCCGCCCTGCTCGGGGCGCGACGCCAGCTCCAACCGCAGATCCGGGCGCGCTTGCGCGCCAACCTGAATCGCCTGGACGCCGCGCTGCCGGGGCGGCGCGCGATCGCGCGGCTGCGGGTGGAGGGCGGCTGGGCGGTGGTGGTCCGCTTGCCGCGGTTGCATAGCGATGAGGCCTGGGCGGAGCTGCTGTTGGAACGCGCCGGAGTGCTCACTCATCCGGGATTCTTTTACGGCTTCGCCAGCGAGGGACACCTGGTGCTCAGCCTGCTCACCCCGCCCGAGGTCTTCGCCGAGGGAGTGGGGAGGCTCATCGCCGCCGCCGAGGGGGAGGCCTGAACCGGATACAATACATTCCATGTTGCTCGACCGTCCCGCACCCGCATTTCGCACCGAAGACCAGGACGGCGCCCCGGTTCAATTGGCGGACTTCCGTGGGCGGCCGGTCGTCCTGTTCTTCTACCCGCGGGCGAGCACCTCGGGTTGCACGATCGAGGTGCAACAGTTCCGCGATGCCTATCCCCGGTTCCAGCGCGCGGGGGTGGTGGTGCTGGGCATGAGTCCCGACACGGTGAAGGCCCAGAAGAAGTTCCACGACACCGAGGGGCTGCCGTATCCCCTGCTGGCCGACCCGGAGCGCACGGTCTGCGAGCGCTACGGTCTGGTCAAAGAGAAAAACATGTACGGCCGCAAGGTTCTGGGCGTGGCCCGCACGACCCTGCTGATCTCACCCGACGGCAAGATCGCGCGGGTTCTGGATAAGGTGAAGCCGGAAGGTCATGCCGACCAGGTGTGGCAGGAACTGCAAGCCTTGGGCTGGGTCAAGAAGTAGGCCGGCGGCGCCGCGGGACCGCCCGTCGCACTGAAAGCATCAACGCTCCCCGGAGTCGCCCTCGGCGGCCGCATCCTGGGCGTCTTGCAACACCTCGCTGCCCGAGACGCGCAAGCGCACCGTCTCGATGCGCGTCATGGCGTCGCTCACCAGGGCCGGGAGGTCAAGCTCGGCTTCGGCCTGTTCCAACTCCGCGGGCGAACTGGTGAGGGCGGGGCTGCGCGGCATGAAGGCGGAGCAGCAGTCGTCGGTGGGGGCGGTCGAAATGTCGAACGTGCCGATGCGGCGGGCCTCGGCCTGGATGGCAATCTTGTCGTCGCCGATCAACGGCCGATAAATCGGCAGGCGCACGGCGGCGCTCACCGCCTCCAGGTTGAGCGAGGTCTGACTCGCCACCTGTGCGAGCGAATCGCCGGTCACCAGACCGTGGGCGTGAATTTTCTCCGCCAGCGCGGCGGAGATGCGCAGCATCATGCGGCGGTAGAGCAGGATGCGGTAGCGGGAGGGACAGTGAGCCACGATGGCGCGCTGGGCGGGCTCGAAGGGGCAGAGATATAAGCGGGTGAACAGCTGGTACCGGGTGAGCTGACGCGCGAGATCGGCGGCCACCGGCGGGCTGGCGCCGCGCCCGGGCAGGGGTGACGCGTAAAAGTGCACCAGCATGACCCGTCCGCCGCGGCGGATGAGGCGGAAGGCGGCGACCGGGGAATCGAATCCGGTGGAGAGCAGGCCCAGGAGGCGGCCGGCGGTCCCGGCGGGCATGCCGCCCGGTCCGGGCTCTGGCGCCCGGCTGACCAGCGCCCCCTTGCGGCTCAACACAATGGTGCAGCGGCGTTGCGGCTGGCGTAAGTCCACCGGGAGTTGCAGCCGTTCTTCGATGTAGCGCCCGACCGCGACCGCTACTTCATAGGAGCTGAGGGGCAGTGCCTTGTCGGGCCGCAGGACATTTAAGGCAAAGCTGGCGCCGCTCTGGGCGGCGATCATCTCGAGCGCGACCGGCGCGATGGCGGCGGGGTCGGCCTCGACCCGGCGCCCGGCCACGATGGTTTGCACGCCCAGCGCACGCTGCAAACGGGTGCGCACTTCCCCCGCGGCGGCGTCCGGGCACTCCACCGCGAGGCCGAGCCCGCGCATGCCGATGCGGCAGCCGCACCCGGTCAGCATCCGCTCCAGGTTGGCGCGCAGGCGGGTGGTAAAGAACCCGCGGTTCGCGCCCTTCAGGTTGAACTCGTGGCCTTGAAGCAGAAACTCCATGCCAAGCTAGGTGTCAACCAGGAGGCCGTCGCGCATATGCAGGGTGCGGTGGGCGATGGCGGCGGCCTCGACGTTGTGCGTGATCATCAGGATGGTCTGACCGAAGTCGCGGTTGAGTTCCCGCAGCACGGCCAGAACGGCGTCCGAGTTCTTGGAGTCGAGGTTGCCGGTGGGCTCGTCGGCGAGCAGGATGCGCGGCCGGTTGATGAGGGCGCGCGCGATGGCCACCCGCTGTTGCTCCCCGCCGGAGAGCTGGGTGGGACGGTGTTCGAGGCGTCCGGCGATGCCCAGCACCGAAATCAGGCGTTCCTGGTAGGCCCGGTCATCGGCACTCTGATGATGGTTGCCGGCGATCTCGCGGGCGATCTCGATGTTGCCGATGGCGTCAAGGGTGGGAAGCAGGTTGAACTTCTGAAAGACGATGCCGATGGCGCGGCGGCGGAGCGCGGTACGACCGCTGTCGGAGAGCTTGCCGAAATCCACACCTTCAATGGCGACGCGCCCCGAGGTGGGCGGCGTCAGGCCGCCGACAACGTGCAGCAGCGTGCTCTTGCCGCTGCCCGAGGCGCCGACGATGGCGACGAAGTCGCCGGGAGCGACTTGCAGCGACACGCCGCGCAGGGCCGGCACCATGATCTGGCCGACAGGGTATTCCTTGGTGACGTTTTCGGCTTCGACGATCCATGACATGAGTGATGATGATTATAGCGTTCGAGCGCGGGCGGCCAAGCAGGCGCGCGCTCCACATCCAACACCTGCGCGGTGGCGCACCTCCGGAATGTCCGTTGTCGCTTACTCCACTTTGGCCAGCAGCGATCTGCGCGAGAGCGCCTACCGCGACCACGCGGTGGACTTGATCAAGGGCTGGGCCTGCCTGCTGATGGTGGTGGCCCACGTTCCGTTTCCCGACGCCCGCTGGCTGAGCTGGACCACCATGGGTTCGGTGCTGTTCTTCAGCTCGACCGGCATGAACCTATGGGGTTTGGTGGCACGCCAGCGGGGCGACTACCTGCGCATCGCCGCCAATGGGCTGTTCCTCATCTTCGCCGGGTTTGCCGACAACTACGTGCTCGGCACCATGGGGCAGTCGGACGTATTTCAAAGCGCGGGGATGGCGATGATCGCGATGCTGGCGCTGCATTGGATGCTGCCCCGGACCTGGACCTGGCTGTTTCCGCTGCCGTTTTTAATCCATTACGCCAACCAGCATTTTTTCTTCTGGAAGATCTCCGCTGGCGGGGTGTCATCGTTCTTCCTCACGCCCGGACTGTTCCCGCTGCTGCCCTGGCTCAGCTTTTACCTCTTGGGGGCGCACCTCAAGAGGTATCCGGAGCGGCGGATGCGCTGGGGGATCGGGCTGGGCGCATTGGCGGCCTGCGGAGTGGCGGTGGCGGCCACCGGTTGGAGGTTGGACAAGTTCTGGATGAGCCCCGAGTACTGGTTCCTGGGGCTGGCCTATACCGCCCTGCTGCTGGATGGTTTGCGTGTCTGGCTGGCGCGCTGCCGCCGCCCCTCGCTGGCGGAGCTGCGGTACTGGGGCGCCAACTCCCTGGTGTTTTACATCCTGCACGGCTTCGTCATCCGGCTGCTGGAGATCTGGTTGCCGGGCGGGTGGCTCCTGCTGGTGGCGGCGCTTTCCTTGACGGCGGTGCTAATGCGGGCCGGGCTCTGGCTGCAGCATTGGGCGCGCACGCAATCGCCGTGGGCGATCCTGGCCGGATGCGGCGGGGTGTCGGCAGCGGTACTGGGGATGGAGGCGGTCTACCTGCACGCTTACTATGCCCGCACCTTCCTCAGCTTCGGCCTGACGTTGTCGTTCCTGGCCGCCTATCCGGCCTTCAAACTCCTCTCCCAGCGGCTCCCGGCGCTGGGCGTGCAATCAAATTGATGGGCGCGGGCCCCAGCGCGGAAGGCCACGCGCCCGGCGCTTCCGGGCGACCGCGCCTGCATTGCTTGCCGGGGGCGCGGAGCTCGCACTGCGAGCTTCGCCCCGACCCCCGCGCAGCGCCGTTCCGTCTTCCGGCTCGCGCCCGCGCGGCCTATTTCCCGACCACCAGAATGCTGAACGAACCCGGCACCGCCATGCCGCGTCCGCCGCGGCCGCGGCCTGGGGGCGGCGGCGTCGTGGGCGCGGGGCGGGGCACGAACTCCTGGGACATCGTCAGAACGTGGTTGGTCTTGCTATCGAGGGTAATCGTGCGCGCCCCGTTCATGGTTTGCAGGTTCTGCTCAACCGCGAACTTGGTGGGGCTCAACTCCTTCACGATGGTGAGCGTCCCATTTCCCTGAGTGCTGAAGGCTTCTTTGGTGGCCGGGTTGAAGACGGCGCCGTCGGAGCTGCCGGCGATGGGCAGCTTGTCGAGGATCTTGCCGGTGGCCGCGTTCAGAATGACCATCGTCTGCGGCGGCGTGGCCGGCGGGGGCGCGGGAGCGGGAGCGGGCTCACCCGGCTGCGGGCGCGGCGGCGCAGGACCCTTGGCGCTGCAAGCGGCAAACAGAACATGGTTCTTGGCGTCCAAAGCCAGGCCGTTACAGCCGCCATTCTCGCCGAAGGGGTAATGCGTGGTGGTCTTCATCGCGTTCACGTCCACCACCGCCACGCTGCCGGGCCGGTCCTGCATCACCACATACAAGGTCCCGCGGCCGTCGGCCACACCCTCTTCCGGCGTGCCGCCCAGATCAATGGTGCCCACCAGGTCGCCGGTTTTGGCGTCAATCACGGTGGCGTTGTGGGTGGGGTGGCTGAAGACGTAGACGCGGTCGTTGTAGGTGTCGCAATAAATGCCGTCGGGACGGGCATCGCCGACGTCAATCTTTTTGATCAGCTTCATGGTCGCGGTGTCGAACATCGAGACCTGGGGATGGCTGCTGGCGAAGCCGTGCCCGGTGCCGGGGCACACCGCAACGCCGTTGCCACCGGAATCGGGGATTTCGCCCAACGGGGCCAACGTGTCGAGATTGAAGATCGTGATGCGATTGCCCACGGCCGGGATGGCGGGCGTGGTGCCGGTCGCCGCAACCTCCCGCGTGGCGCCGCGCGGAATGTACAAGCGGCGGCCGGCGCTATCGGCAAAGATGTAGTCCCATCCCCCCTCGCCGCCCACTTTGGCGGTGTTGATTACGTGGTAGGGGCCGGCGGAGGGGGCTTGCGCGGCGAGCATGGTGGCTGCGGCGGCAAACCCCAGGACGACGAGACACAGTCGGCGCATAGCGGAATACCTCGCGGCAAGTATAGAGCACTACAGCGTCGGCTTGGTCCGGGAAAGGAAAATTACGAGAGGTGGTGCGCCCTGAGAGATTCGAACTCCCGGCCTTCTGGTTCGTAGCCAGACGCTCTATCCAGCTGAGCTAAGGGCGCGCAGGGGTGACTTTCAGACTACGGCCTCGAACGCGTTTCTGTCAACCGGAGGCGCCGGTTTTACCATCATCCATAGAGAGACACCATGAAGCTCTACACCCAAGTGAACTTCGGCGGAAACTGCCGCGAGGCGTTCCACTTTTACGAAAAGCACCTCGGCGGCAAGATCACCGCCCTGTACACTCAGGCGGACCTGCCCGAAGCCCAGCCCATGCCCGATGCGAAGCCGGATGCCGTCCTGCACGCCCGCATTCACTTGGGCGAAACCGAACTGGTCGGCAACGACGCTCCCCGCTCCGCCTACCAACCCATGCGGAGCGCGTACCTTTACCTGGCGCTGGACACGGCGGAGGAAGCGGAGCGCGTCTATGCGCTCCTGAAGGAGGGCGGCGAGATCTTCATGCCGCTGGCGGAGACATTCTTCGCGGTGCGCTTCGCCATGCTGCGCGACCGTTTCGGTATCAACTGGACGCTGATCCGGGAACGTACTCGTTAGAACCGGACCCTTTTGGGGTTGCGTTCGGGGAAGATTCCCGCCGTTTCGGTGTATTCTCGCTCTTTCGAGTTTTCGTGGAGGGAGCGATATGGTACGTCGATCATTCCTGATTCTGGCGGCGCTGGCGCTGGCGCTGGCGTTGCCACTTGTGGCGCAAGTGAATCCCGACCTTTACTCCGGCATGAACTGGCGGATGATCGGGCCCTTCCGCGCCGGGCGCGGGGTGG
>DATNAC010000115.1:0-8205 GCA_035573035.1 Terriglobales bacterium
CCGTTTCCCCGGTCTTTCATGGCAAGAACCTCGACACGCGGGTCGATTTCCGCCCACTGGCGGGCCCAGTACTCGCGGATTTCCCGCTTGCCGATCGCGCGGCCGCCTTCGGACGCGCGCGGCCAATTGACGCTCTCGGTCATCAGTCCGAGGACGCCGTCGACGTCGCGCTGGTTGAAGGCGGAGTATGCCTGCAAGATCAATGCTTGCGTGCGCTCGTCGGGATTCCGAACCGGCAGCCCGGCCATGATGCCTCCCTACAAGCCAACATAACACCGGGAAGCGGGCCGGCGCTGCTGGCTATACTGACAAGGTGAGCACGACACTCGCCCCGGCCTTTCGCGAGAACCTTCTCGCGCTGATCACCCGCACCGCCACCGACCTGCCGCCGGATGTGCGGGCCGCGATGCGGCAGGCCACCGGGCGCGAGCTGCCTTCCAGCCAGGCGGGGCAGGCGCTGGCCATCATCGGCTCCAACATCGAGATGGCGGCGGGCGACGAGGGACCGCTGTGCCAGGACACCGGCATGCCCACCTTCTTCGTGCATACGCCGGTCGGATTCAACCAGATATTGCTGCGCAAGGAGATCGCCGCCGCGGTGGCCGAGGCGACGAAACGGGGCAAACTGCGCCCCAACAGCGTGGACTCGCTCACCGGCGCCAACAGCGGCAATAATCTGGGCCCGGGGACGCCGGTGATCCACTTCGAGCAGTGGGAAAGCAGCGACGAGGTCGAGATCAAACTGTTGCTCAAGGGCGGCGGCTGCGAGAACAAGAACATCCAGTACTCGCTTCCCTGCCAGCTCGAGCATCTCGGCCGCGCCGGACGCGACCTCGAGGGCGTGCGCCAGTGCATCCTGCACGCGGTGTGGCAGGCCCAGGGCCAGGGCTGCGCCCCGGGAGCGATCGGGGCCGCGGTGGGTGGCGACCGCACCAGCGGGTATGAAGCGGCCAAGGAACAACTGCTGCGGCCGCTCGATGACCGCAACCCGGACGCGCGGCTGGCCGAGCTCGAAGACTATATCCTGGACAAGGCCAACACGCTGGGCATCGGGACGATGGGCTTCGGCGGCGGGGTGTCGCTGATCGGCTGCAAGATCACCGCGCTCAACCGCCTGCCAGCGAGCTTCTTCGTCTCGGTGGCCTACGACTGCTGGGCCTTCCGCCGGCGCGGTCTGGTGCTCGACGCCGCGAACGGCGGCGTGCGGCGGTGGTTGTACGGCGAGCCGCAGCCGGCCGCGGCGGTGGCCGCGGCGGCGCCACCTGCCAAGGAAGCAATTCGGCTGACCGCGCCCGTCAGCGAAGCCGACGTGCGCAAGCTCAAGGTCGGCGACATGGTGCTGATCTCGGGGACCATGTACACCGGCCGGGATGCGGTACACGCCCACCTGATGCACCATGACGCGCCGGTGGACCTGCGCGGCGCGGTGCTCTACCACTGCGGTCCGGTGGCGCGCCAGGACGCGGCTGGCGAGTGGCGCATCGGCGCGGCGGGGCCGACCACCAGCATCCGCGAGGAACCCTACCAGGGCGACATCCTGCGCCGGTTTGGGGTGCGGGTGGTGATCGGCAAGGGCGGCATGGGCGCCAAGACGCTGGCGGCGCTGGGCGAGTGCGGCGCGGTGTACCTCAACGCGGTCGGGGGCGCGGCCCAGTTCTACTCGCGCACGGTGCGGCGGGTGAAGGGCGTGCACTTTTTGGAGTTCGGCACGCCGGAGGCGATGTGGGAGTTGGAGGTGCGCGACTTCCCCGCCGTGGTCACCATGGACAGCCACGGCCAGAGCCTGCACCAGCAGGTCGAGCAGGCCTCGGCCGCCAACCTCCACGAGCTCGCGGCGGCGAAGTAACCGTCAGCAGCCGCTGCAGGCGCCGCCCTGGGGCTTGACCGCCGACTCGATCACGATGGTCTCCACGGGGCTGCGCCCGGGCTCCAGCTTGAGCCCGAGCTGTTCCTGAACATCCTGAAAGACCGACTGCCACGCGGCCAGATTTTGCTTCACGTTGTCGTCGCCCTGCGAGGGCGTGTTCAGGATATCGATGGTGAAGTCGTAGCGTCCGGCAAGCTGGGTGTGATCCACGACGGGGCGGCCGACGCTGGGCATCTGGGACAGGAACCCCGCCAGGTCCGCCATGGAGCAGCCTTTGAGCAACAGGCGTCCGTTGGGCTGTACGTCCATGGTCATCGAGGACTGGGCGGAGGGCTTGAGCTTGGAGGGCTTGGTCACAACCAGCAGGTAGGACGGCATCACGGCATGGTCGTGGCGCAGCTTCAGCTTGAACTGCCCGATCAGGTAGTTCTGGAGCAGAACCCGCAACTGCGCTTCGGTGGCGGAGGCCGGGTTCTCGATCTTCGCATCCACATCCCAGCGTGACGGGCGGTCCCAGTCGGGAAAGCCCGAGATGCGCTGCATGGGCAGATCGAAGGCGATGCTCATCATGTGACTCAGGCGGCCGGCGACGATGACGCAGCGGCCCAGCGGGATGGAAAAGCTTGGGTCGGGATTGGAGTCCACGCCGTGGCAGCCGCCCATGACGCCGCCGCCGCCCACATTGGGCTTGAGGGTGGCCACCTCGAAGTTGCGGGGCGGCGCCGGCTGCTGGGCAAGGCCGCCGGCCCATGCCAGCCCCAAGGTCACGACTCCGCCGATCCAAGCGTTCCGCATGTCCACACTCCAAGCTAGAATGTCATTCTATGTCCTTTTCCATCGCCGTACTCACCGAAGCCAGCCCGCGGGAGAAGCGGGTCGCCATGGTGCCGGCGGTCGCCGCCCAACTGGAGAAGCTGGGCGCGGTGTTCAACGCGCCGCTGGGGGAGGCCGACCTGGTGCTGGGGGTGCAGGCGCCCTCGCGCGCGGTGGTGGAGTCCATGAAGCCGGGCGCCATCCTGGTGTCGTTCATCCACGCGCAGGAACAGCCCGAGCTGGTCGAGATCCTGCGCCTGCGCCGCATCACCGCCTTTGCGATGGAGCGGGTGCCGCGCATCTCGCGCGCGCAGTCGCTGGACGCGCTCTCCAGCCAGGCCGCGCTGGGGGGGTACTACGCCGCGCTGCTGGGCGCCACCCACCTGCCGCGGGTGGTTCCGCGCATGACCACCGCGGCGGGCGTGCTGCGTCCCGCCACCGCGCTGGTGATGGGGCTGGGCGTCGCCGGGCTGCAAGCCATCGCCACGCTGCGCCGGCTGGGAGCGATGATCGAAGCCTACGACGTGCGGCCGGAAACCAAGGAAGAGGCCGAGTCGCTGGGCGCCAAGTTCGTGGCCACCGGGGTGGATGCGCGCGGCGAAGGGGGCTACGCCCGCGAGCTGACCGCGGAAGAGCGGGAGAAGGTCACCGCCGCGCTCACCTCGCACATCCAGAATGCCGACCTGATCATCACCGCGGCGGCGGTGCCGGGGCGGCGCGCGCCGCGGCTGATCTCGCTGGCGCAGGTGGCGGGGATGAAGCCGGGCGCGGTGATCGTGGACCTGGGGGCGGAGGGAGGCGGCAACTGCGAGGCCACGCGCCCGGGCGAGACCATCACGGTCGAGGGGCGCAATGCCGGCGAGGTCACCATCGTGGCGCCGCTCAACATCACCTCCCGGCTGGCGGAGAACGCCAGCGAGCTCTACGCCAAGAACGTCTTCAACCTGCTCAAGCTGATGATCGCCGACGGCCAACTCCGGCTGGACTGGACTGACGAAATCGTAGCGCAGACCGCGCTCACCCACGAAGGCGAGTTGAAGACCGCGGGACATTAATCGCCCGGACGAGAGGACGCCCATGGAAACGACGCTGGTAGGTTTTATCGCGCTGTACATCGTGATGCTCGCCGCCTTCACCGGCATCGAGATCATCAGCCGGGTGCCGGCGATTCTGCACACGCCGCTGATGTCGGGCTCGAACTTCGTGCACGGCATCGTGGTGGTGGGGGCGCTCTATGCCCTGCTCAACGCCGCCACGCCGGCGCAGCAGGTGGTGGGCTTCATCGGAGTGCTGCTGGGTGCGGGCAACGCCGCCGGCGGCTATGTGGTGACCAAGCGCATGCTGGCGATGTTCAAGGCGAGCCGATGAACCCGAAACTGATTATCGACGCCACCGATTTCGCCGCCGCGCTGCTGTTCATTCTGGGGTTGAAGCGCATGTCCTCGCCGGTGACGGCGCGCTCGGGCATCGTGGTGGCGGGCTGGGGAGTGCTGGTCGCGACGCTCGCGAGCTTCCTCGAGGCCTTCGGCGTGAGCCCGCTGGCGCAGCCCCATCTCGGGCTGAACCTGACGCTGGGGATCGCGGCGCTGCTGATCGGCGTGTCCTGGGCTTGGTGGAGCGGCGAGCGCGTGGCCATGACCGCGATGCCGCAGATGGTGGCGCTCTACAATGGCATGGGCGGCGGCGCGGCGGCTTGTATCGCCGCGGTCGAACTCGCCAGTCCCGAGGCCAGCCTGCCCAGCCGGGTGGCGATCGCCCTGGTGGGCGCGCTGATCGGCGCGGCTTCGCTCTCGGGATCGTTGACCGCGTGGGCCAAGCTCGACGGCAAGATCAACAAGACGCTGTACCTGCCGGGCCAGCAGGCCATCAACGGCCTGGTGCTGGCCGCCACCGTCGTCCTGGGTGTGCTGGTCGTCTCGAACGGCGGCGGCACCGGCCTGGTGGCCGCCTTCTTCGTGGGCGCGCTGGTGTACGGCGTCCTGACCACGCTGCCGATTGGCGGCGCCGACATGCCGGTGGTGGTATCGCTCTACAACGCCTTCACCGGCCTGGCGGTCGGCATCGAGGGCTACGTGCTGCAGAAACCGGTGCTGGTGATCGCCGGCGTGGTGGTCGGGGCGGCGGGCACGCTGCTGACGCTGGTGATGGCGCGGGCGATGAACCGCTCGGTGGCCAATGTGCTGTTCAGCCGCTTTGGCGCGACCACGAGCGCGGGCACCAGCACCGTCCAGGGCACCATGAAGCCGGCCGAGGCCAGCGACGCCGCCGTCAACATGCGCTACGCCGGCAAGGTGCTGATCATCCCGGGCTACGGCCTGGCGGTGGCGCAGGCGCAGTACAAGCTCTACGAGTTTGTCAAGCTGCTGCAAGCCGCCGGGGTCGAGGTCAAATTCGCGGTGCACCCGGTGGCGGGGCGCATGCCCGGCCATATGGACGTGCTGCTGGCCGAAGCCGGCGTGCCCTACGACATGATGCACGAGCTGGAGGAGATCAACGAGGAGTTCGAGAACACCGACGTGGCGCTGGTGATCGGCGCCAACGACGTGGTCAACCCGGCGGCGCGCACGGACAAGACCTCGCCCATTTACGGCATGCCCATCCTCAACGCCGACCACGCCCGCCAGGTGTACGTGATCAAGCGCGGCCAGGGCAAGGGCTACTCGGGGGTGGAGAACGAGCTGTTTTTCGCCGACAACTGCAACATGGTCTACGGCGACGCGCAGGCGGTGCTGGTGAAGTTCATCGCGGCGGTGAAGGAGCTGGGTCAGTAAGCTGGGACAGGCCCACCCGCAAGGCACCGAGCCGCAGCTTCCTATCCGGCAACGATGCGGGTACCGGTGAGATAATTTGTAGTGATAGGAGCAAGAATGGGAGGCCGCACTGGCACGCTCGCCGGGGCGCTGGGCGGCCACCTTGCGACCGGAAGCGACCCGGACCGGCGTGCTACACTGGCGTTGGCCTCCCCAAAGGCGGGAAGATGGCGCCCTCAACCGATCAACGCTGGCGGGATCTTGCGGTCGGCGTGATTGATGGCTACGTTACCGCCGCCGATCCCGCCGATTACGCCGCCGCCGCGCGGCGCGCCTTCCAGGATTTAGACGGGGTGGTGAGCACCCTGATGGGCCACGCCGGGCTCAATGCGCTCACCGATCGCGCCCTCTACCTGGCCCGGCGCGAGTCTCGCGGAATGGTCGCCGAACCCATCGCCACCCACACCGACGATGGCCTGATCGGCGTGGCCGAGGGGGTGGCGGCGCTGCCGGCCGCGCAGGCCCGCGACGGGGCGGTCGCCATCCTGGCGGCCTTCGCCGGCCTGCTGGCCACGTTTGTGGGAGACGGTCTCGCGTTGCAGTTGCTGCGCCAAGCCTGGCCGAATGTACCCAGCTTGCCGGGGGCCGAGGAGGATTCACAATGAGCGACCAGGCCACGATTCGACAGCTCCCCACAGGGGTGCCGGGGCTGGACGAAGTTCTGGGGGGAGGCTTGCCCGAGTTTTCCTTCAATGTCGTCGCGGGCGCGCCCGGCGCGGGGAAAACCACGCTGGCGCAGCAAATCGTCTTCGGCCTCGCCTCGCCTTCACGCCGCGCCATTTATTTCACCGTGATGGGGGAGCCCCCGCTCAAGATGCTGCGGTACCAGCAGCAGTTCGGCTTCTTCGATGCCGCCAAAATCGGCACGTCGCTGCGCATGGCGAACCTTGCCGGCGAGGCGGCGCGGTGCAGCTTGGACGAGCTCCTGCAGAGAATCGTGGCCGAGGTGGAAGCCTACAACCCGGGGATCGTCGTGGTGGACTCCTTCCGCTCGATCGTGCAGGCGGCCGCGGGCCGGGGAGAGGGGGAAGCGGCGCTGCAAGCCTTCGTGCAGCAACTCGCGCTGCGGCTTACGAGTTGGCAGGCCACTACGTTTCTGATCGGCGAGTATTTGCCCTCGGACGCCGAACACAATCCGGTGTTCACGGTCGCCGACGGGCTGCTCTGGCTGTATCAGAGCGTGGACCGGAACTCCATGGTGCGCAAGCTGCAAGTGATCAAATCGCGCGGCCACGCGGCCATCCCCGGACTGCACACCTTTCGCATCAGCCAAAGTGGCATTCAGGTGTTCCCGCGCATGATTCTTCCGGCGCCCACGAATGCTCCGGAGTCGAGAGGCGGCGCGGCGCGGCCGCGGGTGCGGTTTGGTGTAACGGGGCTGGACGAAATGCTGGGGGGCGGCGTCCCGGCGGGCAACTCCGTGCTCCTGGTCGGCCCCTCGGGCGCGGGCAAGACGGTGTTGGCGACGGAGTTCATCGCCCGCGGCGCGGAGATGGGAGAGCCGGGCATCATCGCCGTCTTCGAGAAACGGCCGATGGAGTTTGGCGGACACGCGCCCAGCGGGGCGGCCATCTCCCGGCTGGTGACCGCGGGCAAGGTCAAGCTCATCCACACACGCCCGCTCGACCTTTCGATTGACGAGATGCTGCACGAGCTGACCAACGCCATCCGCGAGACGGGAGCGAAGCGGCTGGTCATTGATTCGCTCAACGGCTTCGAGATGGCGCTGGCGCCGACTTTCCGCGAGGATTTCCGGGAGTCGCTCTACCGGATGGTGGCCATGCTCACCGGGCTGGACATCACCCTATTGATGACCGCCGAACTCGAGGACAGCTTCACCGACCTCCGCTTCAGCCCGCACGGCACGGCGTTCCTGGCCGACGTGATCCTGATGCAGCGCTATATTGAGATCAATGGGCGGCTGGAGCGCGCCATCTCCGTGGTCAAGGTGCGGGCCTGCCAGCACAGCAACGAACTCCGGCGTTTCTCCATCGGGGAGGAAGGCGTCCGGGTGGGCGAGCCGCTGGCCGGCTACCAGGGCCTGCTGAGCGGCAGACCGGAGAGGATATCCCCGGGACCGGGACTTGCGCCGAAGCCAGAGGCAGCGGGAGGCGGCGATGGGTAAAGCAGAGGAGTTGGATCACCGCGAACAGCGACTGATGGTCCGGGAAGCGGCGGTCGCTCGCCGCGAGTGGGAGATGGAAGGAGTGACGGCGATCCAGGAGCAAGTGAGCAGCGCCGCCCGGCGCACGCTGGAGGATCTGATGGAGCTGATGCGGCAGGTCAACGAAAGCCTGGTGCTGTTCTCGGCCGCCTCCCTGGAACGCTCCGACGCCGCCGAGGCCGCAAGCCGGAGCAAAGATGAATTTCTGGCCACCGCTTCGCATGAGTTGCGCAGCCCGCTCAGCGCGGTGGAGGGTTGGATTGGCCTGATCGAGTCGGGGAACCTGAGTCCCGCGGACACCGCGCACGCCCTCCGCGTGATCGAGAACAACGTCCGGATCCTGTCGCGCATGATCGAGGATCTTCTGGATGCGGCGCGCGACGCGGCCGGCAACCTGCGCATCCACCGGCAGCCGACGGAGTTATGGAAGCTGGCCTTGGATGCCATGGATTCGGCCCAGCCCGAGGCCCGGAGTAAGGGAATAGGGACCAGCGCCCGGCTGGGCACGTCCTCGACGCTGCGCGTGCTGGGCGATCCCGAGCGGCTGCGGC